>JBBDSJ010000126.1:0-78661 GCA_040905025.1 Gammaproteobacteria bacterium
TATACCAGGAGTGGCTGAGCATCAGCCCCGTCCGCCGCGATAACGGCGATTTGATGTATTACGTCGCTATCTTCTCGGACATGACCACCATCAACGAGTTGCGGCAGCGTGCTCATCACGACTATCTCACCGGTCTCTTCAATCGTGCCGCCCTGCACGAGCCTCTGGATGAGGAAATGGGCCGCACAGCGCGCTACGGCGACGTGTTTTCCCTCATCATGTTCGATCTCGATCACTTCAAGGCGGTCAATGATAGCTACGGACACGATACCGGCGACAGGGTCCTGCAGCAGGTGGCCGAACTGACCCTGGAGGAGGTGCGCGACATCGACATCACGGCGCGCTGGGGCGGCGAGGAGTTCATGATCCTGCTGCCGGCGACGGACGGTGACCGGGCGCAGGTCCTGGCCGAACGTATTCGAAAGCGAATAGCGCGTACCGCGTTTGCGGAGGCGGGACACATCACCATCAGCCTGGGTATTGCCGAAGTCCATGCTGGCGAAAGCCTGCAGGATACCCTCATACGCCTGGACCGTGCCCTCTACAAGGCCAAGGAAACCCGCAACCGCTCTGAAATGGCCCAGAAACCCGGGCCCCGGGAAGCTCCCAGATGAAACCGGGCGCCGCAACCTTCCGGCATCTGGTGGAAGCGGCCAGCGATACCGTGCTCGTGCTCGACGCCGACGGCATCATCGTCTATACCAACCCGGCGGGCGAAACGCTGTTCGGCCGGCCGGCGGCCGAATTGCTGGGACAGCCCTTTGGACACGTTATCACGGCCGACAGTCCCACCGAGATCCAGGTCGCCCATCCGCAACGGGGCACGGTCACCGCCGATGTCCGCAGTTCCCGGACTACTTTGTCGAAGCAAGTTTACGATATTGTTTATCTGCGCGACGTCACCGAGCGCAAGCTTAATGAACTGGCTCTGCTGGAAACGTCGCAACAATTGCGAGAACGGATCAAGGAGCAGACCTGCGTCCGTCGTGTTGCCGAAATACTGCTTAATGCGGAAGATCCGCTGGAGGAAATGCTGCAGACCGTGGCCGCTGTTCTTCCTCCCGGCTGGCGGTATCCGGAAATCGCGGCGGCAAGAATCACCTTTGATGGCCGCGCGTATACCAGCAAGGGCTTTCGCCAATCCGCCTGGCAACAGAGGGAAGATATCATCGTGAGTGACCGTAGCGCGGGCACGGTCGAAATCTGCTATCTCGATGAACGTCCCGAAGCGGATGAAGGCCCGTTTCTCAAGGAAGAACGGGAGCTCCTGCAGCAGGTCGCCCTTAAGGTCGGCGAGGCCATTGAACGGAAACGGGTAAAAGAGGCATTGCTCAGGGTCAACCGTGCGCTGCGCGTGCAAAGTGCCGGGAATTCGGAACTGATCCATGCAAAGGAGGAATCTGCCCTGCTCGATGCCGTCTGCCGCTTATGCGTGGAGGTGAGCGGTTACCGTATGGCCTGGGTCGGGTTCAAACAGGAAGACGAGGCCAAGAGCGTGCAGCCGGTGGCGCAGGCCGGGTATGAAGCCGGCTATCTGGAAAGTGCCCGCATCAGCTGGTCGGAAGAAGAAGGGCGCGGCCTCGGGCCCGCCGGGCGGGCGATCCGTACCGGTGAGCCTCAGATCAGCCAGAACATTCTCACTGATCCAAGCATGACACCGTGGCGCGACGAGGCGTGCCGGCGCGACTACCAGTCTTCAATCGCGCTGCCGCTTAAGAATTCGGCAGGTATTACATTCGGGGCGCTGATGATGTATGCCGACAAACCGGACGCCTTCGATGACGAAGAACTTCATTTATTGATGGGATTGGCCAACGATCTTGCCTTCGGGATTGTCACCCTGCGCGCACAGGCCCAACAGAAACTGGCCGAGGAACGCATCGAGTATCTCGCCTATATCGATGAACTGACCGGTCTGCCCAACAGTAACCAGCTGATGGAAACACTGAAACGGACCGTCGACGCATTGCCTGCCGGGCAACAGTGCGCCCTTTTGACCCTGAACGTGGCCCGCTTCGGCGAAATCCAGGCCGGCATCGGGGTGCGGCAGGCGAACGAGCTGCTGCGGCAGATCGCGAGTCGCCTCCGTGGCGCCCTGCACGAAGGCGAGCTGCTGGCGCGGATCGGCGGCGACGAATTCGTGGTTTTACTGAGCGAAGGCGGCCTCGTTAATGCGCGGGATTGTGTACGGCGTGTCGAGCGGTTATTGGGCGAACCCTTCCGGCAGGCGGGCATCCCCATCAGCATCCAGATGCGTGCCGGCGCGGCGCTGGCGCCCGATCACGGACTGGACCCCGAGGCCCTGATGCTGCGCAGCGCTATGGCGACGCGGCACGCAAAACGGAACGGAACAGTATTTGAACTGTACAGCGGGCCGACGGAATCGGAAAGTCAGCGCCATCTTGCCCTGATCACGGAACTGCGCACGGCCATCGAGGAGAACCAGTTCGTGCTGCATTACCAGCCCCAGGTGGATATCGGTACGGGCAGGGTCTCCGGTGCCGAAGCCCTGGTCCGCTGGCGGCACCCCGAACAGGGCTTGATGCCCCCGGCCGAATTCATCGCCATCGCGGAACAAACCGGGCTCATCGACCCGCTGACCTACCTGGTTCTGGAGGACGCTGTGCAGCAGTGCCGCTCGTGGAGCGATCAGGGCTTCGAAATGCCGGTGGCGGTCAATATTTCCGTGAACAGTTTCCACGATCCCGATTTCCTGGACCGGATCGACACGCTACTGGATACCTGGAAGCTCACTCCGGAGTTATTGCAACTGGAGATCACCGAATCCACGCTGATGCAGGAGCCCGCCATGGTCCAGGATCTGATCAACCGGCTCAAGGAACGGGGCATCGTGGTCGCCATCGATGACTTCGGCACCGGCTATTCGTCCCTGAGTTACGTGGCGAGCCTGCCCATTCATTCGCTGAAGATCGACCGTTCCTTCGTCATCCAGATGCTGGAATCCCCGCGCACGCGCAGCGTGGTGGCGGCGACCATCTTCCTGGCGCACTCCCTCGGCATCAGGACCGTGGCCGAAGGCGTCGACGCCGGTGAACAGATCGAAGCGCTGCATGAGATGGGCTGCATGGAAATCCAGGGCTACTATTTCTCCCGGCCGGTTGAAGCGGAGCAACTGCGCCGCTGGGCGGAAGCCTTCTCGCTGGAGAATTATGCGTTAAAGCTCCCCGCCAGGAGTGCCGCCACAACGTAAACACTGAAAAATTTGCGGCCCCTTTCCGTTCAAGGACGAACCACCCAAGTATCGGGGCTCTTACAAGAAGCGGGGAAATTCAAACTGAGCCAAACCCTATACCCGTCTGGAACTGGCCACGAAGGTGCGGCGGGTTTTTGCTAAAGAGTCGAATTCGTGAGGATAGCAATCGCATACAGATCGACGTGCTAGTGAGAGGCAAAGCAATTATATGGCTGTCAAGGTCACAGAACACCTCATGAAGTGTTCTTCAATAGCAACGTTGCACTTCAGAATTGAGTCCGCGAAACATAAGGGTCATATGTAATCCAGAAATGCGATAGCATTTTTCTGGATTAATGGCCAGCCGGCCACGCGTTCATGCGCAGCGTTGTTCCAGAAACCTGTCTATTGCCGGCATACCTGAATGTCAGTTCACCATAACGCGGTTGCGCCCGGCTCCCTTGGCCTGGTAAAGGGCCTGGTCAGCACGCTTGAGCAGGCTGTCCAGAGTGTCGTTGGCAAAATCGGCCAGGACTGAAACCCCGAAACTGCAGGTGAAACGGATCTCGCCATCGTTATACTCCAGGGCGTGATCCTCGAGTTGCTGGCGCAGCGAATCAGCCATGCTAACGGCAGCTTCGGTATCGGTTTCCGGCAGTAAAATCACGAATTCTTCGCCACCCTGGCGCGCGCAGATGTCATTGGTGCGCAGGCGCTCCCTGAAGAAGTCGCCAAGCCAGCGCAGCACGGCGTCTCCGGCGTCGTGCCCCAGGCTGTCGTTGATGCGCTTGAAATGATCAATGTCCAGATATATCAGCGCCAGCGTGCGGCCATAGCGGCACGCACGTTCCAGTTCCTCCTGGCCGCGCTTCAAGAATCCCTTTCTGTTCAACAGACCGGTCAGTGCATCAATGTCCGCCTCGGTTTTCAGCTTTTCCTCGGCCAACCGGCGAAACTCGAGAGCACGCGCCTCAATCAGCAGGTACCACAGCGTCCTCGCCATGGCTTCCTCTTTGGCGCTAAATGGCCGGCTCTTGCCGCGCACGGTCTCGCGCCACGATGCGAACGAGTTGCGCGGGTCAAGCCGCCCGCTAGAGGCCACGTTTTTCTGCTTGAGTTCGCTGAGATCGCCGGCCCAGATGACGCTGTGCCGATATTCCTGCCTGCCGAAGCAGAGGAAATCCCCGTTGCCCAGATCGATCAGGAGGCCGCCGGTGATAAGCTGCCGCTGTTGTTGGGACAGGCCGTACATTGCACCCAGGCGATCGGACGCCAGGATTGATTGATCCTGACAGGCTTCCTGTAGCTCGACGGGGAAGGGAATCTTTTCCGCCTTTTTGGGCACCGAGACATGTTCGGAGCCGAACTGCAGGAACACCGCGTCCGCATCAATTAGCGGCAGCAGTTCTCCAATGTGGTGCCTGAACGAGGTAATGAATCTCTGTCCCCGGACCACTTCATTGATGAACGGCCGCAGTAGTTCCCTGGTGGCATTTTGCCAGTTGCTTTCATTGACCGAGCGGAGCCGTGCCAGATGCGAGGCAAGCTCGACGCTCAGTGTCTGGCAGCTGGCGCGTGCGGGTTCAGACACGGTTTTAGCCGTCCGATGATGACAGGCGATCAGGCCTTCGAGCTGACCATCGACGACGATGGAAACCGACAGACTGGCCTGGACGCCCATATTGCGCAGGTATTCGACGTGTACCGGGGATACGCTGCGGAAAATGGAGAACGACAGATCCAGCGGTTTGCCAGTGTTCGGGTTAAGTACCGGCTCGATAGGAACGGGTTCGGCTTCAGTATCGAATATGAAGCGCAGCGAGTTCCTGCGATAAAGTTCGCGTGCCTGGGACGGAATATCCGAGGCCGGGAAATGATGATCGAGATAAGACGCCACGGCGTCGGTCGAGCGCACTTCATGCGTGACCACGCCGGTACCGTCATTATTAAAATGGTAATACATTACCCGTTCATACCGGGTGAGTGCCTGAATCTCCGTTACCGCCTGTTGCAGAAATTCACTCTCCGAACGGCACTGACTGATGCTGTTCAAGGTATCCAGCAGGCGATGAAACGCAATCATCGGCGCCTCCGAACCGGCCACGCTGGCTTCAAACTCCAGCAAGGTGGTATCGCCGTTTTTATGCGCCAGCATGATCAGGTCACGGGGCTGATTGTCCGCGCCCTCTAACGTCAGGAAAACGGGCTTGTGCAGGTTGGGATAGTGTGGAACCAGATTCTGGTGCGCAATCTCCGCCGCTGCAGTCTCACCAATGATGCTTGCTATGGAGCAGCCGAGCAGGCTTGCCGGCTTATAGCCCAGATACGCTTGCGTGTTCAGGCTGGTCTGTATGATCCGGCCACTCTGGCTGTCGACGGCGAGCAGCGCGCCGTAAGTCTGAATGCTGCCCGGTATATGTATGGGTTCATTTTCGCATTCCTCATATAACGCCACGCGCGGGTCCAGGTTTTCAGCCGAGGTTTCATTCATGAGCGAGTTGTGCCGAAAACAGTTCAAAGGTGAGTGATGCCGAGGTGACCGCTAGTTGTCTGGCGGCGGGTGTACTGCAGAACAGTTCGATTCGGTGGCAGAATCGTTTCCAGTTATCGTCCCGTGCAGCGGCAGCGCCGGTAAAAAAACACAGGCCGTTATCCGCTGACAGGTTTAGCGTGTGCGTCAATTGCCGGGCAATAACACGGCCACCCAGCCGCGAGCCTTCAAGAACGTACAGGCAGCCCGCTTCGGCCACCGGGGAGGCCGTCAGGGACGCTGGAACAGATACTGCAGCAGCGCTGGAGATGCCCCCCAGCATTTGCAGATCGGTTTCCAGATCACCGCTACGGCAATAATAGCCGAGCAGCGCCAGCGTATTATTGCCCGAACTATGCAGGGCATTTTACAGGGGCCGGAAAACGGACAAAAACGCCTGCAGCAGGTTCTTGTATTCGGGAATTGTGTAATCCGCAGCGAACAGCCGCTGCAATGCCGGCACGGATTCCAGTCTGGTGTGCTGCGCCCGGGTGCCGGAGCGCAGTTGTATAAGTGCCGCGTTACCAGCCGTGTGTGGTCCGGGCGCTTTCATTGCCGTGTTGGGTCGCTATCCGGTTGGTCGATAAAATTCATGGCAGGCGCCTGCTGGTTATGCATTTAGCCCAAGTATAGAGCAACAGGCCGTTTAATGAACCAGTGTCAAATGACATGAACAAAGCTCGTTAAACGACCGTTTCAAATAACAATTATTTGCATTTACATGCTGCTTTAGCAACAAATCTGTACTATAGTCTTTATATAGATACTGATAGCAAAATTAATTGCCTATGTGATTAATTGTGTTGGGAACTTTCTTGGCTTTGCACCGCCGGTGCCTTAATGCTCTGATTAAGGAAACGCTACAGTAGAGCAGCGGAAGCGTAAAATATCGTCAGAGGAGTTGCTGCATGCGCTGGCCGATTAAGGCAACTGTTTTAAAACTAGTCAAGATTGCCCTGCTCGCGATTATCACGTTGCCGTGGCCGCTATACGCTGAGACCTTAGCCGAGATCCGCATTGGCGGCGTTGACTCTCTCGGCGACCTGCCGACGCTGGTGGCCGATCAGCACGCTTTGTTCAGCGCTGAGAATCTCAGTGCCAGCGTCGACTACAGCCTGTCCGGCGAACAGAATCTCGACTTGTTGCGCAATCGGCAAACCGATTTTGCCTTGATGTCGTTGACCCCTGTGGTGCTGGATATGCTCACAGATACCACGCCCGGCGGGGCCGATGACCCGGTCATACTGGCCAGCCTGGTCCATTCCACCCGCTTTAACCAGGTCGTCGCTCTGGCCGATCGGCGACTGCGCGAGCCGCACCATCTGGCCGGCAAGCGGGTCGGGTTGATGCGGGGCACCAATGCCGAATTCACCTGGTGGCTGTTTGCCGCCTACCACAAGCTGGACACGGCCAGCATAGCGATCATTGATTACCGTATTGACGCCATCACTGATGCCTTAATCAATGGCGACATTGATGCCGCCGTTATCTGGGAACCCTGGTCCGCTTATATCGAACAGCAAGCCGGACAGGATATACATCGCTTCCCCGGCAGTAATATTTATGCAGCGAAATGGATACTGGTCACACGCCGCGAAATGATCGAGCAGAATCCTGCGGTCATTACGGCCGTCTTGCGTGCCTACCAGAATGCTATCAACATTATTGATGCCGAACCGGCCCAGGCACTCAGGCTGTATTTCGATCACTCACAGTTAGCCGGTGCCAGCTTGCCGGTCAGTGCAGAAACACTGGCCTATGATCTCAGTCTGGACTGGTCACTGATTGCAACGTTTCGGCAACAACTTGACTGGGCGAAACGGGCAGGCTACGTGCAGGTAGCAGAAGCGCCGCCGATCCTGTCAATGATTGCGCCGCAATTCCTGCGTGCCTTGTCACCTTCCGCTATAGGTCTGCCGCATATAAATGAATCAGCGTTACCATGAAGCTGACGCAGCTCACCGCCGTCTGCATGGTCGCCTGTATTGTCGGCTTGCTGGTATTGCTGACGATCAGCCTGTTGAGTCTGGCCAGTATCCGTGCCAATCAGCAGTCGGTCTCCGAGCTGGTAGAGTTAAAGCGCCGCGCCGATAATTTTTCGGTGGCCAGTGACAGCCTGCTGTTGTTTGGTGCTGATACGTCACTCTGGCAACACTATGAACATGAAGGCCGCTCGCTGCAATCAACTTTACAGGCATTGGCAGAAACCGTTCCCGGGACAGGCAAGGCAGCGCATCATGTAAAAATCATACTGGCTGAACTGGATAAAATCATTGCGGCAGATGCTGCCGGAATTAACACTGCTGACACCGCCAAAATACAGAATCATTCACACGGGCTATTGAATCTGGATCACCGTAGTCAAATTATACTGAACAATATTGCCAATCATGGCATTGCAATGGATACGGCGCTGTCGCAGGCGATCACGCAGCAACAAACACTGCACACCCGGGATGTGTATCGCACATCCCTGTTGTTCGCCGGTTCGGCAGTGCTGTTTGCAATAATTTCCATGATCGCGTTTGTCTGGATTTATCGGCGCGTCAATCAACCGACCCGGGCACTGCTGCAAACAATCAAACGTGCTGGTGCCGGTGATGCAAGCGCGCGCGTTGATGTTTCAGGCAGGGATGAACTGGCAGCGATCGGCCAGGCTTTTAATGGCCTGCTGGACTACCAGCAAAATGCACACCAGCATCTTCAGGAACAACAGGCGCAGCTGGAACATCAGCGCAAAATGCTGGAGGAATCGCAACGCATCGCCAGGCTCGGCAGCTGGCGCCGGGATCTGCAAACCAATATAACCGAGTGGTCGGCTGAATGTTACCGGATTGTCGGTCGATCGCCGGACAGCTTCACGCCATCGGCACAGACCTTATTTGATCTGGTGCATCCGGATGATGTCGAATCATTTACGGTCTTGCGTGACATCGCATTAACCGGCAAGCAACCACTGGACACGCAAATCCGGATCATTCTTCCCGATGGAACCACACGGTATGTGCATTTGTGGGCCGAGCTGAAATACGATAACAACGGCAAGCCGCGTTATTTCAGTGGCAGCCTGCAGGATGTCACTGAGTTTCATGCCCTGATCGCGAAGCTTGAGCAAAACGAGCAGGCCCTGCGGGCCTCGCGTGATGAACTGGGTGATGCACTGGCCATGCGCCAGACACTCATCAATTCACTGCCGGCGCATATTGCCTTGCTCGACGCTGATGGCCGCATTATTGATGTCAATGATCAGTGGCGTCACTATGGCGAGGAGAATGCCTTCACGGATCCACACTCCGGCATCGGGCAGAGTTATATCGAGATATGTAAAGCCGCCAGCGGTGATTGCCGCGAAGATGCCCTCGCTGTCGCGCAGGGACTGAAGGATACTCTTGCCCATAAACTGACCACCTTTACACTGGAATACCCGTGCCATTCGCCGGATACAAAGCGCTGGTTCCGGGTCATGGTCAATCAGCTGACTTCGAGCCAGGCTGGTGAGGAAAATTATGGCGCCGTCGTCATGCATATCGACATCACCGAGCGCAAACTGGCGGAACTGGAACTGAGTCAACTGGCTTTCGAGGATCAGCTGACCGGCCTGTGGTCGCGCAATGGCTTCGTCGCCCAACTCTTTAAAAGCATCAAGCGAAATGGCTGGCCAGCTCATGGCATAGTTGTATTACTGGATATAGAGCAATTGCATGATGTCAATGACGCCCATGGCTATGCGGTCGGTGACCAACTATTAATATATGTGGCTGAACTTCTCCGCACCAGCACCGGCGACAACGGGCTGGTCGGCCGTACCAGCGGCGATCAGTTCATGCTGTACATACAGACGGAGTCTGAACCTGAACTGGAACAACAGCGCGTGGCACTGGAGTCGGTATTTGCCGAGCCGCTCAGACTTGAGGACCAACTCATTTATACCAATGCCCATTTTGGCTATACCCTGCTGGCGACAGATATCCGTGATGTCGAGGCATTGATACATGAGGCCGAACTTGCCCTGTTCGAGACCCGGCGGGCAAAGTCCGGCAGATGGAGAATATATAAAACTGAATTCGATACCGCATCACGTGATCGTGTCCGCCTGAGCAAGGAACTGCGCCAGGCACTTGTCAATCAGAATCAGGAGTTTGAGCTGCATTTTCAACCCAAGGTGAATCTCATAAATGGCGAGTTGATAGCCTGCGAGGCATTATTGCGCTGGCATCATCCCGAGCGTGGGCTACAACCACCGGCCAGCTTTATTCCGGTCGCCGAACAAAGCCAGCTCATACGCCCGATCGGGCGCTGGGTTATCAATGAAGCCTGCCGTTACCTGCGCCGCTGGCGTGATGAAGGCCTGCCGATTGTGTGTGTCTCGGTCAATGTCTCGCTGGTGCAGTTTATCGATGAAAGTTTCACAGAGATCGTCGCCGCTGCATTGGCTGATCATCAGGTCGAGCCCGGCAGCCTGATACTGGAAATCACCGAAAGCGTTCTTGATGAAGCATCCGGCATTATCAAGGCAGAAATACTGAAACTGCATGAAACAGGCGTGCGTCTGTCACTTGACGATTTCGGCACCGGCTACTCATCCCTGCGCTACCTGCAGCAGTATCCGTTTGATGAAATCAAGATCGATCAGAGTTTCGTCAAAAACCTTGTTGGTAATAACTATAACCGCAGTATTGTCAGTGCGATCCTGGATATTGCCGAAGCCATTGGCGCCGAGACCGTAGCAGAAGGCATTGAAGACCTTGCAGTGCGGAACGCGTTGCTTGATCTCGGCTGCAAGGCCGGACAGGGCTATTATTTCAGCATGCCGCTGGAGGCCGAGGACTTTCGCTGGCTGCTGGACAAGAGATGTCCGCTGCCACTGACAGCCAGTTACAACAGCAGTATGACAAGCGCCTGATATGCGATTGCAAATACACGTAATACTTATGGAGCTACAGCATGAATTCGCCGGAACCTGCGCTAATCAAACGTAAAACCGGCCTGCCGGGCCTGGATGAAATTACCGGCGGCGGCCTGCCGGCAGCAGGCGCCACACTGATAATCGGTCAGGCCGGCGCCGGCAAATCTGTTTTCTGTCTGCAGATACTCGCCAAAACGATCACGACCGGCACGGGCGCCATCTATGTGTCGTTCGAAGAATCCAGGGCGCAGATTCATCGCGATGCGGCATCATTCAGCTGGGGTAAAACACTGATTGCTGCCGATAACTGGGATGTCATCGATGCCCCCGGCCGGCACACGATGCAACGACGTCAGGTGGCTTTGATCTGGACGGGTTGCTGGCTGTCATCAGCAGCCGGGCAAGTAAAACCGGCGCCGGCTGGATTGTACTCGATGGTATTGATCGTCTGTTGCGAATGCAACCTGACACCAACTCCGCCGTTGCCCAGATTGTGGCCATCAACAACTGGTGTGAACAGCAGCAATTGTCACTGCTGTTGACGGCCAAGCAGTTTGCCGCCGATACCACGCTTGTGGCTTATCTCGAAGATGTTGAATACATGCTTGATACCGTACTGAATTTATCGCAGGGCCTGGTTGAACGCAGGCTCAACCGGCGCTTCCGTATCGTCAAGTATCGTGGCTCGGCACACGTAACGGATGAACTGCCCATGGTCATTGATAATGACGGTCTGCATATCCCATTCGCTGACCGGGTGACACAAGCGGCCGTACCGGTGAGCCATGAACGCCTGCAAACCGGCATTCCGCGGCTTGATGCCGTCCTTGACGGTGGTTTGTATCGCGGCTCCACCACACTCGTTTCCGGGCGACCGGGCACAGCCAAAACCACACTACTCGGGGCCAGTTTTGCGCTTGCTGCCGCCGGTCGCAAGGAGCGTACGCTTTACATCAGTTTTGATGAACTGGCTGACCGCATCGTGCGTAACGTCGCCTCGGTCGGTATTGATCTTGCGCCGGCTATAGATGCCGGGCTTGTCAAAATCGATTCACGGAAAGCCTGGCGCTCACTGGTCGAAGATCACTACGTTGAAATACTGCGCATGCTTGATGAGTTCAAACCCGATTGTCTGGTCATTGATCCGGTCTCGGCCTTGTTAAAAGCGGCCAGCACCGCAGCCACATATATTGCCATCGAGCGGATATTGGGTGTTGCCCGGGCCAGTGGTATTACCACGATACTTACTTCATTAACTGGGAATGAACCTGGAGGCGAATCCACTTTGAGCCACACCTCGACGCTGGTAGACACCTGGATTGCGCTTGGCTATGCCGTCAGAGGTGGTGAGCGGAACCGGACACTGTCTGTCGTAAAATCGCGCGGCACCGGCCATTCCAACCAGGTTCGCGAGCTGGTGCTCGCAACCAGCGGTCTCGACCTGGCGGATGTCTATCAGTTTGGCTCGGAAGTGCTGATGGGCACCGCCAGACTGCAGAAGGAACAGGAACTGGCGAGCCTTGAAAAAAAGCGTTCAGTCGATCGCAGCAAACAACAGCAAAAACTGAAACGTGAAATTGAACTCGCCAAAGGCCGGGAGAAAAAAGCCGCCAGCGAGACGCGAAGTCTTGAGGAAGAACTACGACTTGAAATGCAGGAATTTGCGGATACCGACAGCGAAGAATCGAAGCGGGAAAGCGACATTATGCAAAAGCGTGACAAAGGCAGCACCAAAGCCATAAATGCTCCTGAACCGAAACATACCGGAGGGGAAAAATGAACGCGGAGTCGCAACCTGAGGCCAGGTCAGGGGCGCATCTGGTTCTGTTTATCACCGGTGATTCACCGCGTTCACAACGGGCACGCGGCAACCTCGAGCAGGCCCTGAATCAACTCGCGATTGATGGCGTGCTGGCTGAAGTAGTTGATTTATTAAGTCAGCCGGAACAGGTAATAAAATATGGCGTATTTGCAACGCCGGCATTGATGAATGCCAGTCAATCCGGAAACCCGCAAATACTCTATGGTGATTTATCCAACACGGACAGACTGCTAAAGTTTCTGGCGACTGGTTTGCCCGGCAAAAAGATTGGCTAGAAGTGGTCGCAAAATTCATTACCCGTGACAGGAGCAGGGCAACGCCCGCCTGGCCGAACGCGACAGCCGCCTGCACGGTGCCAGTTGGAACAGCAATGTTGCGCAAACAGGTCAGAACGGTGTCGAGGCCAATACCGAAGCCGGTATTGATCTGAACGAGAATGTCTCGGTCAATGTGCGTTATACGGCGACGAAATTCAGCAACCTGCTGTCGCATCAGGCGATGAGAACAACACGGGTCAGCTGGCAAATGCAAACCCTGACTCCGGTTTGTGGCTGGTGGTAAAACAATAACCATGCCCGACGACACCCATATCGGGTGTCCTTACCCAGGGGCTTCCGGCTTTTTTATTTCGGCTTGGCTGCGTACATGGCATCATCAGCATGGCGCAAAAGCTGCTGATCATCATCACCATCCTGCGGATAAACTGCAATTCCGATACTGGGTGCGATTTTCAGCACACGATTTTCGACGGCAAACTCCAGCATGAAAGCTGCCTGAATTTTACTTACAACCCTTTCAATGTCTTCATGCCGATTAATATTCTCCAGCAGGATCACAAATTCATCGCCACCAATCCGTGCCACCGTATCCACTTCACGCAGACAGTCCCTGAGTCGCTGTGCCGACTCTTGCAGCAGCGCGTCACCCACCGCATGCCCAAAGTCATCGTTCACCTGCTTGAATTTATCCAGATCCAGATACAACACGGCCAGCAAAGCTGTTTCGCGCCGGGCCCGGGCCAATGCCAGCCGCAAACGATCCTGAAACAGCACCCGATTGGGCAAGCCGGTCAGCACATCATGCAACGCCATATAACGCATTTGTGTCTGCAATTTTTTGCGCTCAACGGCGGTGGCTATCTGCGTCGAAACAAACTGCAGGAACTCCTTGTCCTTGTCACTATAAGACATTGCCTGTGAACTGTGCTGCATTATCAACGCGCCCAGCGTTGTATTGTTCATGCTCAACGGTACACCCAGTCGACTTGTCATAAGCTGGCTGTTGTTTGTGCCTGCTGCAATTGCAGCAGATATCTGTAACAACGGCGCATCGGTTCGCATCACCTCAACGCAAAACGTGTCGGCGGCGGGGGTTTGTTCGGGAACCTGTTCGGTTACGTCGTAATAATAGGCATATTCCAGTGCTTCGTCTGTGCCGCCGCGCAGCGCAATATAAAACCGGTCTGCTGTTAGAAATTCGGTAATCGTTGCATGAATGCTTTTAAACAAAGCCTGTAAATCATCTTCGCTATGCGCCGCTTCGGATATTTCATACTGCGCCTTGTGTATGAACTCCGCATATTTGCGCTCAGAAATATCGTGCGCCACGGCGACCCGATACTGGTCTTCCGGTGCAAAGCGTGCCGACCACATGATATGTGCAATCTGGCCATCCTTGCGGATATAACGGTTTTCAAAATACGGCTTGGCATTGCCGGCGCTGATTTCACTGATCGCGGCCGCAGTGTGGGCGCGGTCATCCGGATGCACCAGATCGAGCGGATTCCTGCCATGCATTTCTTCGGGCGTGTAACCGAATATACGTTCAGAGGCAGCACTGACATACACAAACCGGCCTTGCTGATCGACAACGCAGACGGCGTCGAGCAGCAGGTCCATGATGTTGACCAACGGGACATCGGGTTTCATTGAATCTTCAGGCTCATCGGTTAACGGGTCTGTTTGATAAACATCCAGCAGCGGCTGTTGTGAAGCATCCACAGCGATCAGCTTTGTACGGCCAGCTTCGCCATACAGGAATGCATTCTGCCGGTACACCCGGGACAGCTCGCGTGCCTGTTCAAGCTTTATGTCCAGTATCAGCAGACTCGGCTCCGCTGGCCAGTGTCCTGCCGGGTCACTGCCGGTGGCGGAATAATAGCGCCAGCGGTTGGCCACCGCCTGGATAAACTGTTGCTGCAGATGCTGGTTTTCGGCGGCATCAGTTTTACGCCCATGCGGATTGAAAGCCGTAATCAACGCACAACTGGCGATGTCTTCGGCACGCAGCAGCTGCAGCAGCTGCAGCAGTTCAGTGGATTCGCCACAAGCAGGCAGGCGGATTTCGCTTCCATTGACCCGCACTGTATAGACTGCATGGGTGTAGGATCGCGCCAGTTCTGCTGTCAGCACGACCGGCTACCGTGCACAAGCTCATACCTGTAAACCATTTGGGGCAACAAAGCCATGCGGCGTACAATCATCGTGTCATGAGAAATCATCATCACAATCGGCCTGGTCGCAATCGGCCCGGCAGCGTATTGCTACTGGTCATGTTGATCGCCAGCACGGGCGGCTGCGGCGGCAATGTGAATGTGCAGGCCAGTGGCGGTGGCGCCGGCGGATTTGCATCACTGGGCGCGATCATACTCGGTACCAGTGCGTTGCGGTATCTGCGCGGCAATCACGATCCGGTTCGCAAGACACCGGAAGAACAAGACGATCCGGCGCTGGTGACACCCCCGGAAATATCAGCGGAGCCAACAACAGACGACACGCCGCAGTTACAGCCCATCAAGCGGCCAGACTGATGCTTTCCGGCCGCCGCAAACAACAAACGCAGGCACTGGCCTGCGTTTGTTTTCACTCACCTTAAGTATTGCCCGTAAGTATTGCCCGTGCTTTTAAAAAGTCCCTCGGGGTTGTTTCACTGGGCCCCGGCTTTCGCCGGGGCGACGAAACAGGTTTATCATACCGGTGAAGACGGTAGCCAATATAAATAAAGCACGCTTTCAGCGCTCATGTTCGACTGGCCTGCGGCCTTCGCCGCAATGACGGCAGCCTTGACTTTACATACGCTGAACCTGAACCAGGTTATCCGAAAAACTCGGCGCGTGGCCCATGTTCACAAACTCGGCCGAGCTGATGATATTGACCGTGCCGCGATTCAACTGACGCCAGTAACCGAGCGTTGCCACGATAACACCGGGATTCACATCATCAGTCACCCGTGCGACACCCTCAAAACCGCCACGGCCATTGAACACCCGCACGGTATCGCCCTCCTTGACTCCACGGCTTTCGGCATCGACAGCATTGATCAGGACAAACTGTTCACCCTGGCCCTTGATCTTGTTATCCATATTCGCGTAACACGAATTCAAAAAGCCATGACTCTTCGGCGACACGATATTGAGCGGATATTTCTTCGCGAGTTCCGGATTGGTCGCAGGACTTTCGCGTGACGGCACGTAGTCGGGCAACGGGTCCAGCGCCTCACCCGGCTGGAAGGCGTCATACATTTGCCGGAATGGCCCGGCGACAAAGTTGCCATTGGCCGCAGCCGATGATTTCAATTCACACTTGCCCGACGGGGTCGGGAAATTTCCTTCTTTATGCGGTGCGCGCTTGTCGGGCGTGCCCAGATTCAGATGCGCGTAACCGTGGGTACGCAGGTAATCCAGATCAATCCCTTCGCAGGCCGGTGCATCCCAGTCAACGTAATGCTCAAGACATTCGCTGTCCGACCACTTGAACTGTTCGTCTTCGAAACCCATGTGCGCGGCCAGCCGCTGGAAGATCTCGTTGTTCGGGATCGCCTCTCCGGGTGACTCAACACTCCTGGCATTGTAAGTGAGATAGTTATGACCCCACGACAGGATGATGTCTTCAAGCTCGGCGCCCATTGATGCCGGTAACAAAATATCGGCATACGAAGCGGTATCGGAAATGAAATGCTCCGCCGAAACCATAAACAAATCTTCACGCAATAATCCTTCCACAATCTTGTCGCACTCGGGCGCCTGCGTGACCGGGTTCGAGTTCCAGCACATCATCGACTTGATCGGCGGATCGAGTTCCATTTCTCCGGTCAGTGCACGCCCGATCTGCAGATTGTTAACCACGCGTGTGCCTTCCGGGATGAAATCCGGCCGACAGATGACGTCGAATTTGTACGGGTGCTCCCACACCGGCATCTGGTAAATACCGCCACCGACATGACGCCAGGCACCGGTTAATGCAGGCAAACAACAAACCGCACGAATCGTCTGGCCGCCACCATAATGGCGTTCCAGCGCGACACCAATACGCATTGCCGCCGGTTGCGTGGTCGCGTATTCACGTGCAAGTACACGGATCTCTTCGGCCGGTATGCCGGTGATTTCCTCGGCCCATTCCGGTGTGCGCGATTTGGCGCGTTCGGCCAGTTCGGCAAACCCTTCCGTGTAATTGTCGACATAATCCTGATCGACCAGACCTTCTTCAATAATGGTATGGATCAGCGCCATCGCCAGTGCGCCATCGGTGCCGGGTTTCGGTGCGATATGCCAATCAGCCTGCGCGGCTGTTTTTGAACGATAGGCGTCGATAACCACGACTTTCGCGCCTTGCTTTTTCGCATCCTGGACGAAATACCAGTGATGCAAATTGGTACTGACCGAATTACAGGCCCAGATGACAATATATTTGGAATAGGCAAAGCTTTCCGGATCCATGCCACCGCTGGGACCGTGGGTCAGCAACCAGGCGGTCGCCGAGCCTTCACCACAGAACGTGCGTTCACACACTGTTGCGCCGAGGCGGTTAAAAAATGCATCGCCACCGTTCAGGCCATGCACCAGCCCTTGATGGCCGAGATAGCTGTAGGGAATAATCGCCTGCGCACCGTATTCATTAATAATGTCTTTCCAGCGCGTGGTAATTTCATCCAGCGCTTCATCCCAGCTGATACGTTCGAACTGCTTGCTGCCTTTCGGCCCGGTGCGGCGCATCGGATACAGCAGCCGGTCCGGATGGTAATGGCGTTGTTCGTAATCCTTGAGCTTGACGCAGAGACCACCGCGCGTCATCGGATGATCGGGATTACCGCGAACACCGACGACCTTGCCATCTTCAATATCAAACAGCATCGCGCAGGTATCGGGACAATCATGCGGGCAGCCGCCAAAGGCGGTGGTACGATTTTCTTTTATTTGGGCAGACATGGTACTTCTCCTTCAGAGAGCTGCATCAACTATGGCAAATTTTCGTGTCAATTAACAGCATCCAGACTGGTTTGTTGAAATACCCATGCGAATCCGGGCAGCCAGACCGCTGCCTCGTTGAACCCTGCAAACGTTAATAACCAGCTGCGACAGGTCGGCCACCGGCCGGGAAAAAGCCTGTTCAGGCAATCTGTCCGGCTGATTCCGCTGCGACAATCTGCCTGAAAATCATATTGCAGTGCGGCATAAGCGGACATACGTGTTTGCCGCCTGCCCGACAACAGGTATACTTTTGCAGATAATAATTAGATTAGCAGGCTGCAATAACACTGAGGAAGTGAGTTATGAGTGACACCGAAGATAGAGTATTTTTCAAGAATTTTTCCATTGTTGTGATCGTTTTGGCCGTGATGATGGTGGTTTTTATTCTGATGGCGCGGGTTGTTGGCGGTGCTGTCGAGTATGGCGATGACGAAATTCGCGCTGCCATAATTTCTGAACGTACGGCACCGGCAGGTGCGGTCCGTATCGAAGGCGACCCGGAACCGGCTGCTGAAACCGAGGAAATGCCTGAAGAAACCATGGTAGCAGCAGCCGACGATGTCGAAGGTGCCGATGCCGGCCGCTCTGTTTATGAAGGCCTGTGCATTTCCTGCCATAACGGCGCTATTCCGGGAATACCCAAAATTGGTGACGCCGAAGCCTGGGCGCCACGGATCGAGCAGGGCATGGACACACTCTACAAGCACGCGATAGAGGGATACATCGGCACAAGTGGTATGCCGATGCCGGCCAAAGGCGGCGACCCGAACCTGAGCGATGACCAGGTCAAAGCGGCAGTTGACTACATGGTTGCCGAAAGCCAGTAAGCCTGATCAGCAATTCATTAAAAAGCGGTCAGTGACCGCTTTTTTTGTATCAGAAAATTATGGAAGCTCTGAATAATTCATCCATGAATACTGCATCCTTAGCTTCGTAATCAGCACATCCGTGTGCTACTTCTCAGTGCACGAGCAGTGCTACATGGATATAGCGGTTACGTAGCAAAGGACGTAATAAATCAGAGGTTCCTTAATGCGGCGCAGCTAGACACTTTGCAGATTCGCGTACGCCGCCACCAGCCATTTGCTGCCGGCATTTTCGAAATTCACCTGCAGACGCGTTTGTGCGCCGTGGCCTTCCAGATTCAACACCACGCCTTCACCAAATTTCGCATGACTCACACGCTGACCCAGACGGAACCCCGTTTCTTCTCTTATTGCGGCAGTACTGCGATTGCTTGCCTGACCACTACTGACATTCGCCCGGCCGGCATGGGGCAACTGACCGCCGAGGCGCACTGCTTCAATGAGTTCTTCCGGAATCTCGCGCAAAAAGCGTGACGCCGGCGAATAAAAATCCGAGCCATGCATGCGCCGGTGTTCGGCATGCGCCAGTGTCAGACGTTCCTGTGCCCGGGTGATGCCGACATAACACAGCCGTCGTTCTTCCTCGAGCTGCACCGAATCGGCCAGTGATCGTTGATGCGGGAACAGCCCTTCTTCCATGCCGATCATGAATACAATCGGAAACTCCAGCCCTTTCGCCGCATGCAACGTCATCAGTTGCACATAATCGCTGCCGGTCGCAGCCTGTTCTTCACCGGACTCAAGTGATGCGTTGGCAAGGAACTGTTGTAACGGTGTCATTTCTTCAGCCATGTCGTCCGGCTGCTTGTATTCGCGCATGGCGCGTACCAGCTCTTCCAGGTTTTCGATCCGGTCCTGACCGCGATCGCCTTTTTCCTTTTTGAAATGCGCAATCAAACCACTGCGGTTGATCGCCGCTTCCATAATCTCGCCGAGCGCGTCATGCTGATTCAGGTTTTTTATATCTTCGCTTAAATCATAAATAAGTTGCAGAAAACCATGCAGTGCCGACAATGCCCGTGCCGCCAGCATTTTTTCACGCAGTACCTGTTCGGCCGCCTGCCATAAACTTAATGATTCCTTGCGTGCCAGATCCCGCAACTCCTGCAGGGTGCGCTGACCGATCCCGCGCGTCGGTATATTTACAATCCGTTCAAATGACGCATCATCATTGAAGTTACCGGCCAGCCGTAAATAGGCGAGCGCATCCTTGACTTCGGCACGTTCATAAAAACGCATGCCGCCAAAAATGCGATACGGGATCGCCTGCCGCACCAGCATTTCCTCGAGCATGCGCGACTGCGCGCTGACGCGATATAAAATGGCCAAGTCACGATACGGCCGGCCACGCGCATGCCAGACTTCAATCTCGTCAACCACATGCCGGGCTTCGTCCTGCTCGTTATATGCAGTATAGATTTTGATCTTTTCGCCGGTCTCACCTTCCGTCCACAGTTGCTTGCCCAGCCGGCCACTGTTATTGGCGATCAACGCATTCGCGGCCTTGAGAATTGTGCTGGTAGAACGATAGTTCTGTTCCAGCCGCAGTAACTGTGTATCGGTAAAGTCGCGTTCAAAACGCTGCATGTTTTCGACTAAAGCTCCTCTCCAACTGTAGATCGAATTATGTGTAACCACACCGTTGGCAATGAAATTATGTGTATTCTGAACATTCAAATCATAGACATCTGCTTCCGTGTCCTGATTCTGAACATGCTCAACAACATCGAAATTACCATCAGCAGTGGCCATTACCATGCCCGGGCGGATTGCGGCAGCAGTGATAAATGGCAATGATCGGTTCAGGATATGGCCTTGCATGATATAGCGCGAATCATCAAGGCGTTCGCGAATCCGCCGCGCAATTTGCATCAGCTCGCCAAAATCACGGCGCACTGTTTCAAAGCGCCAACTATTACTGCCAGTTTTCACTTTACGCACACTTAGCCCCAATGCTTCAAGTTCTGATCGATCCCTGGCATTAATGCCCGCGACGGAAATTCTATGCATTGGATTCAGACCACGCCGATCACCACACAGGGTAATGACAATATTCCGGCGGTTTGAATTTCTGGATTGTGGCAGATGGTGCGGGCGTTCCGGGTCGAGACCCACGGATTCCAGCAAGCGCATGGCCGCTTCTGTAGTATCCAACGATGCATATACACGCTTTATATAAGCGCCATCATGTACCAGACCATTCACGGCCTTGCCCTTGCGCGGCACAAATGGCAGCATCGGCAATCCATAACGCAATGATGTCAGTGTCTCATCCAGTCTGGCTTCATTTTCAGTTGAGTGTGTACGAATAATCCACAATGCATCGGCGCTTTCCTGTAACGCCCGCTGCTTGAAACCGACTACTGCCTTTGCCTGACCACGGGTATAGACTTGTGAAGTTCCCAGGCGATAGCCCATACCTTCCTTGTGCATCAAATACAGAAAATAGGTTTGCGGCGCTTCACCCAGTACGTAACCGGCAAAATGCGTATGTTCTGGCGTACTTTTCAGCACGGCACCAGAACGTAAATGCAGATGAACCATGCGTCCCTTGCGACGACGTTTGAATGTTTCCATTACCCGGGCAGATCGGAAATCGCCACTGCCGTAACTGGAGAAAATCTGCTCATCCGTCTGAATCATCTCAATCGGCTTGCTGGAACCATTGGCCATTTGAATCTGTGTGCCTGCCGCCAGACATTGATCATCATCGCCGACAGCAAACAACGAGCCGGTATTACCGACCAGCAAACGCAGCCAGGCGTATTGCAATGCATTGGTATCCTGGAATTCATCAACGAGCACATGCCGGAAACGCTGGCGGTAGTGATTCAGGATCGAATCGTTATCACGCAGCAGTTCATGTGCGCGCAACAACAGTTCGGCAAAGTCCACCAACCCGCCACGATTGCAGGTTTCCTGATAAGCCTGGTAGATACGCACCATTTGCGTAATGGTTGGATCGGCATGAGCATCAATATGCTGTGGCCTTACACCTTCTTCCTTGCGGGCATTGATATACCACTGGGACTCGCGTGACGGCCATTGCGCCTCATCCAGATTCAAGCCGCGTAATGTTCTTTTAATCACGCGCAGCTGATCATCGCTGTCAATTATCTGAAAATCCTGCGGCAGACCGGCTTCCTGCCAGTGCGCGCGCAGCAGCCGGTGCGCGGTGCCATGAAACGTACCGACCCACATGCCACTAGCTGGCATGCCCAGCAGTTGTTCAGTACGGGCACGCATTTGCGCGGCGGCCTTGTTGGTAAATGTGACGGCGAGAATGCCATGCGGACTGGTTTCACCGGTGCGAACATACCAGGCGATGCGATGTACCAGCACCCGGGTTTTGCCACTGCCGGCACCGGCCAGTACCAGCAGATTGCCGGTCGGCGCGGCTACAGCTTCGCGCTGGGCAGTATTGAGGGGATCAAGTAAATCGGAAACATCCATGGGCGTGGATTGTAACAAAAGCAAACAGACAATAGATGGTGGATAATGGCAGGCTGTACTTCGCTGTGTTCAGCACGAACTGTTATGCTCGTGCCGCATCGCTCGACAATCTTTTCGCCATTAACTTGTCTACCAAACATGACTGACAGCACAACTCTCAAACCCCTGCGTGACCAACCCGGGCATTTGCTCGACCTGCTCGATCTGGTGCTGAATGAAGCCAAACGCCTCGGCGCGGATGCCGCCGAGGCCGATATCGGCGTCGGCGACGGTCTCAGCGCAACAGTGCGCATGGGCGAGGTTGAAACCCTGGAGCATCAACGCGACAAGGGCCTTGGCGTGGTGGTCTACCAGGGTCAACGCAAGGGCAGCGCCAGCAGCAGCGATCTGTCACCTGCTGCATTGACCGAAACCGTCCAGGCCGCACTGGCTATTGCTGCCCACACTAAACCCGATCCCTGTGCCGGGCTGGCGGATCCGGCGCTGCTGGCCAGCACAATTCCGGATCTGGATCTGTACCACCCGTGGCCCATTTCGCCGCAGGACGCAATAGCCAGGGCACTGGCCTGCGAACAGATTGCCCGTGATACTGATGCCCGCATAGTGAATGCCGATGGCACCACACTGGCGACTGCCAGCGGTGCTCATGTTTATGGCAACAGCCATGGATTTCACGGTTACTGGCAGTATTCGCGCCACAGCCTTGACTGCACAGTGATCGCCAAAGACGCCAGCGGCATGCAACGCGATGGCTGGCAAAGTCAGGCGCGGGTGGCCGATGAACTCGACAGTCTCGAGAATATCGGCAAAACCGCCGCCCGCCGCACGGTCGATCGACTCGGCGCCCGGCGGCTGAATACCCGCAGTGCACCGGTCATTTTCGAGGCGCCGGTGGCCGGCAGCCTGTTCGGGCATCTGGTCAATGCCCTGTCCGGCGGCAACCTGTACCGCCGCTCGTCGTTTTTGCTCGACCAGGTCGGCGAACAGATTTTCCCGGACTGGCTGCGGGTACATGAACAACCGCATCTGCGCCGTGGTCTGCGCAGCGCACCGTTTGATGACGAAGGTGTCGCAACACGGGCGCGTGATCTGGTCACTGCCGGTGTGTTGCAGGGCTACGTCCTTGGCAGCTACTCGGCGCGCAAACTCGGACTGCAAACCACCGGCAATGCGGGCGGCGTGCATAATCTGTGTATCGAGCCGGGCTCTGCCAATGCGGAGCAATACAACCTGCCGGGCCTGCTGAAACTGATGGATACCGGCCTGCTGGTGACTGACCTGATGGGCTTTGGCGTCAACATCATGACGGGCGATTATTCGCGTGGTGTTTCCGGCTACTGGGTCGAAAACGGTGAAATTGCCTATCCGGTCGAAGAAATCACCATTGCCGGTAATCTGGCCGACCTGTTCAAGGGTATTGTCGCCACCGGCCAGGACATTGATCCACGCCGGAGCACGCGCACCGGTTCGGTGCTCATAGACAAGCTGATGGTTGCCGGTGAATAACGCTAAATCATTGCGATAGCCTGACTTACATGGCAATCTCGAAACACAACTAATAGAAACCCCCAGAGACGTATGAGCATTCCACAGCAACAGGCTCGCAAT
This sequence comes from Gammaproteobacteria bacterium, assembly GCA_040905025.1. Classification (GTDB taxonomy): domain Bacteria; phylum Pseudomonadota; class Gammaproteobacteria; order Methylohalomonadales; family Methylohalomonadaceae; genus JBBDSJ01. The sequence goes on from JBBDSJ010000126.1 coordinate 23,624, forward strand.
CACACCGCCAGGGACGAACTCGCCGGGGTCCTTGCCGAAGCTACGCAAATTATTCTTGGCAAAGAACATGTCGTACGGCTGGCGTTGACCTGCCTGATTGGCCGCGGCCATTTGCTGATCGAAGACCAGCCCGGGGTCGGCAAAACCACACTCGCGCATCTGCTGGCACGTGTCTTTGGCCTGTCGTTTCAGCGTATCCAGTTCACCAGCGATTTATTGCCTGCCGACATCCTCGGTGTCTCGATTTACGACCGTGACAATGCCGGCTTTACATTCCATCCCGGGCCGATTTTCGCGCAGGTTATTCTTGCCGACGAAGTCAATCGCGCCACACCGCGTACGCAAAGCGCGTTGCTCGAAGCGATGGAAGAAAACCAGGTGACCATTGAAGGCCAGACCCGGCCACTGCCGAAACCGTTTTTCGTCATCGCCACGCAGAACCCGATGAACCAGATCGGTACTTTCCCGTTACCCGAATCACAACTGGACCGGTTCCTGATGCGCATCGAACTCGGCTACCCGGATGCAAAGGCCGAACGCGAATTGCTGGCGGGGCGGGACCGGCGCGAACTGCTCGCCGATCTGCAACCGTTACTTATACCGGAACGTCTGATCATGCTGCAGAAGCAGGCCCAGGCCATCCATGTCGCACCGGCGCTGCTTGATTATCTTCAGGATCTGCTCGAATACAGCCGCCAGTCCGGCCGCTACCTGCACGGTCTGTCGCCACGCGCCGGACTCGCCGTGTTACGTGCCGCCCAGGCCTGGTCATTGTTGCATGGCCATGACGCCGTATTACCTGAAGATATCCAGGCCATTCTGCCGAGCGTCATCGGCCATCGCCTGCAACCGCGCGATGAGCAACGCAACCATGCGCCGGTCGAGCTGGCCCGGGATCTGATTAAACAGGTACCAATCCCCTGATCGGCGCTGCTGTCATATTGCGGTGAATACACAAGTCGCTGATCTGTCAGTAGCTGGACAAACCACATTGACCCGGCGCCGGGTCTATATCCTGCCTACCGCGGCCGGCATGCTTTTCGTTGTGACGTTGATCGTGATGCTGCTCGGGGCAATCAACTATGACAACAGCCTGGCCTATGTACTGACCTTTCTGGTCGCCAGCCTGTTATTGCCGGCCATTTTGCATACCTACCGTAACCTCAAGGATTTGCGCGTTTCCGCCGGCCCGCCGGCTGCCGTATTTGCCGGCGACAACGCGTATTTCCCGGTGACGCTGGATAATCGCCCGCGTGCTGCCGGCAACCTGGCCGGCCGGCCGCGTTATGCACTGGAACTGCAATGTGGCCGCCGCAATGCGGCAGTCAATGTGCCGCAACTGACTGCCGAACTGAAAACCGTCGCGGTTCCCGCTGCCAGTGTTCGCCGTGGTTATCTGAAGCTTGGGCGCGTACGCATCAGCAGCCGGTTTCCGCTGGGTTTGTTCCGGGCCTGGTCGTATTGCCGCAGCGATCAACTCGCCGCGATTTATCCCAAACCTGCCGGCCCACTGTCGTTGCCAGCACCCAGCGCCTGGAATGCCGAAGATCAACTTGGTATGACGGCGGGCGCCGAGGATTTTGTCGGCTTTCGCAATTATCATCCGGGTGATTCCATCCGCAGCATTGCCTGGAAAGCCGTCGCACGTGGCCAACCGATTGTCGTCAAGCGATTCAGTGGGGGTGGCGCGCAGCGATTGATTCTGGCCTGGGAACATACGACGGCAGTTGGCGATGTCGAATCGCGCTTAAGTCAATTGTGCCGCTGGATTATTGCGGCCGAAGACCAGGGCCTGCGTTATGGCCTGCAGTTACCCGGCATACAAATCGAACCGGACCATGGCCCGGCGCACCGGCATCGCTGTCTGCTCGCATTGACCGAGTTTGATTTGTAGTAAAAATTCATTGCTGCCGCCATGCTGAAATTCCGCACCACACCCAAACCGCCACTGGTACGCGTTGCCTTGCTGTGGCTGGCGCTGGCGCTGACATTGGCAGTCGTCGCCCAGTTCCCGCACACCCCGGTCTGGGTACCGGCCGCCTGCCTGCTGTTACTCGGCTGGAAACTGTTACTGGTTTTCTGGCCACCGCTTAAACGCCTGCAATCAGCCGCCATTATCCGGTTGCTGCATAACATGCTGGCATTGCTGCTCATCATTGGTGTGTACATGAATTTCGGTACACTGCTCGGCCGCGATGCCGGCGTGGCATTGTTGATCGTACTGACCGGTTTCAAGTTTCTGGAAGCGCATACCACCCGTGATCAATATGTCACCACGGCGCTGGCACTGTTTTTGATCGTTACCCACTTCTTTTATTCACAGACATTGTTGACGGGCGGCTGGATGCTGGTTGTTGTGCTGCTGCTGGTCACAACGCTGGTCAGTCTGAACGATCCGTATCAGGTACTACCGGTACGTCAGAAAATGAAACTCAGCGGCATGCTGATTGCGCAGGCACTGCCATTAATGCTGATTGCTTTTGTATTTTTTCCGCGCGCACCCGGCCCACTCTGGGGTTTGCCGGATGACGCGCACAGCGGTATGACCGGCCTCAGTGATGAAATGGTGCCCGGCAGTATCAGCCAGCTCGGCCAGTCTGATGAAGTCGCATTCCGGGTAGAGTTTCGCGACGTCGTACCGGAAAAGTCCGAGCTTTACTGGCGCGGACCTGTACTCTGGGATACCGATGGCCGCAAGTGGACACGTGGCCAAAGCCGCATCAAGGGACTGGCAGAAATTCATAACCAGGGCATTCCGGTCAGTTACAGCATCACCATTGAACCACACGACGAACAATGGATTTTCGCACTCGATATGCCGGAAAAAGCCCCTGACGGTACCCGGCTGACACGTGATTTTCAGATGCTGGCGGACAAACCGATCCGCAGGCGCGACCGTTACGATCTGGTTGCGTTTCCCGACTACACCACCAGCGGCGCCGATCCGGCTGACTTCGAACGCGCACTGGCACTGCCAGCCAACCGCCATCCGCGTGCCGTCGCACTTGGCAAACGCTGGCGTGAGAATAATCCTGATATCGAGAGTATTGTCGACAAGGCGCTGACACTGTTTCGTGAACAGGAGTTTTTTTACACGTTGGCGCCGCCACTGATGACCGACGATCCAGTTGACGAGTTTCTGTTCGACATACGCGAAGGATTCTGTGAGCACTACGCGGCAGCACTCACGATCCTGATGCGTGCGGCCGGTATTCCGGCGCGTGTAGTAACCGGCTATCAGGGCGGTCAGATTAATCCGGTCGGCGACTACCTGATCGTGCGGCAATATGACGCGCATGCCTGGGTCGAAATCTGGCAGGATGATCAGGGCTGGCAACGCGTCGATCCAACGGCGGCCGTATCACCGGCACGCATTCGCAGCGGCATCAGTAGCGCATTACCGGACAATCTTATTGATGTGCCGTTGGGCTTGTCGCGCGGTTCGTTTGCGGCTGAATTGTTGCAGCAATTGCGCGATAACTGGGATGCCGTCAACAATCAGTGGAACCAGTGGGTGCTGGGTTACAGCCAGTCACGGCAACTGGAATTGCTCGGCAAAATCGGGATCGGCAACGGTGGTTGGCGCGAACTCGCCACCTGGCTGGCCGGTATTATTGCGACACTATTCATATTGCTGGCGCTGAGTCTGCTGCGGCCGCAATCACGGCAACTGGATCAGGCCCGGCGCTATTACGAACAATTCTGCAAAAAACTCGCCCGTCACGGTATTCAACGCTACAGTCATGAAGGCCCGCGCGATTTCGCCCGGCGCGCAATAACAGATATCGGCCAACAGTCTGGCAGCATCGAAGAGATTACCGATCGTTACATTGAAGTCCGTTATCTCGGTCATACTGACAAACTGCATTCCCTGCGTGATGCCGTGAAACGTTTCAGTCCGTCACGCCAATAAACTAAATTCATACCCCCTCCCCTCGTGGGAGGGGGTTAGGGGGAGGGTGTCTATCTTTAAGACCATTTCCAGGGAAGCTCTGGGCAGTGGCGCATGGATGCGCCGGTTACGAAACCAAAGGACGTAATAAATCAGAGGTTCCCTAACAACAAGCCGGCATTCAGGACTAACTTCAGTCGCTCGCGAACTGCAGTTTATGCAAGCGCGCATAAAAACCGTTTTGTGCAATCAGCTCATTATGACTGCCGGTTTCGACAATCCGGCCCTGATCCATAACGATGAGCCGATCCGCCTGCTGCACGGTACTCAATCGATGCGCGATGATAATACAGGTACGGCCCTGCATGACCGCCTGCATGGCGAGCTGGAATTGCTGCTCTGATTCAGAGTCCAGCGCTGAAGTCGCCTCATCCAGAATCAGTATCGGTGCGTCTTTTAACAAGGCGCGGGCAATCGCCAGCCGCTGGCGCTGCCCGCCTGACAAGCCCAGACCCCGGCCACCGATCACGGTATCCAGTCCGCGCGGCAACGCGCTGATGAAATCCAGCGCCTGCGCGGCTTTGGCGGCCGCAACAATCTTTTCTTCACTGCTGTCATTCAACGCGCCGAAGGCAATATTGTTGCGCACAGTATCATTCAGCAGAACGACATCCTGACGCACCATGGCAATATTTTGCCGCAATGAATCCAGTGTGATGTCACGGCTATCGACAGCGTCGATTAACATGCGACCGATATTCGGTTCGTAAAAGCGCGGGATCAGGCTGACCAGTGTGCTCTTGCCACTGCCTGATGCGCCTACAAGCGCTACCGATTCACCCGGCGCTATCGTGATATTGATGTCCTGCACGGCAAATCCACGTTCAGCGTTATAGCTGAAACTGACCTGCTCGAATTTCAGTTCACCCCGGGCACGGCCCAGAACCGTTTTACCCAAGTCCGGCTCCGGTGTGCTATCGATCAAATCAAATACCCGCTCGGCGGCAGCCAGACCACGCTGTAAAAATTCGTTCAGCGTTGCCAGATGTTTTAACGGCGTCAGCAATAATGCCATCGCCGTGAAAAAAGAAATAAAACTGCCCACGGTCATCAACTCACGCTGCGCCAGCTGCGCGCCGAGATAGACAATGGCCGCCAGTGCGAGCGCCGCAATCATTTGCACGATCGGACTGCTGGCTACCGCCGCCATCCCGAATTTCACGCTGTAACGCCGGTGTTTGTTCGCCACATCCATAAAATGCTGCAAGGCTTGCGACTGCGCAGCATAAAGTTTCATCTCGCGGGTCGCATGCAATGATTCATCCAGTTCATGATGAATCTCGCCCATGGTTTCCTGTACAACGCGACTCATGCGCCGCAGGCGTTTACGGATCAGCGACATGCTGATCACAATCAACGGACCGGCCAGCAGCACCGCAAGCGTCAGTTGCCAGTTCAAATAGAACATCCAGGCGAGCAAACCGATCACGGCCAGTGCGTCACGCAACAGCACGGTCAGGGCATAGGTGCTGGCTTCCTTGAGCTGGGTGACATCATAGGTAAACCGCGACATCAGTGTACCGGCCGAATGCTGGTCAAAGTAGTGAATCGGCAACAGCGTCATGCGCTTGAACATGTCCCGGCGCAAATCCAGAATTACCCGGTTCGATACCCAGTGCAGCGCACCGCCGCTGAAAAAACTGGCCACGGCGCGGACAGCAAACACAACCACCAGCAACACCGGTACCATCACCATCGTGCGTGGATCCTGATCGATGAATGCGCCATCGAACATCGGCTCCATCAACGCGGCAATCGCCGGATTCGTCGCCGCGACGATAACCATTGCCAGCACGGCCACCAGAAACTGCGGCCGGTACGGGCCAACATAGCCGAGCAGGCGCCGGTACAGGCGATAATCAGAAGCGGACGACGGGGCGGGCTGTTTACCGGAACGCGGCGCTGTGGCTGAATCGACACCCGCGGGTTGCGGATCGGCCGGTTGATCAGATTGAGTAGACATGATGGGGCGGGATTATAGCGCAGGCAGGCTGTTTTCACTGATGTCAGTCATCCACGCTTTATCCCGGCGTTGCCGTGGCTGGCGGCGACGGCAATAAATGCCTATGCTGTCAGGCCGCCGTAAGAGACCGTAATGCATGTCCAGAAACCATCCAGTCGTCGCCGTCACCGGCTCGTCCGGTGCCGGCACCAGTAACGTCAAACGTGCGTTTGAGCATATCTTTCGCATTGAGCGCCTGCGTGCGGCTGTTGTCGAGGGTGACAGCTACCATCGCTATGATCGGGAAACCATGGACAAGAAAGCGCGCCGGGCCAAATTCCAGGGCAAGCGCCTGACGCACTTCGGCCCGGAAGGTAATCTGTTTGAGGAACTGGAAAAACTGTTCCGGCTGTATGGTGAAAATGGCCGTGGCCGGCGCCGGCATTACATCCACAACGAGGAAGAAGCCGCCGAACATGGACAGTCACCCGGTACGCTGACAGCGTGGGAGTCACTGCCGGAGGACACCGATCTGCTGTTGTATGAGGGCCTGCACGGTGGCGTGGTCACCGACAAGGTCGATGTGCGCAAACATGTGGATCTGCTCATCGGTGTCGCTCCCATCATTAATCTGGAGTGGATCCAGAAAATCTGCCGCGATCAGGCCGGCCGCGGTTACTCGGCAGATGATGCCACGCAAATGATCCTGAGCCGCATGTATGACTATGTTCATTACATCCTGCCGCAGTTTTCGCTGACAGATATCAATTTCCAGCGCCTGCCGACCATTGATACGTCCAACCCGTTTGCCATGGAGAGTATCCCGACCGACGAGCAGAGCCTCTGGATTATTCATATCCGCAACCCGCGCCGGATTGGCGTCGATTACGAACAACTGCTGAAAATGATCGAAGGCTCCTTCATGTCAGCGGCCGACACTATTGTTGTCCCGGCGGCCAAAAAGACCTACGCCATGCAGCTGATCACCAGTCCAGTCATCCACCAGATGATGGCGGAACGCTATTAGCTACGGCCATAACCGGTTGGGCATGAATTCAGCTGGCGAAAAGCGCTATACTTTCAGCCAGTTGTGCCGGGCATGGCAATTATTGCCGCTTTTTCAACGTCAGCAGGCCGGGATGGAAGTACTTCCCAGCAAGGAGATGGCATGCGTTCGATACTCGTTTTGAACCCCAAAGGGGGCTGCGGTAAAAGTACACTGGCGATGAATATCGCCGCATTTTTTGCCCTGCAGGGGCATAAAACGGCGCTCGCCGACTGCGATCCACAGGGCTCCTGCAATGACTGGCTGGCGGTGCGGCCTGAAGACCGCCCGACTATCTACAAAGCCAGCATCTCCGGCAAAAATACAGATAAGCCCCGCGCTACTGATGTTCTGGTGATTGATTCACCGGCCGCCACCCACGGCGCCAAACTCGTCAATCTGCTCAAACACGCCGAAACCGTCGTTGTGCCGGTGTTGCCATCGGCCATCGACATGCGGGCGGTTGAACATTTCCTGCAGGAGCTGGTGGAGGTCAAACGGGTACTCCAGAAAAAGGTCAAGCTCGCGACGGTTGCCAATCGAGTCCGTGAAGACACGCTGGCGGCGGCGAAGCTCGAGAACTATCTCGATCACATCAAGCTGCCGAACGGTGTCAAACTGCAATACATGGCGATCCTGCGTAACAGCCAGAACTATGTTCACGCCGCCGAGCAGGGCCTGAGTATTTTTGAACTGCCGCCGTCACGCACCTACTACGATCAGGAACAATGGGATCCGTTACTGCGCTGGCTGAACAGTGCCCGCAGTCAGCCTTGATTGTAGATCGCCTTGCGGACTATCAACCGGCACTCAATCAGCTTAATCAGATCTTCTATCCAGCTAGCATCTATCCATCTATAATTAAAGATAAATAGAAGACACGGACAGCCCGGTGATTGTCGGGGTAAACAATCAATGGGGGAAGGTGGGCTGTCCGTGAAAAAAAATTGATTATTTGGCTGTTATTGCAATCATCACCAGCCAGCGTGCCGATTTGGATTAGTCATGGCTTTTGACCTCCATCATTAACTACACTAATACAGATGAGAGTCACCGGAGAATGTTACAGATAGCCGGGCATTAAATTATGGAAGCTCTGAATAATTCCTTCCTGGAATTCTCAGAGCACGAGCAGTGCTACATGGATGTAGCGGTCACGTAGCAAAGGACGCAACATCGAAAATGTGATTTTTGTATTTCTTCATTTTTCAATCACTTGTGTGATTGAAAAATGGCGGCACTTCCTTGTGCCGCAGGAACCTCTAAATTAATCAGAGGTTCCTTACTATTTGTGATATGCGCTTTCGCTTGAAGAACCTCTGATTAATTACACCCATCGCTATGTCAAAGTTGCATCAATGCATCAACACTCGAAAGTTCCTGCTGTACTGGGAACTGCCGCTTCTCAGCCATCTAAACGATTGAACCTGCGCTACTTATAGCAGGCTCGGGAATCCTCATTCATCCCATAGGTAGATCCGGGGCATTTTGCTGCTTTGCCACCACAAACAAGCCTGCGGCAATTTGTCGCATTTATTATCAATCCAGCAGTAATTAAAGTGCAGCGTCATATCAATCAGGGAACCTCTGATTAATTACGTCCTTTGGTTTCGTAACCGGCGCATCCATGCGCCACTGCCCAGTGGTTCCTGCGGTACACGGATGTGCTGCTTACCGAGCTAAGGATGCATAATTCCAGGGTGGAATTATTCAAAGCTTCTTTAGTTATGACAGTACGTACCGTTGCTGCAACAACCTCTTTATTGATCATCAGGTTCCTTAACCTGAGACGGATCACACGGATAAACCAGCTTATGTATTCACAATGTTTAAACCATTGCGGTATTCTGACGGTAATATTATCTATCCTGATGAGCACGAAGGTTGCGGCTAACCATGACGAACCGCTGAACCTGCAATCCATGATCGTGTCAGAACAGGCTGTCAGTTTGACAATTCCTGGCACTGACTCGGCCAGGGAGGCCTTGGCCAAGGTTCCCGGCGGCACGACCCTGCTCACCCCGGATATGTATGACAGCGGCCCGACCAGCAACCTCCAGGATGTACTTGAATTTGCACCAGGTGTTTACGCCAGCAACCGCGGCGGCGATGAGGTCCGTTTATCTATCCGCGGTTCTGGCCTGTCTCAGGCATTCGCAGTCAAGGGAATACGCTACCTGCGCAACGGCCTGCCGATCAGCGAGGCCGATGGCGATTTTCATTCCCAGTCCATCGAACCCCTGACCGCTCAACATATTGAAATTTATCGCGGCGCCAACGCCATGGCTTATGGCGCAACCACCCTCGGAGGTGCAATCAATTTCGTCACTCATACCGGCTACACAGCTACTCCTCTGAAACTGCGCCTCGAGGCCGGCAGTGATGATCACCTGCGATCGCAGATCAGCGGCGGTCAGGTGCTTGACAATGGCTGGGACTATTACGGCTCGTTTTCTGGCTCCTATCTGGATGGTTTCCGCGATCAAAGCGAAACCGACAGTACGCGCTTTTACGGCAACCTTGGCCAGCGCTGGAATGAGAAACATGAATCACGCTTGCACGTCGATATTCAAAACCATAATCAGGAGTTGCCGGGCGGCATCACCCTTGCCGACCTGGCCGTAGATCCCAGCCGCGCCAGCGGCTTCTTTGAAACTTTCAATTCCCAGAATAATTTTGATCGCTACCGGCTGGAACTGCAACACAGCATGAACCTGCGCCAGGCCGATCACCTCGACGTAGGCGTGTATGCCGAAACACAGTCCATCGATCATCCACTTGGCTTCGGTATTTTTGATGAAGACCAGGATAACTACGGCCTCAGCCTGCGCCATGAAATCGTGTCGCATCCCGGTGGCCGCAGCAATACCTTCACCTGGGGCGGGCTGGTGGCCGTGGGCGAAGTCGATCTGCGCGAATTTACGCCCCTGCCGGGGGCTGTGCGCGGCCCGCTGCGGCAAATCGAAACCAGCGAAGTGTTGACCGCCGAGTGGTTTGCCGAAAACGACTGGGAGTTCACCCATAACTGGACTTTGGTAACCGGCCTGCAGCTCGCCTATGCCGAGCGGGAAACTGATTTCATCGATCCGGTCAGCCCTGCCCGCACAGAATTGAGCGCCGACTATACCGGTATCAGCCCGAAACTGGGTTTGGTCTGGCAAGTCTACCCGACCGTCCAGCTGTTCTCTAACCTAAGCCGCAGCTTCGAGCCTCCTATTCTGGCGGAATTCAACAATGCTTTTGATCCGGCCACCAATACAGTCAACCCGGCACTACGGCTGGAAGAGCAGACTGCCACCACGCTGGAAATCGGTAGCCGCGGTGCGCTTGGTGATGTGTTGAACTGGGAACTGGCGTTGTATCATAGCGCGGTCAACGACGAGCTACTCACAGTCGAGGTCAATCTGCCGGGAGCCCGGTTTGCGACGGCCAACGCCGATGACACTACACATTCCGGCGTGGAGTTGGGGCTCGACGGACAGATGGCACTGGATCCTTTGGTGCCCGGCCACATCCGCTGGCGCAGCGCCTTCACCTACAATCGCTTCCGGTTTGACGATGACCCGGCCTTCGGCGACAACACCCTGCCGGGCATACCGGACTACTTCGGCAGTGCCGAATTCATCTACCATCACCCGCGTGGTTTCTATCTGGGCCCCACACTGACTTTTGCCAGCGACTTTTACATCGACTTCGCTAACACCTTCGAGGCACCAGGTTTTGTGCTCATCGGCTTTCGGGGCGGCTACGCCGATCCGCGCGATCGTTTCCGGCTGTTCGTCGAGGGCCGCAACCTTGAAGACGACGCTTTTGTTGCCAATACCAGTACGGTGCCCGATGCCGGCGGCCGCGACCAGACGGTATTCAACCCCGGCCAGGGGCGGGCATTTTTCGGTGGCATTGAAATACGGTTTTGAATTTGCCGCAGCAATCAGCGCCGAGCATCTCGCGGATCTTGGCAAGACCGATACGCCTGCAAAAAGCGTACGCAGATCGACCTCCTGGTGATGCCGGGTACCAATGAAGCCGGCGGCGACCTGGCCGGTAATTGCCAGCACAGGGGGATGGCCCAACCGGGCATCGTAAAGTTCATTAAGCAGATGAATAGCCCCGGGGCCGAAGGTACCAAAACAGACAGGCTGAGAGGCAACCGGTTAACCTGGCCTCAGCCGCAGCAGCGCAGGCAGCGCCAAACTATCATGGCTGACCGGGCACCGGTGTAACTGCTGCAGTCCGGGCCGCTTGAGCGGCAGCGCGCGGATCGTGATCGGCCGCATCGGTACTGGGATAAAGTTCATTCAGGGCCACTGAGCGGCCATTGGCCTGCATAATCCGAACATGGAATGGTCGCAGGCGATGCGGGCCGGGCACTCCACAGGCGTGTGCAATCATCTCCACATCGCGGGTTATATTGAGCACATAATTGGCTACCTTTGCCGACTTGTCCTCGGGATTCAACGCCTTTTGCAAGCGCGGATTGTGGGTGGTAACTCCGGTCGGACAGGTATCCTGATTACAGCGCATAGCTTGAATGCAGCCCAGTGCAAACATGAAGCCGCGGGCATTATTGACGCTGTCAGCACCAGCCGCCAGCGCCCAGGCCACCTCGGCCGGTGTCACCAGTTTGCCGGATGCCACCAGCGGGACGCGTTCCTTGAGGCCATGCTTCTTCAGCAGGTTCGCCAACATGGGCAATGACTCGCGAATGGACAAGCCGACGTTATCCAGCAATGGCATTGGCGCCGCACCCGTGCCACCGTCGCTGGAATCCAGAGTGATGAAATCGGGCGCGGCTTTGATGCCGCGGCGGTTGACTTCCTCGCACAGGGCTTCGAGCCAGCTGAACGAACCGAGTACCGTCTTGAATCCAACCGGCTTGCCGGTTATCCGGCGAATACGTTCGATCATGTCCAGCAGTTCGGTGACACTGTCGATCTCCGGGTGCCGGTTGGGCGAGACCACATCCTCACCCATGTTCACACTCCGGATGCGGGCGATTTCCGGGGTGATCTTGGCTGCCGGCAGAATCCCGCCCTTACCTGGCTTGGCGCCTTGCGAAAGCTTGACTTCGATCATGCGGACCTGCTCGTGGCCGGCGACCGACCGCAACTTGTCGTCACACAGGCGGCCATCCTCCGTGCGCACCCCGAACTTGGCAGTGCCTATCTGAAACACCAGATCACAGCCGCCTTCGAGATGATAGGGCGACAGCCCGCCCTCGCCGGTATTCAACCAACAACCGGCCATCCGCGCACCATGGGACAGGGCCCGGATCGCAGGAATCGACAGCGAACCGTAACTCATGGCCGAAATATTAAAAAAAGATGCCGGCGTATACGGGTGGGCGCTGTAAGGTCCGAATATCCTGGGGACACCGGCGGCCCGGTCTTCGACAAGCGTGGGAAACGGACAATTAACGAATATAATGGTACCAGCCAGTTCGTTATTCTGAGTCGAGCCAAAGGCGCTGGTGTTACCCCGGCCGGCAGCGGCGCGATCAACCCATTGCCGTTGGGCACGATTGAAAGGCCGTTCCTCACGATCCATGGCAAAAAAATACTGACGAAAGAATTCACCTAGCTTGATGAACAAATACCGGAACCGGCCGATGACAGGAAAGTTATGCCGTATGGCATCGCGGCGCTGGCAAACATCGACAACAAAAAGCGCGGCGACCGCCGCCGCACCCAGACCGATCACAAATATAAACAGAACGGCCATGAATTCCAGCGCAGGGAACAAATGGGAATCAGGCATTTTCTATTCCGGTTATGATGTTGAAATACACCGCATATCGCCGTAACTCAGATCATATCAGACAGCGGTAGACATACCTCAGTAATGGCCAGATATTGATCATGGCTCACAGAGACACGATGAATTCCGGCCGTGAAAAGCTGATGACCCAAATCAACGGGCCGGATCCGGCAAACTAAAACCTGAGACACCGTGCATGATCAGATCCAAACAACAAAAACCAAATCAGGGAACCAGTAGCAACGTTACGGCGAGATATCATAATGTCATGCTGCCAGTACCATTTGACCTGTTAGACTTCATGAGCAGTTTTTATACCTCTGTCGAGACAACTGGTGCCGCGCTTACAAAGTATAGATGTAACCCGACAGTGAATGTTACAACGCCGCTGGAACGCGGCATGGCAGGAAATGAAAGTATATAGCCAAGTGCACAACAATAATTACCTGGAAACTGGTCGCCGTGTTACGAGGAAACGCAACAACAGACTTCTCTCTTTCCAAGGATGAAATTAAGAAAGCTCTGATTAATTCATCCGTGAATTCTCAGAGCACGAAAATCGAAAATTCTTATTTTCGATTTTCTTCATTTCTCAACCACTTAAGTGGTTGAGAAATGACAATACATCCATGTACTGCAGGAACCTCTGAATAAATCAGAGGTTCCTTTATCAAAGCTTACCTGAAAATTTACTGTTCACACCACGCGGCGGGCAACATCGGCATTGGACTCACCCTGCTGATCCTCGAGTGACAGTAATCGTTCGCGATTGCCACCGGTCGCCAGCACCAGCCCTTTCTGATAGAAGCGGGCAGCCTCGGTATGCTCGCCCTGCTGGCGCAACAGATCTGCCAGTTCCCGGTAGGCTTCCGGCGTCGGCTGTAATTCAATTGCCTGATGCAGATAACTGCGGGCCTTGCCCCACAAGCCGTTACGCAAACTCAGTCGTGCCAGCGCCAGTAACAAAACTGATTCATGTGCATATTCCTTCAGAAATTTTTCCGCGAAAGCAAGTTGCTTACCGGTATCCTCTGCCTCAATCCGGCCGTACAGCGACATCAAGCCCGGATGCCAGCTCTTTTTCAATGCCGTGCGTAACAGGTTTTCAGATTTGCCGGTGTGATTGATGCGCAAACATTCACTGACATATGTCTCAATCAGTATCGATTCCTGGCGCAGGCGGCGTGGAATATCATTCCAGATGGTATCCAGTGCATCCCGGCGCCGGGCAACACCGGCACGGGTCAGCAGACCGCTATAGGCCTTGATCTCAAGGTCATGACGTTGCTGTTCGGATAGCAACCGCGCCCGTGCCAGTTGCGGCAAGAGTTGCAAAACCGCTTCCCAGTCACCCACCTGGCTGTAGGTTTGCACGAGTAATTGCTGGACATGCGCCTGATCGGGTTGTCGATCATTGAGATGTTTCAAAGTCGCCAGTGCCTGTTCGGTCTGGTGCTGGTTCATCTGTAATTCAGCCTGGGCGATGCCAATGATGATGTCGTTGTTCGGCGCCTGTTGATGCGCAAGGCGCAGAAAATTATCGCGCCGTTCAAGTGCACCCTGCTCCTGCGCGGCACGCGCCGCCGCCAGATAATTAATCAACGGCGCCCGGCTGCTTGGCGCACCACGTTGCAACAAACGTTCGGCACGTTTCCAGTCGCCCTCAATCAGGGCCAGCAAACCATTGCGCAGATAACGCTCGGCGCGCAGGCGCTTGCGCCCGGACTGCCAGTGCAACACCCGGCCGGGAAAACGCAGCGTCCCGAGCAGCAAACGCACACCGGTATAAAACAGAAACAGCGTGACCAATAACGCCACGATAAAAAAGCTGAGCGATGTTTCAACCCGCCAGCCAGGCAGGCGAATAACCATATGACCGGGATAATCGTGGGCAAACAGGCCAATCCCTACAGCAGCCAACAGCGCCAGCAGTATCAGCAATAACAGTTTCAGGCCAAAGCGTCGCATAATGTTTATCCGGCCGCCCGGCGGCGCTGAAAGGCGCGTACGGATTCAAGTGAACCGCTGATATCCGGCAATGCCGGCGCCAGTTCAACCTCGCGCATTTGCGCGAGTGTTTCGCGCAGATTGATCACGGCTTCAGCATCAGTTGCAAAATAGCGTTGCAACCAGTCATCAATCAATTCAATGGACGTGCGCAGATTGCGGCTGTCATGACGCAACACCGCCGCACGGGCACTGGCCAGTTCAATACGTAAATTCTGGAACAGGTAATAGCGTTCATCCGGGGCCAGTAATGCCGGTGGCGGACTGTCTTCGCGCTGGATAACCACCAGTTGTTTCAGCTCGTGCCAGATCGCGCCGACAACATCGCGCCATCCCTCATGCCGGGATTCATATTCACCGACAGCAGGCAACATCCGCGTCGCCGCATCTTCCTGCAGCGGCAATGTTTCTGCGCGCAGAATCAGATCACTTAAGTACAAGGCCATGCCGGCAGTATCAACATCCGGTACAGCCTTCAATGCATTCAGATCTGCCGTTATCTGTTCACGTACCGGTATCAACCCCGGATCATCAATTGCGCGCAGACGTTGCGCCGCTGACTCCAATGCCGCAATTGCTGATTCGTGATCACGCACCAGACTCAGCCGCTCCTGTGCGATCACAAGCAGGTACTCGACTTCCGCCAGTGCCCAGTCGAAATTATCGGCCTGTTCACGCTGCCGCAATCGCTGCAAGGCCGCCTCGGTCGCTGCCTGGGTTTGCTGCAGCAATTGCAGTTCGGCAACTATATCCTGTTGTGCCTGGTTGCCGGCCCTGACTTCAGCATTCAGCAACAACAAGTCATTCGTTATTGCATCCTGCTGTTGCTGATTGATCTGCATTTGCCAGACAGCATAAGCGGCCAGTCCCAGTGCAATGAGTACCAGCAACCATAACAGCCAGGCAAGTTGTCCGCCGGCATGCGGTTGACGCGAACCGGCCGCCACCACCGGCTCTATTGTAACGCCGGTAGCGTTTGCATCCGGCATGGCTTCACTGCTGACAGCATCAGCCGCTGTCGCTGTCGCATCTGTTGATTCCGGTTTTTTGTCTTCACTCATCGATCGCGATCCATTCAGGATTTATTACAGTGTCTGCAATGCCGAGATTACTGCGCTGTCACCGCAACTGGCCGATACCGGCAAACAATTTTTAAAGCCTAGCGCATCTGCCTGTGCTGGCAAGTGCCGTCCCAATGCCAGCAATCTGCAATCCAGCAACAGCGGTTGATACTGTACCGGCGTCATTTGCAACAATGCCTGTAATCCCATGGCACTGCTAACCACAATCGCCGCCGGTGGTTGTGATTGCCAAAGCCCTGGCATTCGCGCTGCAGTACCGGCATGCACTACGCGCTGATAAACTTCGACAAAAACCGGTTTCGCTGCGCGTTTTTGTAATGTATCGGCAAGTAACTCACGGCCGCCTGTACCGCGCACAATAGCGACCTGTTTTTCCCGTACACGTTCATGTTGCAAAGCCGGCAACGCCAGCAAGGCTTCACTGTCAGCACCTTCAGCGGGCGTGGTCACGGTCACCACGCCGGCATTTTGTAGCGCCCGGCCAGTCGCCGGACCAACGGCAAGAACCTGCGAATTTCCTAATACTGCCGACAGTTGCTGATCGACCAATAGTTGCTGTGACCAGTCTACCGCATTTCGACTCACGAATATGGCTATCGGGCTATTTTCCAGCTGCTGTAATGCGGCTATTGCGACAGTGCGATCTTCCGGTGCGATGATTTGAAGTGTCGGTGCTGCCACCACTTCCGCACCCAGCGCAGTCAATGCCAGACACAATGATTCGGCCTGTGCCTCCGGTCGCGTGATCCAGACACACCTGCCTGCCAGCGTTGCTGTCCCGGTTGCAGATGGCTCAGTCATGGGCCGCGTTTTGCAGCACATCCTGCAGGATTTTATCCGCTCCCTGGGCCAGCAATGCATCGGCGAGCCGGGTACCGAGTGCCTCGGCCTGTTGCTGCGGTCCGCTGACATGCGCACGCAAAAGTTCACTGCCATCAACGCGACCGACCAGACCGCGCAATTGCAGCTGCTCATTATCAAACTCGGCATAGGCCGCAATCGGCAACTGGCAACCACCATACAGACGCTTGCTGCAGGCGCGTTCGGCCCGCATTGCGATCTCGGAACGGCTGTTATTCAACGGCGCCAGTAAAGCATGTGTTGCGGCATCATCAGCACGCGTTTCAATTCCGATCACACCCTGACCAATTGCCGGCAACAAAATTTCGGGCGCTAAAAATTCACTGATGCGGTGGCCGAGTCCAAGCCGCAGGACACCGGCCGCCGCGAGAACAATCGCATCATACTCACCGGCTTCGAGCTTGCCGAGACGGGTGCCGACATTGCCACGCAGATCATGCACCGACAGATCCGGACGCTGGCCACGCAACTGGCACTGGCGGCGCAAACTTGAAGTGCCGACACGGGCACCGGCCGGCAATTGCGCCAGTGTCTGGCCAGCGGCACTGATCAGTACATCGCGGGGATCTTCACGACTTAGCCAGGCACTTAATGTCAGACCATCGGGCAAATCAATGGTGACGTCTTTCATCGAATGCACTGCCAGATCGGCACGCGCCTCGATCAGGCACTGCTCGAGTTCCTTGATAAACAGACCCTTGCCACCGGCCGCCGCCAGCGGTGCATCGAGAAATCGATCCCCGGCAGTGGTCATGCCGATGAGCTCGACCTGCAAGTCAGCATGCTGTGCCCGCAACCGGGCAGCAACATGTTCAGCCTGCCACAACGCCAACGGGCTTTCGCGGGTAGCAATACGCAGGGTTTTTACCGGTGTGGACATAACGCTGCAGGGATCAGTCTGGTCAAGGGCCTGATAGCCATGTTATCGGGGCTGGCGTGGTGGTGTCAGCATATTAGTGGCATGATCGCATCTCAGCCCGGAACTTGCACGTCAACACAGACCTTATGAAACTTGGTATCGTCATGGATCCCATCGCCGGGATCAATATCAAAAAGGACAGCAGTTTTGCGCTGCTGTTGGCGGCGCAACGGCGTGGCTGGGAATTGTATTATATGGAATTAACTGATTTGTTTGCCCGTGACGGCGACGTACTGGCCTCCATGCGCGGCCTGAATGTCATGGACGATCCGGCAAACTGGTTTCAATTTTCCGATACATATGAAGCTTCCCTGAGCACACTTGACGTCATATTGATCCGCAAGGACCCGCCATTTGATTTGCAATACCTGCTGGCAACGTTTTTACTGGAACAGGCCGAACATGCTGGTGTCTCGGTAATAAACCGGCCGGCGAGTCTGCGCGATTGCAATGAAAAAATTTTTACCCTGCAGTTCCCGCAATGCATTCCACCCACGCTGGTCAGCAGTGATGCTGCACAACTGCGGCGTTTCCTTGCTGAACACCATGACATCATTATCAAACCGCCCGACGGCATGGGCGGCGCATCAATATTCCGCCTGCAGGAGCAGGATCCGAATATCAGTGTGATTCTGGAGACCGTTACCCAACGAGGCACGCGCTATGCCATCGCCCAGCGCTACCTGGCCGAGATTAAGGCCGGTGACAAACGCATACTGATGATCGGTGGCGAACCGGTTGCTTACGCACTGGCCCGCATTCCGGCCGCCGGTGAAACGCGCGGCAATCTGGCCGCCGGTGGTCGTGGTGAAGGGGTCGAATTGACCGCGCGGGATCGCTGGCTATGTGAACAGGTCGGCCCGGCATTGCGCGAACGCGGCCTGTATTTTGTCGGCCTTGATGTGATTGGTGATTACCTGACCGAAATCAATGTCACCAGTCCAACCTGTATCCGTGAGCTTGATACGATTTACAATCTGGATATCGCCGGTGATTTGCTGACACATATTGAATCGCTGCGAAACCCGGCCCGGATTTCTGTCTAGGCTTCTGCGGTCTACTCATGCTGACGCTATACTGTCCGACCAAACCCTTGTTAACGCGCCCGGATCTGAATTGAGCGCCAAACCTGCCAAGCCCCTGACAACCCCGGCGATTACACCGACCGATCGTTTCGGGATGACATTATTCCTGGCGATCGTTGTACATGCCGTTGCGGTACTCGGCGTCACGTTTCAGGCTGAAGATAAACCCGAGCCGAATTACGACACCATGGAAGTTATCCTGGTGCAGCAACAGAGCAAGCCACCCGAGGACGCTGATTATCTGGCGCAGGCCAATCTTGAAGGCGGCGGTGACAGTGAAGAAAAACTCAGCCCGCAAACACCTTTACCGGCACCGTTTCCGGATCCGAATCCGGAGGTCGCAGCGCCACCGCCCGCCGATCCGGCGCCACCGCCCACCCCGGTAGCCGAAGCTGAAGTCGCCGAGGAAACACCGGCGCCGGAACCACTGCCCGAGCCCGAGCTGCTTGCCGCCGAAACATCGGAACCGGCCGAGCTGACAGCCGTTGAGGAAACCGAACCCACCGAAGACCCGCCGGCAGATCCGGAACCGGAACCGCAGGAAACCACGGCTGAAGCCGAACCGGCAGCGGAGCCGGTGGCCGCGACTGAACCCACGCCACCCCGGCCGACACCGAGTGCGGCAGCATTGATCAGCAGCAGCCAAAAGATTGCCGCATTGAATGCCGAGATCCGCCGCAAAATGCAGGCGCAGGCCGAACGGCCCCGGCGCAAATTCATTTCCGCAAGTACACAGGAATACAAATACGCCAGCTATATGGAAGCCTGGCGCGCCAAGGTCGAACGTGTCGGTAATCTGAATTATCCTGAGGAAGCACGCAAACGCGGCCTGACCGGCAGCCTGATCCTTGACGTGGCATTGCGTCCGGACGGCGCGGTAGATCAGATCACCGTCCGGCGTTCTTCCGGCAACAAGATTCTCGACGATGCGGCGATCCGCATTGTCGAGTTATCCGCGCCGTTTGCTCCGTTGCCGGACAATATCCGTGCTGAAACCGACATTCTGCATATCACCCGCACCTGGCAATTCTTGAATAACGAGCGTTTCCGCTAGTTCGTTGACAGCGGTCAGCCCTGCAATTCTGTTAAACTGGCGCCATGAAGTTTACTGATCTGACCAACCATTTCCTGATCGCCATGCCGAACCTGGCGGATCCGAATTTTCATCACACCGTGACTTTTATCTGCGCCCATAATGAAGACGGCGCAATGGGCATCGTGATCAATCGGCCGCTGGACATGCAACTTGGCGAAATCCTGTCGCAAATGGATCTGCCCACGCAAAATCCGGCGGTTGAAAGCCTGCCGGTCTATCATGGCGGGCCGGTACAGAATGATCGCGGCTTTATTCTGCACAGCCCGGACAAACAATGGGACTCGTCGATTCAGATCAGCCCGACCATCAGCGTGACAACTTCGCGTGATATTCTGCAGTCAATAGCAGCGGGCAATGGCCCGACCGAAAGTCTGGTCGCACTCGGTTACGCCGGCTGGGACGCCGGTCAGCTGGAAGTGGAACTCACCGAAAATGCCTGGCTGAGCGGACCGGCAGATGCCGATGTCATTTTCCGGCAATCGTGTGAACAACGCTGGACTGCCGCCGCACGGGTGCTGGGTATTGATATCCAGACACTGTCAACGGATGTCGGTCACGCCTGACAAGCACATGACCGCAGCCGTGCAAACACTGCTCGGATTTGATGTTGGTGAAAAACGCATTGGTGTTGCGGTAGGCCAGACCTTGACCGCTACGGCTTCACCACTCATTACGATTGCTGTCACGAATAACAGACCGGACTGGGCCGGCATCACTCAACTTATTGAGGACTGGCAACCACAGGCACTTGTCGTCGGTATTCCGCTGACCATGACTGACGCACGCCAGCCGATGACGGAGCGCGCCGAAAAATTCATGCGTCAATTGCAGGGCCGTTATAAGCTGCCAACCTATGGCATTGATGAGCGCCTGTCATCGTATGAAGCACAAACCCGCCTGCGCAGCAGCTATGACGTTGATCCGGCTGCCGCACAGGTTATTCTGGAAACATGGCTGACGGACAATGTTCCCGGCCGATAACTTAAATTTGACAGCAGATATGACAACACCTGACGTACAGACATTACTCGACAACATGACCAGCGCAGTGCGCGAGCTCATGGCCGGTCAGGACTACGTCATGGTTGGCATTCACAGTGGCGGCGTCTGGGTAGCGAAAGCCCTGCATCAGGCGCTTGGACTTGAAGCCCCGCTGGGCGAACTGAGCATTGCGTTTTACCGTGACGATTTCAGCCGCATCGGCATGCACCCACATGTGCGGCCTTCACACCTGCCATTCGAGATTGAAAACCGGCATATCCTGCTGGTGGATGATGTGCTCTATACCGGCCGTACCGTCCGCGCCGCGTTAAATGAAATTTTCGATTTTGGCCGGCCGGCCAGTGTCACACTGGCGGTGCTGGTGGATCGCGGTAGCCGTGAACTGCCGGTGTATGCAGAAGTGGTCGGCACGCAGATGACGCTTAAACCCGGCGAGCATGTTAAACTGACCGGACCTGAACCCCTGACACTCGTAATTAAACAGACTCAATAGCCCGGCGGCATGACTGGCCCTCACAACATCCAACTCGATACCCAGGGCCGTCTCAAGCATTTTCTTACTACCGAAGGGTTAAGCTGCGAGCAGCTGACCGAAATCCTTGATACTGCCGAATCGTTTGCGGCGGTGGGTGACCGGCCGGTCAAGAAAGTGCCGCTACTGCGCGGCAAAACCGTCGTAAATCTGTTTTTTGAACCCAGCACCCGCACCCGCACCACTTTCGAACTGGCTGCCAAGCGTCTGTCCGCCGACGTTCTGAACCTGAATATCGAGGCCTCGGCCACGAAAAAGGGCGAGACCCTCGCCGACACCCTGCACACCCTTGAAGCCATGCATTGCGACATGTTCGTCATCCGGCATGCCGAAAGCGGCGCCGCCCATTACATCGCTCAACAGGTCGCGCCGCACGTCAGCGTCATCAATGGTGGCGATGGCAGCCATGCGCACCCGACCCAGGCCATGCTGGATATCTTTACCATGCGCCGGCACAAACCCGACCTGCGCAAACTTGTCGTGGCAATCGTCGGTGATATCACCCATTCGCGCGTCGCACGCTCGGAAATTCATGCACTGAAAACTCTCGGTGCCGCCGAGATCCGGGTTGTCGGCCCACGTACCTTGATCCCGGCCGGGATCGAATCGCTCGGCGTGAAAGTGTTCTATGACATGGATAGCGGTTTGAGAAATGCTGACGTTGTGATGATGCTGCGATTGCAGCGCGAACGCATGCATGGCGCATTTCTGCCCAGCGAACATGAATACTTCCGTCGCTATGGCCTGACCATGGCGCGGCTCAAGGTGGCAAAACCGGATGTATTGGTCATGCATCCGGGGCCCATCAATCGTGGTGTTGAAATTGATTCACAGGTGGCCGATGGCCCGCACTCGGTGATCCTGCAACAGGTCAGTCATGGCATTGCCATACGCATGGCCGTCATGTCGATGACGCTGGCACATCAGGCCAGCCGCTCTGACGCCGGAGAGCCCGGCTGATGCGTATCGTGATCCGTGGTGGCCGTGTGATCGATCCGGCAACACAGCTTGATGCCAGCGCCGATGTGTATATTGCCGATGGCCGCATTGCCGGCATTGACACCGTCCCCGACTTTACTGCCGACCGCGTCATTGATGCCGGTAACATGCTGGTAATACCGGGGCTGGTGGATTTGTGTGCGCGCCTGCGTGAACCCGGCCTGGAGCACAAGGCGACCATTGCCAGCGAAACCCGCGCCGCCGCTGCGGCCGGTATTACAACATTATGCGTACCACCGGACACCGACCCGGTCATTGATACACCGGCCGTGGTCGACATGATTCAGCGCCGCAGCCGCCAGCTCGGGCGCATCAGTGTGAAAATTCTCGGCGCACTGACCCGCGGTCTTGACGGTAAACGGCTGGCGGAAATGGACGCCCTGAAAAATGCCGGTTGTATCGGTGTCAGTAATGCCCTGCAACCGATGGCCAACGCACAGGCATTGCGGCGGGCATTTGAATATGCCGTAAGTTGTGGCTTGAAAGTATATCTTTACGCTGAAGACGCGCACCTGCGCGACAGCGGCGTCGCCAGTGAAGGCGCTGTCAGTACCCGGCTGGGACTGCCCGGCATACCTGAAACCGTAGAAACAGTAGCGCTGGCACAGGCACTATTGCTGGCCGAACAAACCGGCGCACATGTGCACTTTTGCCGCCTGAGTTCCGCCCGCGCCGTCGCCATGCTGGCCGATGCCCAGTCACGTGGCCTGGCGGTAACAGCGGACGTCGCCATTACCCATCTGCATCTGACCGACGCAGCGCTGGCACAGTACGATCCCAATTGTCATCTATTACCGCCATTGCGCAGCGAGGATGATCGACGTGCACTCTGCCGGGGCGTACAAACCGGTGTCATCAGTGCCATCTGTTCCGATCATCAGCCGCATGACGATGACGCCAAGGCCGGCCCGTTCGTGACAACACAAGCCGGCGCATCAACACTGGAACACTTGCTGCCGCTGACGCTGCAACTTGTCAGCGAGAATCATCTTGACATGACCACGGCCATCGCCGCGATCACTGCACGTGCCGCCGAAGTTCTCGGACTCAATGTGGGCAGCCTGCAGACCGGCCGCAGTGCCGATGTCTGTATCGTTGATCCGGCGGCGACATGGGTTGTCAGTGCCGACACGTTGCAAAGTGCCGGCAAGAACACACCGTTTCTTGGCCAGACATTGCAGGGCCGCGTGCAGCAAACACTGCGGCGGGGCCAATTCAGTTTTGATATTAACGATTCCAGACTCGCATGAACGCTACTGTTGTTGACCACCCCGCGACGCGCGGCACGATTTATCCCGAAACCGGCGAAATTCTCGCGCATACCGCGCACGCGGCCGAACAATATGTGTTGCGATTGCTGGCCCCGGAAATTGCCGCGCATGCCGAACCCGGCAGTTTTGTGCATCTGCAGGTACATCCCACCTTGCTCATGCGCCGACCCATGTCGATCATGCGCGCTGATGCAAAAGCCGGCTGGATCGATATCCTTTACAAGGCGCACGGTGAGGGCACACGGCTGCTGGCAACACGTAAACCCGGCGAAACGATTGAGCTGATGGGGCCGATCGGCATACCGTTCAAGCTCAGTGGTTACCGGCCGCGGCCGCTGCTGATTGGCGGTGGCGTCGGCATGCCACCGATGGTGTTTCTGGCCGAACATTTGCGCAAGCACGCAGCGGATACCCAGCCGCTGGTGATCCTTGGCTCGGAAGTACCGTTCCCGTTCAAGCCGCGGCCATCACAAATCCTGGTGCCGAACCTGCCGGCCGATGTCATCGCCTGCATGCCGTTACTGGAAGACTGGGGGATCCCGAGCCGCCTGTGCAGTCAGCAGGATTTTGCCGGTTGCCACCAGGGCTTTGTCACCGATCTGGCACGTCACTGGCTGGAAGCCATGCCGAAGCGGCAGCATGAAGAAATCGAGATATTCTGCTGCGGGCCGACACCGATGTTGGAGGCCGTCGCCTGGCTGGCACAGGAATTCGATCTGCCGTGCCAGGTGTCGATGGAAGAATACATGGCCTGCGCGGTCGGCGGCTGTGCCGGCTGCGTCGTTGAAGTCATGACCGATGCCGGCCCGAGCATGCAGCGTGTCTGCGTCGATGGACCGGTCTTTGAAGCGCACCGCGTGTTCCCGCGGCCACAACCGGCATAGGTCAAGCAGCAGCCGCTGATGGAGGCCATGTCGCGCCCGGTCAGTAGCCGCCAGACCGGCGTGCATCCGGAGCTGACCCGACTGCTTGCCCGGCGCCGCGCCTGCGCGTATCGCAAACCGATCCATCCGGCCAGTGCCGCCGCATTTGCCAGCGCCGATCAGTTTTACCGTGAATGCAAACAACCCGTCGTGCTGGATGCCGGCTGTGGCACCGGCGCAAGCAGTTATTTGCTGGCGGAACAACACCCCGACGCGATCATCATTGCTGTGGACAAATCCGCGTATCGCCTGGCCCGGCGGCAGGGCAAACAGCATCAGCGGGTCATGCACGTACGCGCGGACTTGATCGATTTCTGGCGGCTGGCAGCAGCCAGCGGCTGGAAACTGCAACATCACTATCTGCTCTATCCGAACCCGTGGCCGAAACCGGAACATCTGGCGCGGCGCTGGCATGGCCATCCGGTATTGCCGTGGCTGCTGGCGCTGGGCGGGACGCTGGAATTGCGCTGCAACTGGCAAGTGTATGCCGAAGAATTTGCGGCGGCGCTGACATTGCTACTGCAGCGGCCAATCAGCGCTATACGCCTCGACGACCCGGGCGAACCATTGAGCCCGTTTGAGCGCAAATATACCGCCAGCGGCCATATCCTGTACTGCTGTCAGGCACAAATCCGGATCGGGGAACGAACCCGGTGGTTACAGGAAACCAACCAGCTGGTTCCTGGCAACCAACCGCAACCATGAACCAGGCAGCAACCAGCCCTGACCAAATCCGAAAATAACATATAAACTATTGTTTTTATGGGGTTCCCAAGATAATCATGAGATTGGCACGGCGAATGCATCATTAACAGCAAGGTGCAACTAAACGCCTGACTAATTCAAACACGGAGATACGAACATGCAATGGTCAACCCCAAGCTACAATGACATCCGCTTTGGTTTCGAAGTGACGATGTACATCAACAACAAGTAATCCAGTAGATTACAGTTGTTAAACAAACCCCGCTCCGGCGGGGTTTTGTTTTTTGGCTCATTGAAAATCTGTCAATAACTTTGGCTTCTAAACCTGCCTGTATCAGTAAAACCGATCCCAACTTGTATGGCTAATAACGCTCGCGGGAATGAACGTATACGCGCCAAATTATCGAGTATCAAATCCGTAGCATACGCTTGAGTTGTCAGTCAGTCACCGCCAGTGCATTCGAGTTTGGAGTAGAATAGTTCGCTGCCCTCTGCTAGGCAAACCTCTGCAGGATATAAAGGCTTCATATCATTTATAAACCGCTTCTTGCGAGTCAGTCTGACGGCAATTTTTCACGGTCAGTATCTGCTGTTTATCGTCATCAAGCCCGTTTCAGAAATTGAAAACCGGAATGCTACTGACCCAATCACTGAATTAATCAGAGACCCCCGAACAGGCATTTAAAAACAGGCTTTTCTGTCATGAAGCACGTGATTAGATCATATTGACATTTTTTCGTATAAGGTGAACACATTTGCTGTCGTCTGTCGGATCATACGCGGCCATATAGACATCAATGTCATCTACCTGGTAAATACGTAAATTACTGGATGAAAGAAAACCTGCATAGCTAAATAGTACTTTGAAATCAAGATTCCCTTTTTGCAATAGAATATTGATATCGTAGTATTGAAACAGCGCTGCCAATACAACAAGAAAACCGAAAGGCAAGAATGTAATATCAAATACCAGTTCCTCAAGCGGGACACCTGTCTGGTTTCCGTACAAGTCCTGGCCTTGAAGTAGAATGATGCCAAATATAGATTGCTCGTCGAAATACCATGTGCCGGCAGATATCATAAGCCAGTCATAACCTAGGCCTACGCATAAAAAAAGAAAATATATAAAAATCAGAATTGCGTAAATATTGAGTGGCAGCTCGAATTTTTTTTGCAACCAAACCATAAAACCAATAATCCAGATATTGATTACATAAGCAGGCAGCCAAAATAATGTATATGTGTATTGCCCGTAATTGATATTGTTTATCTTAGCAATGGCAAAGAGAGAGATTAAATAAACAATACTGAATACCAGTATTATTTTAATGCTCCTGATATAAAAAGGTGCCCGTACGGACTCAATCTGAGTGTTCTCTTTATTAATCATGGCAGTCTCTAGATTCTAACGAATTCATTAAAAGCTTCGAACGGCGTTTGGGCACCCAGCACTTTACATGGTCTACCGCTCAGTAGTCCTGGACCTTGCGGATTTGACACGCACTTACTTCATTAGAATCGGTTCATTTAGGAAAGTACTGGCGGATCAGGCCATTGGTATTTTCATTGGTACCGCGACCCGGGGACTTTGTGGATGGGCAAAATACACTTGCATTTCCGTCTCCCGGTAACTAAGCGATACCTGCTCATCTCTTTACCACGGTCATAGGTCAGCGACAACTTCATTCATCTGTTTTGGCATATACTTGAGCTTGTGGGCAAACGCCTTGTAAACACTGCTGGCATCGTGGGCCGACAGCGGCACCGTGCGGGTGGTGCGTTCGACCAGGTTCATGCGCTAACAACCTTTTGACATGCAACACGTCTCCTGAATAATGACAGCATTATTATCGCCGTGTTGCGTTGGGAATTAGATACTGCCCCTCTATGTTACAGACGTTACTGGAAGCGGCTGCAGAATTTATTCAAACCTGTTGATATACTAATAAGTGTGCATCTGCTTATTCTACTTTACTATTACTACACCGCGCATTCCAGCGTTAGCATGGCCGGGCACAGAACAGATGTACTCATAGCGACCTGACTGATCAAAGCGCACTTGAGTGGTTGTCTCACTGCCACCCTGAATTGTCTCAGTTTCGATATCCATGTTGGTGAAAGTGATGTTATGCGCGAGTGCACCATGATTTTTAAGTGTTATAGTCAGTATTTGCCCCGCTTCAATTTCAATCTCAGCCGGCAGAAACGCAAACTCCTCGGCAATAAGTTCTATGCTTTTTTCTGACTCGGCATGAGCGGCAACCGAGGTGTGCATGACGGCAGATATGGTCACTATAAACATTGCTATATATCGCTTAATAAATGTACTTTCGACTAATTTTTCTATCATGATGATTTACTCCTGTTGAATCAGATGTTTATGGAAGCTCTGATTAAATCAGAGGTTCCTTTTATATAAATCAAATTTAAGAGGCGGACAGCCCCCCCCAAGTTGCCGGGGTGAGCAACTGGATGGGAGGGGGGGTAAAGGGGGGCTGTCCATAAAAACCAATCGTTCAGAGATCAATCACCTCGTCTTGTTCATACATGATGTGAAGAAAAGGCTGCGGCATGCCATTTGGCAGCATGAAAGCGGTTTTTAGGGGTGAAAACACCGGCCCGCGTTCACTGGCCTTCAAAGGAAGCACGACCAGGTGTGTATGTGTAGCCTGTCCGCGAATATGGCGGCGTTCTGGTGCCAGTGGCAGATCTTTCTGGAAAACCAATTGATACTTACGATCGCGCACGATTTCAGTTGTCATCAAATGCATCATGCGATCTGGCTGTGCTAGTTTGCCATTAATATAGATATCGCCTACGCCCCAGAAAGCGGCGATGGTCTTAACTTCGGGCATAAGCGGCGAACCAATACCGGTGCTACCGTGATGGATGGAATCGAGCATCACACCGCCTTCTGTGTTGTAACCCGGAAATGGTGGCTTCATCACCATTTTCAGTATTGCTCGGTACTCATTGCCGCTTGGATCAGTGAAATGCGCCTCCATCGTTGCTTTATCAGGCGTTTCATGAGGCTTGCCTGGCGGGTTATGCTTGACGACATCGGTGAATGTCGCCTTGAAATGCCCTTGAATAATCTCAGCCTTGTCACTAAAAGGGTTCGGATTATTGAACCACAGATCGCCCTTATCATCCGGCATACGTGCCATGGCAGGTACGCCCACGAGAATAGGCAATTCCTCAAGTACGTCAGGCACAGTTGGCGGCATTTTACCGGCCGCGACCATTTCCCTGGCTGCTTTTATCTTGGGTTCGGGTAACATCCTGGGGTTTTCAGCCGTGCCAAAAATGGCCGGATCCAGCTTGCGCGGCCCTGGTAAAACCCAGTAAACAATCTTCCCTGCTTCTTGGCGAACTTCGCGTTTTTGAGCTTGCGATTCCGGCTTGGCGCCCGGCTGGTTTGCGCATCCGGCCAATAGTAATAAACCGGCTGCACCAAGTAGCACTGAACTAAATTTTGTCTTTACAGTGATCATCTTCCTGCCCTCATCAATTTGTGATTACAGTGTTATTGATGCGGTCGGTGCTCTAATATTACAGAGTGTTGCGAATTGGTCTTATTACAGGAAGGAATCCGGAGCCTGGAAGTTGCTCCTGGCATTAGCTACACCTCTGAGACAGACTGCTTCAAGCAAGCATCTCTCACGATCAAATGATTGAAGCAGAACAATCGATCCGTCGCAGCCACTTTACGGGCGCGGGTAATAATCCCCGCATTTATAATGATGCTTTAAAGTACAGCTTACGCAGCTTCACGTGCTTTATGACTGGACGCGATCCCGCCGGAATCTATTTTCACCATGTGAGGGTATAAATTACGCATACTGCCGTACATCAGGCCCATTAACCGACCTCATTCACCCGGCGTGACACCATCAGAGATCCCGGCAAACCGCATTAGAGAGAGTATTTCGAATTAATGAGAAAATTCAGTTCCAGTTCCCGGTAAATCTTGTGGATTCTCCACCCATAGTTCGCTATCGGCGGAGAAGTACTGCATTCTCCCGTCTCGACCCGGGCGAACCGCTGAGCCCGTTTGAGCGAAAATACATCGCCAGCAGCCATATGCTGTCTTGCTGTCTGGCACAGACCCGGGCCGAAGAACGAGCCCAATGGTTACAGGAAACCTACCAGTTGGTTTCTGACAACCAACAACAACTATGAACCAGGTGACAAACCAGATCCTTTCAAGTCCGGCAAATACCTTATAAGTCACTGTGTTTAATTAATATTCTAAAATAATCATGAAATTGGCACGGTGGATGCGTAATTGAAAGCAAAGTGCAAGTCAACACCTGCCAATTTCAACTTAGAAGAGTTATGAACATGCAATGGTCAACCCCAAGCTACAATGACAAGCGCTTTGGTTTCGAAGTGACGATGTACATCAACAACAAGTAATCCAGTAGATTACAGTTGTTAAACAAACCCCGCTCCGGCGGGGTTTGTTTTTTGCGGAGACGGAAAGACCCCTCTTATAGTCAGCATCTGATTATCGTAGCCACGCAGTAAACTCCAGACCTGTGCTGATGACCAGCCATATCCCCGCGGCAATCATTACAGCAGCGACAAGTAAATTGACAATTGTTGAGTACCTGCCGCCAGCAATATGCTTGCCTACATCCGCCGCTATGCAAACATAACCAAGCTTCACCCCGCCGACCGCTACAAGCGCAATCAACATCACCAGACCTGTATCAAAATACGACAGGCGTTTCAGATCCAGAAACACCGGCAGGAAGCCCAGATAAAAAAGAACCGCCTTTTGATCGGCAAGTGTAATCAACAGCCCCGTCATAAAGCTCGAAAATAGCGAGCCGGAACCTGCTTTGTTAAATTGTGATGTTTTATTACGAGTACGCCAGAAACCGGTCCCCAACCAGATCAGATAAGCACCGCCGAGCAACTTTGCCAGAATGAATAGCTCACCCATGACATCAACAAGCAACACCAAACCAAGTATGGCCAGCAATATGAAGATCATATCGCCAGCAACAACGCCGAGGGCAACAAACATTCCGTGACTAAACCCGGATATCGCGGCACGTGACGTAACCGCGAACACACTGATGCTGGGCGCTGCCGCAAGTACCGCCATTGCAGCAACCAAGCCAAGCGCCGAGATGAATGTCATATCTTGTTCAGGTGGCAATGGATTGATTGAATCCATCGTACAACAATATCAGCCAGGTATTACAGCCTGTAAAAAATCACATCATGGTAATGCCCCTGCAGCGCAGGGGCTCCAGAGACAGACCTAGAAATTGTAACGTGCGCTCAGGCCAGCATAGGCATTAAGTTCTGGTCCGGGCTCAAAAAACCTCTGGAAGTTATCATTAATCCGAATATTTGAGAAATACTGCTTGTCAAAAACATTATTTATGCCAACAAACGGGGAAATTTCAACGTTGCCAATATTCTTGGTATAGCCGAAGCGAATATTGGAAACACCATAGCCGGCCACTTCCACCGCATTGGCGTTCTCAGCAAACAGACTGCCGACCAGCAACGTATCCCAGACACCATAAAAGCCGGACGGGTGGTTATAGGCCACTTCGAAGAAGCCGAAGTGTTCCGGGATACCAGGCAGATTATTACCATTAAAATTTAGTTGATTATTATTGATAATCGGCTGGAAGCTCTTGTACTCAAAATCCGAGTAGGTATATGAAAACGAGGTAGTCAGGCCCGGCAACGGATTGGCACTCAACGCCAATTCAAAACCCTTGCGCTCGGTTTCACCGGCAGTAATAAAGAAATTCTGATCAATGTCCTGCGGTACCAGTTCATTTTCACCGTCAATCATGAATATCGCGGCGTCATAACTCAGTGCCCACCATTGTGGCACCACGCCCTTCACACCGATCTCGTAGTTAGTCGCCGTCAATGCGTCCAGATTCTGATTGAAGCCGCCGACACCGGCCGGATTGCCAAACTCGGTGGTGGATGGTGTTTCGAATGAAGTCGACACGTTGCCGTACAGATTCACTTCCTGAATCGGCGAATACAACAAACCGACCATCGGACTCACCTCGTCAAATTTAACTGTGCCCGACTGGTTGCCATCAGCAAAGAATTTATCTGTGACATCAAACTCGACCTCGTCATAACGTATACCGGTAGTCAATGTCAGCTTGTCAGTGACAAAAAATTCGTTCTGGGCAAAAAATCCCAGGCTGGAAACATTTTCGTTCTGGTTCAACGAAAGTGGTCCCTGTCGTCCACCGGCAAAATTGATAAAGTTTTGCCTATCGTCATCCTGATTTTCTATATCAAAACCGACCGTAAGTCGGTTACGATCACCGTTATAAGTGTACTGACCGCCACCACCGACAAAGAAACGCTGGAACGCCACCTGACCACGCGGAATGTTGAGAAAACCGCCTATGCCAATCGGCAGCTTGTTTTCAAAATCACGCCAGACATAGTAATTGCGCAGGCGTATTTCATGCCTGTCACTGAATTCCTTGCGATAGACAAATCCGATTTGTTGCTGCGTTATGCTTTCACCGGCATCAAACAGCAAAGCGTTCGGTGCTGCCTGGCGCCGATCCTGCTGTACCTGTGCCAGTGTCAAACCACCCGGGTCCTGTGCCAGCGGTGAATCCAGGATATTAACAATGGTGGTCAGGTCCGAGGTAGCATCAATGTCATAACGAAACTTGACGTTGGCCAGGACGCTTTCGGTCTGACTGTTGCCACGATAACCATCAATTTCATAGCGGCCAATATTGACGAGATAATTCAGCTTGTCTTTCTGGCCGCCGGCTTTCAGGTTGTATTTCTGAAAGTCATATGAACCGTAGCTGTAACGGCCCTCGACGAAAGGCTCTTCCGGACCTTCTTCGGTAACAATATTGATTACACCACCGGATGCAGTGCCATACAGCGATGAGGCCGGACCGCGGATAACCTCAATCCTTTCCGCCGATGCCAAATCAATCGCATCAATGCCGCCCTGACCATCGGGCAATGTTTGTGGAATGCCATCGGCAATGATCTTGATACCACGAATGCCGAAGTCGGACCGCGCACCAAATCCGCGAATCGCTACCCGCAAGTCCTGACTGAAATTATAACGGTTCAGCATGAATACACCGGGAATGCGATTCAGCGACTCATCCAGTCCGAGTTGCTGTCGGCCCAGTTGAATATCATCCTTGTCGACAACACTGATGGCCGTTGGCACCTTGGTGGTAACGGTATCGACGCGCGGCGAAGTTACTGTTATCTCACCGAGATCTTCGGCTTTTGATTGCGCAGCGGTGTGGCCGGCAACGCTACCGAGCGTCACGCCGGCAAGCAACGCAAGCAGATGTTTGTTCATGGGCAGCCCCTTCTCCACTGATTAATATAGTTATAAAAGCGCGGGTGTTGGCACAACCTGCTGGTTACCGCGAGCATCCGATCCCGGCAAGCCGTCATGCTAAACTAATAATATCTGCAAGCAAAATCTATGCCGCTAAATGCTTTAAATGATCGTGAGTTTTTTCTACGCTGAATCAAGAACGCCAAACCAGATGTTTTATGCTTTTTACGCTAAAGCGCGCGTACTTCGAACCGAACCCGGCAACAAAATCGCTACGCAGGCTTTGCTGGTCGTGGCTTATATCGCACAAACTTTCAACCACGCTGGCTGATATGGAACATATCCTGGCTGCTAGAATCGGTACCGCGCGGTGCGCCTGGCCGGCTGCGATAGATGCCGGGCGAGATAGTCTTTGCGATGCATCGGCAAAATCAGCAACAATCCAGCCATAAAACCGCCAATATGCGCCCAGAATGCGACTCCGCCCTCGCTGCCACCAAGCGTTGGCAAGCCGCCCAGCAATTGCAACATAAACCAGTAACCCAGCATCACCCAGGCCGGCACGGCGATGGTCGTCATATAAAAACCCAGAAAAATAAACGTCGTGATGTGAGTACGTGGATACAGCAATGCATATGCGCCCATGACACCACCGATAGCGCCGGACGCACCCACCATCGGAATGGCGTTGGCCGGATCAGTTATGGTTTGAGCAGCGGCAGCGGCAAGGCCGCATAGCATATAAAACAGCAGGAACCGCCATGGCCCCATGGCATCTTCGACGTTGTCACCGAATACCCATAAAAACCACATATTGCCGATAATATGCAACCAGCCACCATGCATGAACATTGACGCAAACAGTGAGGATACGCCTGAATCATTGATCCGGCAGCCTGCATCCGGACCCAGCGGCACAATGGTACCCACGGGCAGATGACCCAGTAACTCGGCCGGGATCAGGCCATAACTGCAGATCGAGCGTAACAGGAATTCAGGATGACCCCAGCCCTGGATAAAAATCCACGCCAGAATGTTGAGGGTGATAATCGTGACGGTCGCGACTGGCGGCCGGACGACGGGACTCTCGTCGCGGAGCGGAAACATGCCGGCTTTTTATTATTTATGCTGTCTGCTGACAACCACCGAATGATACGTTTTTCAGACCGGATCAGATCGGCCGTTGCCGTTCACGGATCGCGACATCAACCTGATCGACTTCCTGATACCGGGATTCCGGAATGCTGATGCTGCGTTTCGCCTGTTCCGTACCCTCACTCTGGATGACAATAACTTCCAGTGTCTCGTGTACGACCTCACCGGCCTTGTTCTTGAATTTCACCGTCAGTGTACCGTCGTAGGCATTATCGCAGTCATTTTCAATGGTGGCAGTCCATTCCACCGTGGTAATACCGAATTCGGTCTCTACTTCTTTCAATTCGTGTTCATCGACGCGCAGGCAATCAGCAAAAGCTGCGGTAGAAAACAAAAATATGTTGATAAACAAAAATATGCGCATGGCGCTACCTCTTAAACTCGGAACTTGATTGACCTTACCCTAGCAGACTATGACGCGCCTGTCCGCCAACCGGCATGATCCCGGGCTCGTCATAAGCCACTATTGGCTGGATTTGTCAGTCCCTGAACCGTGCTGTATGAAACCAGCGCCTGTGGATCAGGGGCCATGGCAGCGAAGCGCTGCTGTCCGTTTTATTCTGAATTTTCAATTAGATAAAAGCGCAAACACGGCACTGGCAATGTGCCTGAAGGAACTTTGAACCAACCGGAAAACTCCCATGTGTGTTAAACTGACACATGTAGCCTTTTTTCAATAATTCATTTTTGGCTACCTGCCTTGCTTACTTGCGTATGTCCACCACTGCAACATTGAACGATCGCCCGACACTGCGAGACGCCCTGCTTCTGTTTGTGCTCGTACCGTTTATGCTGGTCATGGGGCTGGGCGGCTGGTACAGCCTGCATGCATTGTCATTCGAAGTTGAATCACGCATGCAGGAAGATATTGAGCTGATTGCCCGCAGTATCCGTTTGCCACTGAGTAATGCACTGGATCGCGGCAATATCCATGAAATTGAGCAGGCACTGGATTCGGCATTCAGTATTGACCGTGTTTACGGTGTTTATGTCTATGATGAAACAGGCCAGCGAATAGCAGGCAGCGGCACCCAGCGGGCACAGGTGTCAAGCGATCGCGCAGCTGAACTGGCACTGGAACGTAACCGCCAGAGTGAGTTTGAAGAGACCGGTCGTGAAGATATTTTTTCATTTTTTCTGCCACTGACCGATATCGGCGGCCGCATCATCGGTTTATTGCAGGTTACCCGCCGTGGCAGTGATTTTCACCAGAATATCGGCCAGGTACGCCAGCATGCCCTCGTTGCCTTACTAATCACCGGTATTTTACTGACACTGATTATCTTTATCGGTCATTACCGTGCTATCGGCCGGCATCTGAGTGCCGTCGAAAACGGTCTGCGCCGGATTGGTACGGATCAGCCAGATGCCCGGGTACCGGAACACGGGCCCAGCGAGATTCATGCGCTAAGCCAAAATATCAACAGCATGCTGGATCGTCTCGCGCACTCACAAGACGAGATCGAACAACGTCAACAACGCGAACTGTCATTGCAATTGCGCTTGCAGGAATCGGAAAAGCTTGCTGTTATTGGCCAACTTGCCGCCGGCGTTGCGCACGAACTCGGCACACCATTAAGTACCATTGATGGTAAGGCCCAACGCGCATTGCGGAAAGACGATCTGGCGACCTCGTTAAGATCAGACCTTGAACAAATGCGCGCCGAAGTCAGGCGCATGGAATATATCATCCATCAATTGCTGGATTTCGGCCGGCACAATCCATTGCAATGCCGGCCAGTAAAATGTGTTGATCTTGTCCACACAGTAATTGATCAATGCACGTCTGAAGCAAAACAGCGCAAAATAGCTATCAACATTACCAACAGTAATAACGATCTTGAAGTTGAAGTTGATAGTGTGCGTATTGAACAGGCACTTACCAACCTCCTGCGCAATGCAATTCAGGCTGCCAGAAAGCAAGTATCGATAAACTGGCATGCAGCAGATTCCGGAATAGTATTTTCTATTGAAGATGACGGTGCGGGTATTACTACTGAATCCTGTTCGCGATTATTTGATCCTTTTTTCACAACCAAACCGGTCGGCTCCGGTACTGGTATGGGGCTGGCTGTCGCGAAAGCCGCTATTAGCGATCATCATGGCGAGATCGATGTGGATACAAGCCCGCATCTCAGCGGCGCCCGGTTTCTGGTTCACTTACCCACACAACAACAGGCTGATGCTCATGAGTGATCCGCAAGTGAATGATATCAGGGTTCTGGTAGTTGAAGATGACCAGGCATTACGCGCTTTACTGACTGAAGAATTGAGTGACAGCGGTTACCAGGTAAGCTGTGTCGCTGATGCAGAGACCGCCTGGCAACAAATGCAACAACAACAATTTATGCTGGTAGTCACAGATTTACGCTTGCCCGGTGCCGGCGGAATTGATTTGTTACACCAGGCGAAGCAACTCGCCGAGGTACCGGGTTTTATTATCATTACCGCGTTTGGTACCATCGAGCAGGCGGTTGATGCCCTGAAGCAGGGTGCAGATGACTTTCTGACCAAGCCATTAAAACTTGACCACCTGCAGCTTTGCGTAGCCAGAGTAATCAAGGCAAAACGTCTGCAGGCCGAAGTAAAACATTACCGGGAGCTGTTATCAGACAATGGTTTTCATGGTTTGATCGGTCGTTGTGACGCAATGCAAAAGTTATTTGAGCAAATCCGTCTTATTGCGCGTGCTGATGGCCCGGTATTGATTTACGGTGAAAGCGGCACCGGTAAGGAGCTGGTTGCCAAGGCCGTTCATCAGGAAAGCAGCCGTAACAACAAGCCGTTTATTGCTGTCAATTGTGCCGGCATCCCGCCCGAGTTGATGGAAAGCGAATTGTTTGGTCATACGGCCGGCGCATTTACCGGCGCGCAGAAAGCACGCAAGGGGCTGTTTGCAGAAGCGGATGGCGGTAGCCTGATGCTTGACGAGATTGGTGAAATGCCACAGGAGATGCAATCCAAATTGCTACGGGTGTTACAGGACGGTGTCGTCAGACCCGTTGGCAGCAATCAGGAACACCAGCTTGATGTGCGGGTTATCGCGGCGACCAATCGCCGGCTTGATGATGAAGTACGTGCACAAAGATTTCGTGAAGATCTTTATTATCGACTGGAAACATTCATGTTGCAGGTACCACCGTTACGGGATCGCCAGGACGATATAGAATTATTGACTGCGCATTTTATCAATCACTATAACGTGCGGATGCAACACCAGGTCCACGGGATAAAACCGGCGGCACTGGAACGTATCAGGGGCTATCCATTTCCGGGCAACGTCCGTGAGTTATCCAATACAATTGAACGGGCGGTCACTTTTTGTCACGACGAAGCGATTGATAGTGAACACCTGCCCGAGCGCTTGCGGCATTCGAGCGCACCGGCCAGTGCTTTTACTGATGCCGCTATCCCGGCAAGCCTGCTGGAAGGACCGGAATTACCTACGCTGGAAACACTGGAACAACGCTATATTCAATACGTCCTTGAACAGCTTGACGGCAACAAACGCCGCGCCGCTGAACTGCTCGGCATTGGCCGGCGCACACTCTATCGCCGGCTGGGCAGCGAGGAGTCAGCAGCGGATTAAACCGGCCGTGTGCATGTGCGCAGTCGTCGTATGTGCCATAACGACACAACTTTTCGCTTTTATACAGCTTCAGCCCTCATCTTGATTTATCTTTTAATTCCAATAATTTACCTAATATTAATCAGCCTGTTAATGAGTCCGGGAAAGCTGGCACAGCAATTGCTATTATATTGCTATTGTATAGCTGTACAAGTAAATAGCCCTCATCAAAAGAGCGAGACATTATGAACAAACGAATTAAAGCATTTGCCCTGCCAGCCGGCTTGATAATTTTGCTGGGTGCGCCACTGACAATCGTCGCGCAACAGCAGCAGGAAGAAGGTCACCCGACGGGCAAACAAGGCATGCCATCCGAAGCTCCAACAGCAGCAGCTGAACTGGACGCTGAAACCAAGGAGAAATTTGTTACCGCATATGTGGATATCCAGCAGATTCAGGTTAAGTACACTGAACAGCTGCAACAGGCAGATGACGAAGCCAAGGCCCGTGAAATCCAGGAAAAGGCCCAGAATGAGATGGTGCAGGCCGTCGAAGGTAGCGGCATGTCTGTCACTGAATACAATGAAGTCGTTGCCGTGATCAGCAGTGATCCGGATCTGCGCATGGAGATTGAGGAAAAAGCCAAACAAGCGCAGTAAGCCTCAATCAATAGCAGGGAAGCCAACAATCAGGTTTTCATCAATTTAAAGGTGAATCCTCCTCCCTGCGATGCGGGTCCCACCCCAACCCGCATCTGCCCCACTTTAGCCCCGCCTCGTGCGGGGCTATTTTTTTATCTCCACACAACCCATTCGGTTGTGACAGCTTTCATAATCATTCACGCAGTTTCAGGATAACCAGCAATACCAATAAATAGAGTGCCAGCAAAGGACAGATTAGTATCAACCAGATAGGCCAAAGATTACTGCCTGCCATTAACGCGAAAATACTCACCATGATCAATACCACAAACACAAAGAGCGGCCATGTCACCAGCAAGCCATGTGACTTGCGGAATCGGGCCCAGGCGATCACCTGTAATACCAGGTAGGCAGGAAGCCCCAAACTAATGACCAGGCCCAACAAAAAATCTCCAGACCCCTGTTCTTCAGCATAACACTGGCGCGCCTGTTCATTCAGTTGCTCGTGTTCAGCGCGCAAACGCGCTATCCAGTCAGGTGATGACTGCGACGAACCTGATGCTGTCGTTGTCCATTCAATCGATACGGGGTAACTCAGTAATACCGATTCCTGATAGCGGTCATCGCGCTTGAAACCGGCTTTGATTCGGATCTCGTCCACCTGACCTGCAGTTTGTCCAAAAACCAGCCATACGTCTCGCCGGATCCGGCTGGCAACATGGGTGATGGATTTGGGCCAAATCCGGCTGCCGGCTGATTCTGGTAGTACGGTCGCACCCGGATATTCAGTGGCACATCAGACTGATAAGCGAGATGCACATAGTAGGATTCATTCACTTTCAATGGACTGTCTTGTGGATGTGTGGCCAGAACCTCCGCCTGCATGGCCTGAACGACAGGGCTCATCAGCATTGACAATATCAGTGCAATATCTCTTGTTTTCGCATGCATACGCTATA
The DNA here is from genome assembly GCA_040905025.1 of Gammaproteobacteria bacterium. GTDB lineage: Bacteria > Pseudomonadota > Gammaproteobacteria > Methylohalomonadales > Methylohalomonadaceae > JBBDSJ01. The sequence goes on from JBBDSJ010000126.1 coordinate 62,452, forward strand.
CCTGACATGGTAGTGAACTTGTTTTACTGTACAGCCCGCCCCAAACAAATCCTGGCGCGGCAATTATACTGACAGTAATCCCGTGTTCTTCAGGGCTTCATGTCAGAGCCAAATCATGGAATACTTCAATTCTTTACAACCAGATTAAATGCTGCCATGCAAGAACTCTATCAAGCGGTTCATGAGCATCCTGATTTCAAATCCTTACAAATGGCGCGTAGTCGTCTGAGCTGGATACTGACGTTTGCAGTGCTCGCCGGTTATCTCAGCTTTGTTCTGATTATTGCATTTGCACCAGAACTGTTTGCAGCACCCATCAGCACCAACAGTACCACCAGCTGGGGCATACCGGTCGGCCTGTTTGTAATCGTCTACAGCTTCCTGCTTACCGGTATTTATGTGCATCAGTCCAATGCACATTTTGATCCCGAGCTAAAGCGGATTATCGATGAAGTCCGTACCGGCAGTGAAACACTCAGGGTACCGCCGCAATGATTCGATTCCAGTGGTTAACCCTGATTTTTCTGCTGGCAGTATCACCATACGGCCTTGCAGACAACCTTGAAGACGTTGCACATGAAGCCAATCTTACAGCAATTGCGATGTTTGCCCTGTTTGTGTTTGCAACGATGGGTATTACCTGGTGGGCGGCGCGCCGGGTCAAGACAACAAGCGATTTTTACGCGGCCGGTGGCAATATTACCGGTTTGCAAAATGGCCTGGCCATTTCCGGTGATTTCATGTCGGCGGCTTCATTTCTTGGCATTTCAGCTCTGGTTTTTACCAGCGGCTTTGACGGCCTGATTTATTCCATCGGCTTTCTGGTCGGCTGGCCGATTATTCTGTTTTTGCTGGCAGAGCGCCTGCGTAATCTTGGTAAATACACGTTTGCCGATGCTGTTTCGTTTCGACTCGCCGCGCTGCCCATCCGCAGCCTCGCGGCCTGCGGCACACTGGCTGTCGTATTATTATATTTAATCGCACAGTTGGTCGGTGCCGGTCAGCTGATTCAGGTACTGTTTGGTTTGCCATATCACTATGCAGTGTTTCTGGTAGGCGTACTGATGATTCTTTATGTCACATTCGGCGGCATGCTGGCGACCACCTGGGTTCAGATTATCAAGGCTGTATTATTATTGTCCGGCGCCACATTCATGTCCATTGCTGTACTGGCCAAATTTGGTTTCTCGTTTGAGCTGCTGTTCCGGACTGCAGTCGATGTACATCCGGAGGGCTTTAGCATCATGGCGCCCGGTGGCCTGGTCACCGATCCGGTTTCGGCAATTTCGCTCGGACTGGCGCTAATGTTTGGTACCGCCGGACTACCGCATATATTGATGCGATTCTTTACGGTATCCGATGCCCGTGAAGCACGCCGGTCAGTATTTTTTGCGACCGGCTTCATCGGCTATTTTTATATCCTGACTTTCGTGATTGGCTTTGGCGCCATCATTCTAGTCGGCACTGATCCTGCCTATCGAAACATGGCCGGTGGGCTTATTGGTGGCAGCAATATGGCGGCAGTTCATCTGGCACATGCTGTCGGCGGCGATGTATTTCTGGGTTTCATTTCGGCAGTTGCGTTTGCCACCATTCTGGCAGTGGTATCTGGCCTGACGTTGTCCGGCGCATCCGCCTTGTCACATGATCTTTATGCGAGTGTTATCAAAAAAGGTCATGCCGGTGAGCGCGAGGAAGTGCTGGTATCACGTTGCGCAACCATTGGTCTGGGTATTATTGCCATTTTGCTCGGGATTTTATTTCAGCAACAAAATGTCGCCTATATGGTCGGACTGGCTTTTGCTATTGCCGCGAGTGTCAATTTTCCCATCCTGCTGTTATCCATGTACTGGCGCGGCCTGACCACCCGGGGTGCCACAGCAGGCGGTGCAATCGGTTTACTGACTGCGGTTGGCATGATGCTGTTGGGGCCGACAATCTGGGTCGACATCCTCGGTAACGCCGAAGCCATCGTACCCTATAAACACCCGGCATTGTTCTCCATGACCGCCGCATTTGTGAGTATCTGGCTGATATCCAAGCTGGACAAGAGTCCACGTGCGATGGAAGAACGCAAAGCTTTCCACTGGCAGTACCTGCGTTCACAAACAGGGCTGGGCGCATCAACGGCAGCAAAACATTGATACGTGCATATTATTTTTGTTTTCGCATGTAAATCAACGGCAGTAAACCAAGTCAGGCGATACTGACTTATCGAGAGGATTCCTGACGTCCGGATTCAAGCAAATCCCTGATTTCAGTAAGCAGCTTTTCCTCATTGCTCGGCACATCTGGCGCAGTCTCCTGCTTCACCTCTTCCTTGCGCTGCAGCTGATTAATAATTTTCACCGCAACAAATATTGCCAATCCAATGATCAGAAAATCAATTATATTCTGTATAAACGCGCCATAGTTCAATGTTACTGCAGCCACTTCGCCATGAGCTTCTTTCAACACCAAAACCAGATCTCCAAAATGCACACCGCCAATCAATACTCCGAGCGGCGGCATGACTACATCATTAACAAAAGATGAAATTACTTTCCCAAATGCGACACCCATAATAATTCCAACAGCCATATCCATGACATTACCGCGCACTACAAATGATTTGAATTCATTAATCAATGTCATTGTTAATACCTTTTGTTATTCTGACCGGAAATCACAAACTTAATCTTCCAGATAATATTCAATCGTCGAAACTACGCGTACAGTTTTCTCAACCTGACTGTTTTCATCTATGCCGGGAGATCGATCCCGTGGCAGAATGACAAACACCCCCTGATTCGCCTGGCGAATGCCGCCAAGTTTACTATTGGAATCGTTGGCAAACTGTTCAGCGGCAGCACGCGCACTCGCAGTCGCCTCGGCAATCATGTCAGGCTTGTAGTCATCCAGTCGATTAAACAGGTAGGTAGGGCCGGATTGGTAGCCACTTTCATCCGAAAGCACAACACCGGACTCCACCAACTCACTGATATTCTGACTCGCCACCTGTATCAACTCGGGTTGATCGGTTCGTACCCGCAGGGTTTGCGCGATGATATAGCGGCTGTCATAAGGCCCACTGCGCCAGGGATTGGCGACCATATCAGTCACTTCCAGCCGCTGCACCCGAATCGTGTCCGGAGGGATACCATTCAAGGTGAGAAATGCCCGCACCGTCTCGCGGCTTTTATTGATAGCTGCCTGCGCACTTGCCAGATCATTATCGGCCGCAACATATCGCAATGACCACAGGCCGATGTCGGCGGTTACGTCACGCTCTGAAATACCCTTGACAGTAACAAAGCGATCACTGGCGCGTCCTTTTTGAAAGCCGTCACCCACAAACCAGCCTGACAGGGCAATGCCAAAGGCAAGTAATAGTGCCGGCACCCAGAGATAACGCTGCATATTGCTTGCCTCTACAGGTTAAGATGGAGTTAATTAATAGCTACAGCCTAACTTGCTATGCTTTTAACCGGGCGTCAACAAAAAAAATGCTGATTTGAGTAACCCTAAGCAATGATCCGTTTTAACCGAATTTTTGATGGCAATAGTCCGGCCGAACAACAACGTCTGGCACAGGTACAAGCCCTGTTTCAGAAATTATTTCCACGTGAGGACGAATATGCCGGACAGCTGGCGCGGGAATTGGCGGAACGCCGCTCGACCGGTTTTGAGCCCATCCTGTTAACAGCAACCAATGCACATAGTCAACTGCTTGGATTTGCACAATTTTATTATTTCCCCGGCAGCCGTCTGGGTTACCTCAATTACATCGGCAGCGATCAGATGCACTCGCGGCGGGGTATTGGCAAGGCATTATACGAAAGTGCGCGCGAGTATCTGCGTGAGCGTGACGCCCTGGGACTATTGCTGGAAATTCCGCCAGATGATGCCAATCAGGTCAGTGAATCGGAACGTCTGAAAGACAATAAAACACGCGCACGTTTCTACGAGAGTTTTGATGCGCGACCAATCATCAATACTGGCTGGCAGCACCCACCCATCGCCTGGGATTATGACCCGCCGTGGCTTGTATATGATTCACTTGGCAGTAACAAACCGTTGCGCCGGCGAGCACTGCGCAATGGTATGCGTGATATTCTGCAGTATCGCTATCATTTGCAACCGGATACTGAATTCGTCAAAGCACTGCAGGACTCGGTACAGGACGATCCTGTCCGCTTACGGCCACCACGCTATCAAACCCGGCAACTACCGGTGCCGGCCTGGCACGGCAAACTCAAACACATCAAGCTGCTGGCATCAACACATCATGAAATTCATCATGTCCGGCAACAGGGTTATGTCGAACGCCCGGCACGGGTCGATGCGATCCTGCGCGGCCTGGCCGATCTACCGGTTGAAAAGCTGCCGGTACGTCATTACGGCGAAGACATTCTGCGGGCCGTGCATGCCAGTGATTACGTCAGCTATCTAAAACGTGCAACCTCGGCGCTGGACGCCAGAACTACAATCTACCCGCAAGTGTTTCCGATACGACGTCCGGACAACCGGCCTCGTGATATGGCTATTCGTGCCGGATATTATTGTATTGATACATTCACCCCGTTATCGCAAGCCGCCTACAAAGCAGCACGCGCGGCGGCTGATTGTGCTGCCAGTGGTGCTGAGCTGCTATTGGATGGCGAGCAATTTGTTTATGCCTTGTGCCGCCCACCCGGCCATCATGCTGAACACCGCGCCTACGGTGGCTTTTGTTATTTCAACAATGCCGCGATTGCGGCACACAAACTCAGCAAGACCGGCCGCGTAGCATTACTTGATATTGATTATCATGCCGGTAACGGTCAGCAACAAATCTTTTATCAGCGCAATGATGTATTCACATTATCACTGCACGGCCGACCCCGGGATCACTATCCCTACTTTGCCGGGTTCGCAGATGAAAAGGGCGCAGACGCAGGACTCGGCTTTAACCGTAATTTCCCATTGGCCGATATGCTCGGTGATGCCACCTATCTGACAGCCCTGAGCAAGGCAATAAAACTGATCAGAGACTTCAAACCACACTGGCTGGTAGTTGCACTGGGTTATGACGGTATGCGCGGCGATCCGACCGGAAATTTTGATTTGTCAGCAACCGGCCTGCGTGACATCGGCGCAGCAGTTGCGACACTGGAATTACCCACGCTGGTTATACAGGAGGGCGGTTATGTTCTTGCCAACCTGCGCCACGGAGCGCGCAGTTTTTTTACTGGCCTGATTCAACGCTGGTATCGCTGAACCGCTTATTGTCTATACAGTCTTATAATGCACAAAAATGATGGGATTAACTAATGTGTAATGGAAATGTTCAGGTTTCAAAGTTCTCACTGCGCGCTGCGCTGGCTACATTAAGCATGTGCCTGTTAAGCGCCTGCCAGACGACCCGGTCCATGCCGACGGTTGATTATGTCGATATGAATAAATTTATGGGCGACTGGTACGTGATTGCACATATTCCGGCGTGGATTGAGCGCAATGCCTATAATGCTGTCGAGTCTTATGAAATGACCGGGGACGGCACCATCGAAACTACTTACAGATTCAATAATGGCAGCTTTGATGGTGATCAAAAAATTATGAGACCGAAAGGCTGGGTTGTAAATGAAGAGACCAATGCTGAATGGGTCATGCAGTTCATCTGGCCCATTAAGGCGGAATATCTCATTATTTATCTGGATGAGGACTACTCGAAAACCATCGTCGGGCGCAGCAAACGTGATTATCTCTGGATCATGGCACGCGAACCAAAACTGACGGGCAGCGAATATCAGGAATTGGTTACATTTGCTGAAAGACAGGGCTACGATATTAGCGAATTACGGAAAGTACCCCAGCAGGTAAAATGATCAGAAAAACAGCGGGCATGTGCGGCGATCTCCCTGTTTAATCAGGGGTCACCGCACATGCATTACCGATTACTGCTTGAATCGCGTCCAGGCTTTTTCCATACCATCTTTCATATCATTGAATGCTGCCTCAGCACGCGACTGCATGTCTTTCCAGGCGCCCTCGTTACTTTGTTGCAGTTCTTTCATCGCCTTGTAAGCTTCTTCCCGCTGGCTACGAAGTTGCTCCAGCTGACTCTCAAGATTCTGTTTGGCATCAGCACTGGCCTTCTCCATCTGCGCCTCCATCTTGTCAAGCTCGGCATTCCATTCGTCAATTTGTGCTTTCAGTTTTTGTACATATGCGTCACGTTCACTCATTTCATTCTCCTGTGCAGTGAAGTTGAAAATAGTGGTCACCAGGAAAGCTGGCAACCATACACAAGTTAATAATCAATCAGGGGGCATCCTGAACAAAAGATCAACCAGCTAATCTGTATAACTATACATAACAAATAACTATGCACAACAATAACATTTAAGGAACCTCTGAATAAATCAGAGGTTCCTGCAGTACAGGGATGTACTGCCATTATTCAATCACTTAAGTGATTGAATAATGAAGAAAATCGAAAATCATAATTTTCAATTTTCGTGCTCTGATAATTCATGAATGAATTAATCAGAGCTTCCTTAACGCTAATACTGGATAGTATCGTTCAGTGTTTTATTTGAATCAACCGAAATTAATCTTGGCTTCAAGATTGGTGCGGGAGTCGGCATTAGCCAGTGCTTCTTCAAGCGTAATGCGTTCTTCCTTGTAGAGATTGAATAATGCCATATCAAATGTCTGCATGCCGTTGGCACCACTGCCTTCCATTGCGGTACGCAATTCATGTACTTCGCCTTTCAAAATCAGTTCAGCGATATGCGGAGTATTAATAAGAATTTCTATAGCGGCAACACGTTTTCCGTCGATACCACTGACCAGACGTTGTGAAATTACTGCGCGTATATTCAATGATAAATCCATAAACAACTGTTTATGCAATTCCTGTGGAAACAGGTTGATAACACGCTCCATCGCCTGTGCCGAGTTATTTGCATGCAGCGTTGATATAGCCAGATGGCCGGTATTACAAAGCTCAAGTGCTGCTTCCATGGTTTCACGCTCACGGATCTCACCAATCAGGATGACATCCGGCGCCTCACGCAGTGAGGCTTTCAACGCATTGCGATAGGATTGCGTATCCACACCGACTTCACGCTGGTTCATAATGGATTTCTTGTTAGGATGACTGAATTCAACCGGATCTTCAATTGTCAGGATATGGCCCGTGAAGTTTTCATTACGATGATTCATCATCGCTGCAAGCGTAGTAGATTTACCCGAACCGGTAGCACCTACCATAAGAATCAGACCGCGCTTGTTCGCGATCATGTCTTTCAGAACCTCAGGCAAGCCAAGTTGCTCGAGCGTTGGAATATCACTTGGAATCAGCCGCAGCACCATGCCGACTTCGCCACGCTGACGGAATACATTTACACGAAAACGGCCACTTCCATCCGGTAGCGCTACTGCAAAATCACACTCCATAGTCTCTTCAAATTTAGCCTGCTGGATCTCATTCATCAGGCCGTAGGCTGCAGCCTTGGACAGTTCACTTGTCAGGACTGTTTTACCAACCGGAGTAATCTTGCCTTCAATCTTGATTTTGACGGTTGAATCAACAGTAAAAAATATATCCGAGGCATTCTTCTCTACCATCAGTTTAAGATAAGGGGTGATATCCATTCGCGCTGGCCGTCTTTATGATTTCAAGTAATCTAGTGCTTCAATCTGCAGATTTTATGGAACAGGAGATTAGCGCCTGAAGCCGGCATCTTTCTTTTCTTCCTCATGCAGGCTCAGATGGTCCAGGCCGCCGAGTTTATCCTTATCCTTGCCTTCCTTGCCTTCCAGCTTGATTTTCAGCCGCAGCTCATTCATAGAGTCGGCATTGCGCAGCGCATCTTCCAGCGTGACCTGGTCAGCTTCATAGAGATCAAACAAGGCCTGGTCAAAGGTCTGCATACCGAGTTCACGCGATTTCTGCATGATCGCCTTGATCTCATGCACATCACCCTTGAGGATCAAATCCGCTATCAGTGGTGTATTCAGCATGATCTCGATTGCCGCCGCCCGGCCAACGCCATCGCGGGTTTTTAGCAGCCGTTGTGAAATTACGGCTTTAAGATTCAGGGACAAGTCCATCAGCAATTGCTGACGGCGTTCTTCCGGAAAAAAGTTGATCATGCGATCCAGCGCCTGGTTGGCACTGTTCGCATGCAGGGTTGCCATGGCCAGATGGCCGGTTTCGGCAAATGCCACACCATATTCCATGGTTTCCCTGTCACGAACCTCACCCAGCAGGATGACATCCGGCGCCTGACGTAAAACATTTTTCAGCGCGATATCCCAGTCATCGGTATCCACGCCCACCTCTCGCTGCGTCACGATACAACTCTTGTGTGGATGGACATATTCGATTGGATCTTCCAGCGTAATAATATGGCCATAGGTATTGGCATTGCGATAATCGATCATCGCTGCCAGCGAGGTGGATTTACCGGAGCCAGTACCGCCGGCCATAATCACCAGACCGCGCTTGGTCATGGAGATCTCCTTGAGAACTTCCGGCAGTTTCAGACCGTCCAGTGTCGGCACATGGGTATTGATGGTACGCAACACCATGCCGCAATAACTCTGTTGTATGTAGGCATTTGCACGGAAACGGCCAATGCCGACCGGTGCGATGGCGAAATTGCACTCCTTGGTAGCTTCAAACTCTTTCAGCTGCTTGTCATTCATGATGGCGTAGGTCATTGCCTTGGTATTCTCTCCCGACAACTGCGTCTTCGAGACCGGGGTGATCTTGCCATCAATTTTAATCGCAGGCGGGGAACCAACAGTGATAAACAAATCCGAGCCGCCCTTCTCAACCATCAGCTTGAGAAGGTCGCGCATAAATTTAATAGCCTGTTCTCTTTCCACTTAAGCCCCCAATATAATATTTTTCAGCTACAAAGCAGTAACGCCGGTTAACTGCTAGAACGCATCCTTGTTGGCTGCCTTGGAGCGCGCATCTTCGCGAGTACACAAGCCCTTCTTGATGATTTCCTGCAGGTTCTGATCCAGTGTCTGCATGCCGAACTGCTGACCGGTCTGAATGGCGGAATACATCTGCGCAATCTTGTTTTCACGGATCAGATTTCGAATCGCCGGAGTACCAATCATGATTTCATGGGCCGCAACCCGGCCACCACCGATTTTCTTGAGCAGGGTTTGCGAAATGACCGCGCGCAGGGATTCTGACAACATCGCCCGGATCATGTCTTTTTCTGCCGCCGGGAACACATCGACAATACGGTCAATAGTCTTGGCCGCAGAGCTGGTATGCAGCGTACCAAACACCAGGTGGCCGGTTTCTGCTGCCGATAATGCCAGACGGATAGTTTCCAGATCGCGCATTTCACCGACCAGAATCACATCCGGGTCTTCACGCAACGCCGACCGCAGCGCCTCATTGAAACCGAGTGTATCGCGATGAACCTCGCGCTGATTAATCAGACACCGCTTGGATTCATGCACAAACTCGATTGGATCCTCGATCGTCAGAATGTGGCCATATTCGGTTTCATTTTTATGATTGACCATCGCCGCCAGCGTTGTTGACTTACCGGAACCGGTCGGCCCGGTGACCAGTACAACACCACGCGGGTAGTCGGAAATCTTTTCGAAAATTTTCGGTGCACCGAGCTGTTCGAGTGACATGATCTCGGAGGGAATGGTACGGAAGACTGAAAATGCCCCGCGGTTCTGGTTGGCCGCATTGACACGAAAGCGGGCCAGACCGGGGATCTCGAACGAAAAGTCACATTCAAGGAACTCCTCAAAATCCTTGCGTTGCTTGTCGTTCATGATGTCATAGACCATATCATGTACATCTTTATGGTCCATCGCCGGCACATTAATACGACGTACATCACCATCGACGCGGATCATCGGCGGCAGCCCGGCCGAAAGATGCAAATCCGAAGCGCCGTTCTTTACACTGAAAGCAAGCAGTTCACCGATATCCATTGATCCCCCAGACGGTCATCCCGAAACAGTTGGCGCCGGGTCAGGCAGACGCCAACGCACACAGGTTTAAATAATAACGTTATTTAGGCGTGTATGTTGTTACTCCTGAGCCCGGCTCACCGGTTCAGGCATCTTCCCACAGACGCAGCAACATCATGCTACTAATTTTTGGAAGTATAGACTACTGTAAAGTCGTGAAAAATATCGAACAAAACCTGTCCGCACTGCGCCAGCACATCGCTGCCAGTGCCAGTAAATATGGCCGGCCTCCGGAAAGTGTCCATATTATCGCCGTCAGCAAGCGCCAGCCGGCCGCCGCCATTCGCGCGGCCATGGCGGCTGGCCAGCGTGATTTCGGTGAAAATTACCTGCAGGAGGCAATCCCGAAAATCGAGACCCTGCCGGCTGATTTGACCTGGCATTTCATCGGCCCGCTGCAATCGAACAAGACCCGGACCGTTGCCGAGCACTTTGACTGGCTGCACAGTCTAGACCGCGCGAAACTCGCCCGGCGCCTGCAGGAGCAACGACCTGACGCCCTGCCAGCGTTAAACGTCTGCCTGCAAGTCAATATCAGCGCCGAAACGAGTAAATCCGGTGTCGACCTGGCCGAACTTCCGAATCTGGCAGCTGCGGTTGCGGCATTGCCGCGATTGCGTTTGCGCGGATTGATGGCACTGCCGGCGCCAGCCAGTGACTTTGAGCAGCAGCGCCGACCCTTCCGCGCGCTTCGTGAAGCCTTTGATTCCCTTAATAAAGTTGGTTTCGGACTCGACACCCTGTCGATGGGCACCAGCACGGATATGGCGGCAGCCATCGCCGAAGGTGCCACCCATGTGCGCATAGGTACTGCCATTTTTGGTCGCCGCGACCCGGAAACGCCGGGAAAGCCGGATATCCATCAAGGCAATCATGCAGGTCCAGCGACGGATTGTTAAACTGACGCATGATTAACTGCCGGACACCATCATTTTGAATTCATCAGGTTCTTCAATGTTTCCAGACATTGCCTTTATCGGCTGCGGCAATATGGGTTGCAGTCTGATCGGCGGTCTGCTTGCCAGCGGCCACCCGGCCGATGCAATCCACGGCGCCGAGCCGGACGCGGCGAAACGCGAGGCGCTTGAACAGTCCTTCGGCATTCACCTGTATGCTGATAATCATAGCGCTATCAGTCAGGCCGCCGCCGTGGTCCTGGCCGTCAAACCGCAAGTCCTGCAAGCGATTATCGAGCCGCTGGCTGCCGATTTGCGGACGCAACAACCGCTGCTGCTTTCCGTGGCAGCAGGCATTCCAATTACCGCGCTGCAGCGCTGGCTGGCGGCATCGCTCGCCGTGGTCAGGGCGATGCCAAATACGCCGGCATTAATACAAACGGGCATGACAGGTCTGTATGCCAGTCCTGAAGTTGCACCGGCCCAGCGTCAACTGGCTGACAACATTCTTAAATCGGTTGGTGCTACCGTGTGGCTGGATGATGAAGCGCTGCTGGATGTGGTCACCGCGATCTCCGGCAGCGGACCAGCGTATTTCTTTTTGTTTATTGAAGCGCTGGCCGAGGCTGGCGAACAGCTCGGTCTTGATGCCGATACCGCACGACAACTGGCTTTACAAACCGGCTATGGTGCCACACGCATGGCCATTGAAGCTGACGCGGCGCCAGCGATACTGCGCGAACGTGTGACTTCTCCCGGCGGTACCACGGCGGCGGCGCTGGCAGAATTTGACCGCGGTAATTTGCGCACGCTGGTCAGGAAAGCCGCGACTGCAGCAAAACAGCGTGCCGCTGAAATGGCTGAAACATTCGGGAATAACTGATAACCCATGGCTTATTTCCTGCAGGCGCTGGTATTTCTGGTACAGACCCTGTTCGGTCTGTATTTGATCGCGCTGGTATTGCGGTTTTTGCTGCAGATCCTGCGCGCCGATTTCCATTCGCCCATCGCACGGGTGCTGGTTACTGTAACAAACCCGCCACTGCGGCCATTGCGCCGCCTGATTCCGGGTTACGGCGGCATTGACTGGGCGCTGCTGGTGCTGACGCTGCTGGTGCAACTGCTGGAATTGATTTTGATCGGGTTGCTACTGGCCGGACAGATCCCGCCATTGTCAGGCTTATTGATCGTGGCGCTGGGCCGGTTACTGCGATTGGTGATTTATATTTTCATGTTTGTCATCATCATTCAGGTTGTTTTGAGCTGGGTGAATCCACACGCCTACAATGCGGCAACACGCCTGATTTACAATCTCAGTGAACCACTGCTGCAGCCGGTGCGCCGCTTGCTGCCAGCGCTGGGCGGCATTGACCTGTCACCCCTTGTCGTCATTATCGGTTTGAATCTTTTATTGATACTGCTGGCCGCGCCAATACTCGACTATGGCTATTCAATCAGCGGGCCGGCTGCCGGTTGGCGCTAAAATCCTGCCCGGCGAGCACACTGTCACATGCAACAGACCATTTCAGTATAATGCCGGTTTCCGTATTGCTTATGTTCCTACAGGCTATTAATGACTGCACCCGCTGATACAATCCGAAACCTGCCGGCTGATTCCGTAGGTCTGGTCGCGCCACAGACACTGCATTTGGACACGCCGCTGACGCTTGAGTCCGGCACGGTTCTGCAAAGCTATGACATTGTGCTGGAAACCTATGGTGAGTTGAACGCGGATCACAGTAACGCCATTTTGATCTGTCATGCGTTGAGCGGCGATCATCATGTAGCCGGCTATCACAGCCCCGACGAGCGCAAACCCGGCTGGTGGGACAGTTGCGTTGGTCCCGGCAAACCGATTGATACAAACAAGTTCTTTGTTGTGGCACCGAACAACCTCGGCGGTTGTGGCGGTTCCACCGGACCGACCACCATCAACCCGGCAACCGGCAAGCCCTATGGCCCGGATTTCTCGATTGTCACCGTCGGTGACTGGGTCCACAGCCAGGCGGCACTCGCGGATCAGCTGGGCATTCAACGCTGGGCGGCAGTCATTGGCGGCAGTCTCGGTGGCATGCAGGTACTGCAGTGGTCGATTGATTATCCGCAGCGCATTGCCAACGCCTTCGTCATCGCTGCTGCACCCAAACTCTCGACCCAGAATATTGCATTCAACGAGGTCGCCCGGCAGGCGATCATGAATGATCGCGATTTTCATAATGGTCACTACTTTGAACATGGCGTAACGCCCAGCCGTGGTTTGATGCTGGCGCGCATGCTTGGCCATATCACCTATCTTTCCGATGATGTGCTTGATGAAAAATTCGGCCGCGAACTGCGTGATGGCCGCATCAAGTTTGGCTATGATGTCGAATTCCAGGTAGAAAGTTATCTGCGCCATCAGGGTCGCAGTTTTGTTGATCGTTTTGATGCCAACAGTTACCTGCTGCTAACCAAAACCCTGGATTATTTTGATCCAGCCAGCCGTTGTGATGGCAATCTGGCCAGGGCACTGGCGGTGGCTACTGCGAAGTTCTTCGTCATTTCATTCAGCAGTGACTGGCGTTTTTCGCCGTCGCGCTCGCGCGAAATTGTCCGCGCCTTGCTGGATGCTGACCGCGATGTCAGCTATATCGAGATTGAATCCAAGCAGGGGCATGATTCATTTCTGATGCCGATTCCACGTTATCACTCGGTACTGCGTGCGGCACTGGAACGCATTGAGGCATCGCTATGAGTTCACTGCAGATGCGTACTGATCAAACACTGATAGCCGACTGGCTGCAGCCCAAATCACGTGTCCTCGATCTCGGTTGCGGCGACGGTTTACTGCTTGCCAGCCTGCAGGCCGAGCATCAAATCACCGGCTATGGCGTGGAAATCGACAGCGACAACATCACAGCCTGCATCCACAGCGGTATTAATGTCATCCAGGCGGATCTGGACGCCGGACTGACAGTATTTGATGACGATTCATTTGATTACGTCATCATGACGCAGACACTACAGGCCGTGCGTTATCCGAACCGCATGCTGAATGAAATGCTGCGCGTAGGGCGTGAAGGGATCGTGACATTCCCGAACATGGGTCATTGGCGTGCGCGTATGCAGATTGCCTTCAAGGGGCACATGCCTGTCACCGCTGCGCTACCGTATCACTGGTATGAATCGCCGAACATTCACCTGTGTTCAGTAAACGATTTCGAGAATCTGTGTGCAGCCGAAGGCATCGAAATCCTGCAAAGCACAACAGTCGACCATAAGCATCGTACCAGTTTCGGCATGCGCTGGTTGCCCAGCCTGCTCGGTGAAATCGCGATTTACCGGTTCCGGCGCAAACCGCTATAGCTTGAGATCATATTCAATCGTCAGTGGTGCATGGTCGGAAAAGCGCTGGTCGCGATAGATACTCGCCGCCCTGACCTTGTCGCGCAGTCCCGGCGTGACGACCTGGTAATCAATCCGCCAACCGACATTTTTGGCCCACGCCTGACCACGATTTGACCACCAGGTATATTCATCGGCTTGCTGGTTGACGACCCGGAACGCGTCAACATAGCCCACCGGTCCGAACAGCTGGTCCAGCCAGGCACGCTCTTCCGGCAGAAACCCGGAATTTTTCTGATTACCGCGCCAGTTTTTAATGTCGTCTTTGGTATGCGCAATATTCCAGTCACCACAGAGGATGAACTCACGCTTTTGCCGGCGCATTTTCCGCAGCATGGCCATAAACCGATCGAGAAATTCGTATTTGATGTCCTGACGTATATCGCCGGTAGTCCCCGACGGCAGATAAATCGATACCACACTGAGTTTGCCGAAGTCGGCCCGAATGAAGCGGCCTTCAGCATCAGCCTGCGGCCAGCCAAACTTGGTATGCAGTTTGTCGGGAGATTTTTTGGTGTAGATGGCAACCCCACTGTAACCGGGCTTTTGCGCATCACAAAAAAAGCTCTGGTAGCCTGCCGGCGCCGTGATGGCGGCATCAAGCTGATACAGCTGTGCCTTGGTTTCCTGGATGCAAACCACATCGGCAGCCGTTTTTGGCAACCAGTCAAAAAAACCTTTACGGTGTGTGGCGCGAATGCCATTGGCATTCAGAGTCATGATTCTCATTATGTCAGTCCGGAATTCGGATTTTGCGGTACTTCACAGGCAGGCTATGATAACGAATCATTGATTACATGTGCGCCCTGATAAAAACAAACCCACATGAGCAACTTTCGTGACGCATTTATAGACTTTGCCCTGCGGCATGAAGCGCTGGGGTTTGGGCAATTCACGCTTAAATCCGGGCGCCTGAGTCCATATTTCTTTAACAGTGGCCGCTTCAATACCGGCGCGGCACTGGCCGAACTCGGCCGTTTCTATGCGGCGGCGATTGACGCCGCCGGCATCGAGTTTGACATGCTGTTCGGGCCAGCCTACAAGGGTATCCCGCTGGCGGCGTCGGTAGCGATTGCACTGGCAGCTGATGGCCGGGATGTGCCGTATTGTTTCAATCGCAAGGAAGCCAAGGATCATGGTGAAGGCGGACTCACCCTGGGTGCACCGCTGCGTGGCCGGGTATTGATTATTGATGATGTCATTTCCGCCGGCACTTCGGTCAATCAATCCGTGGAGCTGATTCATGCCGCCAACGCGACACCGGCAGGCGTTGCCATTTCGCTGGATCGCCAGGAAAAAGGCGCCGGGGAATTATCCGCCGTACAGGAAGTGCAGCAACACCACGGGCTGGCGGTCACCAGCATCGCCGGGCTGAATGATCTGCTGCGCTATGTTGAAGCGCGCCCGGAAATGCAGGCACCGCTGGCGGAAATCGCTGCCTATCTTGCCCGTTACGGTGTCTCGACTTGACCCGGCACCGGCATTTGCAGGTACTATAATCTATCGGCAGAGTACCGGATTTGCTAGAAGTGGCCTCAAAATGTCACGCACCCAACGGTGTAATAAAGTGCAGCCGAGACCAGGCGAAAGTGGACGAGAAAGCGCAGTGTATAGACACTACATGAGCATTTTGAGTCCACTTTCAACACCCATTCGTATATTTCAGGGCGGCAAATGCAGTAATTTTGAGGCCGCTTCTAAATCAGGAGTGTAATTCAGCTTGCAGGGGTCCGGGAATTGACCATGAGGAATTGACCATGGGATATTGGTACGGGGGTACCCGTATTGCATGGGTCAGACAAGTCATAACCTGCAGTCAGCGCCTGAAAGACATTTTACCGGGTAGCCGGAATTATGCTGAAGCCATAAGCACTTCTGTGGTTCCGGGACTCTAAGCTTTACCGGCCTTGCGCCATAACAGCCACACAGCACGGGATAACTGT
>JBBDSJ010000127.1:0-77331 GCA_040905025.1 Gammaproteobacteria bacterium
CCAACTACGGCATGCCGAATCATTTGCGTATCAGTATTGGTCTCGAACAGGAAAATGCGCGTTTTCTCAAATGCTTTGCTGAAGTATTGGCTGGATGATAAAGAAATATGTCGATGTCATCTGCAAGCCAGTGTATGCATTGGCGTAAATTCGCGTTTATGCGCGGACTGAATTGATATAACCGGACTTTATACATTGCCGAAAACAATACACATTAACAAACTTGCCGTAATTGGCGTTGGCCTGATTGGCGGCTCGTTCTGCCGTGCGCTGAAGCGTGCCAATGCTGTTACGCACATTTGTGGTTATGGCCGCAATAGCGATGCTTTGCAAAAAGCGCTTGAACTCGGTGTAATTGACAGCATGGCCACTGATCTGGCCGGTGCGGTGCAGGATGCCGATGTCGTCATGATTGCGACACCACTGGGCGCCTATGCCGATATTTTTGCCGGTCTTCGCGATCATCTGTCTGCGGATTGTGTAGTGACTGATGCCGGTAGCGTGAAAGGCAGTGTCGTTGACGCTGCACGGACAAATTTAACAGCAGAACAATTTCGGCGGTTTGTCCCGGGCCATCCGGTGGCTGGCACCGAGCAAAGCGGGGTCGAAGCCGCGTTTGCCGAATTGTTTGACCGGCATCGTGTGATCCTGACGCCGCTCGAGCAAACTGAGGCGCAGGCAGTGCAAATGATTGAACAACTCTGGCAACTGGCCGGCGCTGAAGTCGTGCAAATGTCGGTTGCCGAACATGATGCCATTCTCGCGGCGACCAGCCACCTGCCGCATATGCTGGCGTATGCACTGGTCGATTGTCTCGCCGGCATGGATGAGCAGAAAGCCATCTTCCGGTTTGCCGCTGGCGGGTTTGCCGACTTCACGCGTATTGCGTCCAGTCATCCGCAAATGTGGCATGACATCTGTTTTGCCAATCGCGAAGAACTGCTGACGATGCTGGATCAGTTTCAGCAGCAACTCGACAACCTGACCAAAGCGATCCGTGCCGACGATCGCCAGGCCGTGATTGAGATGTTTACGCGTGCCAAGAATGCCCGCGATCATTTCAGTAAACTGCGTGCTACCGGCCCAATCCCAAAAGAATAATCCGTATAAATTATGAGCCGTAATATTACTTTTACCGTGCAGCCCGGTGGTTGTCTGAAAGGTCGTGTGCGCGTACCGGGCGACAAGTCCATATCGCATCGTGTGATCATGTTCGGTGCGCTGGCTAATGGTGAAAGTCATGCCAGCGGTTTTCTGCAGAGCGAAGATACTCGTGCAACCATGTCGGCATTTCAGCAGATGGGTGTACGCATCAGCGCCGATGACCTCGGTAATGTTTATATTCATGGTGTTGGTCTGCGCGGCTTAAGCGCACCGCAGCAGCCACTGGATCTGGGCAACTCCGGTACATCGGCACGTCTGATGAGCGGCTTGCTGGCCGGTCAGGCATTCAGCAGCGAGATCATCGGTGATGCATCATTGACCAGACGGCCGATGGATCGGGTCGTTCTGCCGTTGCGACAGATGGGTGCGAATATTGAAACTTCGGCGGCCGGTACCTTGCCGATGAAAATTCAGGGCCAGGCGTTAACCGGCATTGATTACACCTTGCCGGTGGCAAGTGCGCAGCTGAAATCCTGCCTGTTACTGGCAGGTCTGTATGCCGATGGTGAAACCGTTATTCATGAACCAACAGCGACCCGCGATCATACCGAACGTATGCTCAGTGCTTGCGGTTATCCAGTGCAAATCATTGATGGCACGTTGCGCCTGCGCGGTGGCACTGAATTACAGCCTTTCGACATCCAGATACCGGCAGATATCTCCTCGGCGGCGTTTTTTCTGGTCGGTGCCAGTATCGCGCCGGAATCCGATTTGCTGATTGAAGCTGTTGGTATCAATCCGACCCGTTCCGCCGTGGTCGATATTCTGCGGTTGATGGGGGCACAGATTGATATTCGCAACAAACGCCTGCTGGGTGGTGAGCCGGTGGCCGATCTGCATATCGGCGCGGCGCGTTTGCGTGGCATCGACATTCCGCCGGCGCTGGTATCAATTGCCATTGATGAATTTCCGGCAATTATGGTGGCTGCCGCCTGCGCCGATGGCCGCACGCTGCTGAGTGGCGCCGAAGAACTGCGTTACAAGGAAAGCGACCGGATTGAATCGGTGGCCGCCGGATTGCGGGTACTGGGGATCACGGTAGAAACAAGCCCTGACGGCATGATTGTCGAGGGCGGAAAATTGCAGGGCGGTGAGGTGATCAGCCAGGGCGATCACCGCATCAGCATGGCATTTGCGATGGCGGGTCTGGCGGCCAGCGGTCAGGTGGTTATCAAGGATTGCGCCAATGTTGGCACATCATATCCGGGCTTTGCCGAATCAGCCCAGCAGCTGGGTCTGGAAATTGAGGTGCGGGAGTAGTTTATGGCGGCGAGCACGGTACCTGTGATTACTGTCGATGGCCCGAGCGGTACCGGCAAGGGCACGATTTGCAGCCTGCTGGCCGACTGGCTCGGCTGGCATTTGCTCGACAGTGGCGCACTTTATCGGGTGACGGCACTGGCGGTATTGCGGGCCGGGGTGGACGTGGCCGATGTAGCCCGGGTCGGCGAAATTGCTGCCGGTCTGGAGCTGGATTTTGCCCCCGGTGGTGCTGAAACCCCCATCCGGATACTACTGGCCCGTGAAGATGTTTCAGCGGCAATCCGGGCCGAGCAGGTCAGTATTCTGGCGTCTGAGGTGGCGGCCTATCCGGCCGTACGCAGTGCCTTGCTGGCACGCCAGCATGCCAGTCGGCGGGCGCCGGGACTGATTGCCGACGGCCGCGACATGGGCACGGTGGTATTCCCCGATGCGCCACTGAAATTCTTTCTTACCGCGAGTGCCGGGGAACGTGCCGAGAGGCGCTATAAACAGTTGAAGCTAAAAGGAATTGATGTTAATCTCCGCCAGCTTTCGGTCGATATAGCCGAGCGGGATGCTAGGGATAGTCAGCGCAAAGTCTCTCCGTTAACACCGGCGTCAGATGCTGTTGTCATTGATACCACCGGTCACGATATTGACGCGGTGCTGGCAATTGTTTCTTCACAGGTGCAACAAAGATTCACCGCAGTGCCGACTCTTCCCCAGCGTAAACTTTAACCTTAACCAAAAACGCGTCCGTCATTTCTGTATCCGGTGCATAATCGGGCGGTTTGATTTGCCGGGCAGGGAATTAACATCAACATGAGTGAAAGTTTCGCCGAATTATTCGAACAGAGTCAAATTGAAACCAAAATGCGGCCGGGCAGCATTGTCAGCGCCATGGTTGTGGATTTTGATGACGACACTGTCATAGTCAATGCAGGCCTCAAATCTGAAGGTCTGATCCCCATAGAACAGTTTTATGATGAGCACGGCGAGCTGGAAGTCGCGATCGGCGATTTTGTTGATGTCGCGCTGGATGCTGTTGAAGATGGTTACGGCGAAACCCGCCTGTCACGCGAAAAAGCCAAACGCCTGAAAGCCTGGCAGAGACTGGAAGAAGCGCATGAATCCAGTGAAACCGTGGTCGGCACCATCACCGAAAAAGTCAAAGGCGGCTTTACTGTTGATATTCAACATGTCCGGGCATTCCTGCCGGGCTCACTGGTCGACGTGCGGCCGGTACGTGATACCTCCTATCTGGAAGGCAAACCACTCGAATTCAAGGTGATCAAGATTGATCGCCGTCGTAATAACGTTGTTGTTTCCCGCCGCGCAGTTGTTGAAACCGAAAGCAGCGCCGAACGCGATGCCCTGCTGGATCGCCTGACCGAAGGCGAAGTGATCAAGGGTATTGTCAAGAACCTGACCGATTACGGCGCGTTCCTGGATCTGGGCGGTATTGACGGTCTGCTGCATATCACTGACATGGCCTGGAAGCGGGTCAAGAATCCGGCCGAAGTCGTCAATATTGGCGACGAAATCGACGTCAAGGTGCTGAAGTTTGATCGCGAACGTAACCGCGTTTCGCTCGGCCTGAAGCAGATGGGCGCGGATCCGTGGGGAGACATCAACAGCCGTTATCCGGAAGGTGCCCGGCTGCTGGGCAAGGTCACGAATCTGGCTGATTATGGCTGTTTCGTCGAATTGGAAGAAGGTGTTGAAGGTCTGGTTCACGTCTCCGAAATGGACTGGACCAACAAGAATGTCCATCCGTCCAAGCTGGTGCATGTCGGCCAGGAAGTTGAAGTCATGGTGCTGGATATTGACGAGGAACGCCGCCGTATTTCGCTGGGCATGAAGCAGTGCCAGCCGAATCCGTGGGAAAACTTCGCTGCCACCCATAACAAGGGCGATCATGTGACCGGTACCATCAAGTCGATTACTGACTTCGGTGTCTTTATTGGTCTGGATGGCGGTATCGACGGCCTCGTGCATCTGTCCGATATCTCCTGGCATGAAACCGGTGAAGAGGCCATCCGCAAATACGCCAAGGGCGATGAACTCGAAACCGTGGTGTTGTCAGTCGATGCCGAGCGCGAACGCATTTCGCTGGGCGTGAAGCAGTTGGAACGCGATCCGTTCTCCAGTTTTGCCGCGGAATACAGCAAGGGCGCACTGGTGAATGCCAAGGTGCTGGAAGTCGATGCCAAGGGCGCGGTCATGGAGCTCGCCGAGGGTGTCGACGGTTACCTCAAGGCCAGTGAAATCTCGCTCGACAAGCGGACCGATGATGCCAGCAAGGAAATCAGTGTCGGTGACGAGATCGAGGTCAAAATCATCAATATTGACCGCAAGAAGCGCTCCATCAGCCTGTCCATCAAGGCCAAGGAGCAGGACGACGAGAGCACCGCGGTACAGGAATATGCACCGGATCAGGGCACAGGCGCCAAGCTCGGCGATATTCTGCGCGAGCATCTCGAAAACAAATAACGGCTGAAATCCAGATGCGGGCATCATTTAACCGGTGCCCGCATTTTGTTATTTGCGATTTAGGCGTTACTATTTAAGCTAACGCCTTGAAGTTGTCAGGTTTTTTTGAGATTTTGGGAGCGGGAAGGTAGCATCAGGGCTATCAGATTCAGATTGAGAAGGAGGGGGCCGTTGCAGTTTCGCTTGTGGGTAACTGGGCGGTCAGCAGGTACTTGCCGACAGAGCAATTGCCAAAAAAGCAATTTGAGAGAAAAACAATGACCAAGTCAGAGCTGATCGAATCGCTTGCCCGGCGGCAGGCCCAGTTGGCTTATAAAGATGTGGAACTGGCGGTTAAGTCCATTCTTGAGCACATGGCGCAGACGCTGTCGATTGGGGACCGTATTGAAATCCGGGGTTTTGGCAGTTTTTCGCTGCATTACCGTCCGCCCCGCGTAGGCCGTAACCCCAAATCAGGTGATCCGGTGTCGCTGCCGGCCAAATTCGTCCCGCATTTCAAGCCCGGAAAACAGATGCGTGAGCGTGTTGATTTGCATCGTCAGCAGCAGGGCAGCATTCGCTAGAAGCGGTCTCAAAATGTCACGAACGCAGCTGAGGCCAGGCGAAAGTGGACGAAAAAGCGGAGTGTATAGCTCATACATGAGCATTTTGAGTCCGCTTTTAACGCTGTATCAGCAAGTGCAGTAATTTTGAGACCGCTTCTGCTATTTCCACCTGCTGTTACCTGTCTCTAAGCAGGCCCGGGATTTTTCCGGTTGCTGTATTAGCATTGCCATTTGGCAATGTCTCCGTTGTTGCAGCATTTTTCCCCTCTGGCTATTGTCTTGTTGCACGTCCGTGCGTAAGGTTTATTGATGCCCTGGTACTGATGCGCCTGTATTATTGTCCAGTAACCGCCATCGCCCGGCAGGTAAACTGAGGAGGTTTCTATGTCACGCATCTTTAAATTGACGCTGGTGCTGCTGGTGTTTTTGTTGGGTCTGGCACTGCATTTAAAGAACAATCATTTTGTCCATTTTGAATATTATCTGGGCAGCATTGATTTACCGTTGTCGTTCATGCTGGTGCTGGCACTGATCGTCGGTGCTGTGCTTGGTATTTTTGCCTGTTTTCCGTGGTTGATAGCCTTGCAACGTGACAATGCGCGACTGTCGCGTCAGGCGCGGCTGGCCGAGCGCGAGATCGATAATCTGCGCGTCATTCCGGTGCGGGACATCCATTGAGCGAAACCCACACATTGCTGTACCAGCTAAGCTGGTTGCTGTTACCGGTCGCCGCCTGGTCCGGCTGGTGGCTGGCACGGCGTGTGCCGCGGCAGGATGAAACTCGTGGCCGGCTGATGCACCCGGAATATTTCAAGGGACTTAATTTTGTTCTGAATGAACAGCCCGACAAGGCCATCGAAGTCTTTGTCAAAATGCTGGAAGTCGACAGTGAAACCGTAGAGACGCATCTGGCACTGGGCAATCTGTTTCGCCGCCGCGGCGAAGTCGATCGCGCCATCCGTATCCACCAGAATCTGATTGCCCGGCCGACCTTGAACCGTGACCAGCGCGCGCAGGCTTTGCTTGAGCTGGGTATGGACTATATGCGTTCAGGGTTGCTGGATCGGGCCGAAAGCTTGTTCAGTGAACTGGTCGAGAACGGTGCCTATTCAACCCAGGCGTTTGAGGAATTGCTGGAGATCTATCAACAGGAAAAAGACTGGGACAACTGCATCCGTACGGCGCGGCGGCTGGAAATGACATCCGGCAAGGCGCTGGAGCCGCTGGTGGCGCAGTTTTATTGCGAACAGGCTGAAGATTTACTTGCCCAGGGCCAGGCCAGGGCGGCGCGTGACAATATTCGCCGGGCGTTGGCAATTGATCCGGAATGCGCCCGCGCCAGTTTTATGGAAGCGGAAATGGCGGTTGCCGACGACAAGCTGCGGCAGGCCATTCGCGCGTATCAACGCATCGAGAAACAGGACGCCGATTATCTGCCCGATGTAATAAAACCGTTGGCAAACTGCTACCGGCAGCTGGATCGGATGGATGAATTCCGCAATTACCTGCAGCGGATTGTCGATGAGCATGGCGGTATTACAGCGTTGCTGACACTGACGGATCTGATCGCCGAACAGGAAGGTGATGCCGCGGCGGCTGAATTCATCACTAATGAATTGCGCAAACGGCCGTCAGTGCGCGGCCTTGACCGTCTGCTTGAATATGCGCTGGCACGCGCCAAAGGCGCTACCCGCGAGAGTCTTGTGACGTTGCGGGAACTGACCGGGAAACTGTTGCACGATCGGCCGGTGTATCAATGCAAGAACTGCGGTTTCCTCGGTAAATCGCCGCACTGGCATTGCCCGGGCTGCAAGAGCTGGAATACTGTCAAACCGATTCACGGGGTCCAGGGCGAATAATTGCAGTAGTGTCAAACCGTGTGTCTTGCAGTTCGTGTAAAATAGTCCCTCTTTCAAATTGTCCGGCACCCTATGTCTGTTGATAATCCCCGTATTATTGTCGCTCTGGATTTCCCGTCCGCAGCTGCCGCACTGGCGCTGGCGCGACAGCTCGATCCGGCGCGCTGCCGGCTCAAGGTCGGCAAGGAACTCTTCACTGCCGCCGGACCACATTTGGTGGAACAGCTGCAAGCGCTCGGTTTCAACGTATTCCTCGATCTGAAATTTCATGATATTCCGGCCACCGTCGCCGGTGCCTGCCGTGCTGCCGCGAGCCTGGGCGTATGGATGCTGAATGTGCATGCCAGTGGCGGCCGGCGCATGCTGGAAGCAGCAGCAAAAGCGGTGGCCGGCAGTTTACAGCCGCCGTTGTTGACGGCGGTGACAGTGCTGACCAGCCTGTCCGAAATAGAAGCGGCTGAACTCGGGTTTCAGGAGGGTATTGCCGAGCGGGTAAAATCATTGGCACTGCTGAGCGCTGATTGTGGTCTCGATGGCGTCGTTTGTTCGGCGGCCGAAGCGACTTTGTTGCGGCAGTATTTGCCGCCAGCATTCAAACTGGTCACACCCGGTATCCGCCCGGCCGGCAGCGCCAGTGACGACCAGTCACGTATTACGACCCCGGCGCTGGCCTTGCAAAACGGCGCTGATTATCTGGTGATCGGCCGGCCCATCACCCAGGCCGCTGATCCGCTCGCCGCACTGGCCGCGATTGAAACCGAAATTCATCAGGCCGACCAGACCGGCAGTGCGGAGTCGCCGGTTTGAAGCACCTGAGTCCGCTACACCCGCCTGCCGCCGGCAAGCCCGGGACTTATCAGGACTGGACGCATTTAAGCGGCAGCAGCCGCGCGCTGGCACTGGCCACATTTGCCCGCAACCAGCAGCGGCCATTGGTCGTGTTAACGCCGGACAGTCTCAGCGCCCAGCGGCTGGTAGAAGAACTGCGGTTTTATCTTGGTCACAGCCGTGACAACGCGAGTGCGGATAACAAGCCGGCCGAAACAGTTCCTGTGCTGTTTTTCCCGGACTGGGAGACCCTGCCGTATGACGTGTTCTCACCCTATCAGGACATCATCTCCGAGCGTCTGGCGACACTGGCGCGCTTGCCGGACATGCGCAAGGGCATTCTGGTTGCACCGATCAATACCGCCATGCATCGGCTGTTACCGGCGGATTATTTGCTCGCCCACAGCCTTGATCTTGCCGTCGGTCAGCAACTGGATATCGAGGCTTTCCGCCGGCGTCTGAACAGCAACGGTTATCGCACGGTGGCTCAGGTCTTCGAGCATGGTGACATTGCCGTACGTGGCTCAATCGTTGATCTGTATCCGATGGGTACGCGGGCGCCATACCGGCTCGATTTCTTTGATGATCAAATCGAAAGCATTCGCGTGTTTGATCCCGAAACGCAGCGTTCACTCGAAAGCATCGAGGCAATTCGCGTTCTGCCGGCGCGCGAAGTGCCATTGGTCGACGAAGCCATTGCCCGTTTTCGTGCCAACTGGCGCAGCCGTTTCAGCGGCAACCCGAACAGTTGTCCGGTGTACCGCGATGTCAGTCAGGCACTGGCACCGGCCGGTGTCGAATATTATCTGCCGCTGTTTTATGAAGAGACACAAACGCTGTTTGATTATGTTGCCGACGATGCAGTGCTGGTTGAAGTCGATCATGTCGGCGCGGCAGCAGACAGTTTCTGGCAGGACATTGAAACACGATATGAATCCGGCCGGCATGATGTGGAGCGGCCATTGCTGCCGCCGGCCGATATGTTTTTTGCACCGGCCGATCTCGAACAGCGTGCTGCGGCACTGGCACGCGTACGCATTCACAATATTGGCGGCCCGGACAGTGCCAGTGTCTTCGACTGTACGACACCGACACAATTGCCAATCGACGCGCGTGCGCCGGAACCGCTGGCAATACTGCAACGTTTTATCAACAATTTTAATGGCCGCTTGTTGCTGGTGGCCGAATCCGCCGGCCGTCGCGAAACGTTACTGGAACTGCTGAAAGGTCATGACTTGCGGCCACAACAGGTTGAAGGCTGGCAGGCGTTTATCGAGTCGGACGCACCACTTGCATTGACAGTGGCACCGCTGGAGCAGGGCGCGCAAATCGAAACCCCGAAGCTTGCGGTCATTGCCGAATCACAGTTGTTTGGTGATCGTGCCCAGCAAAAACGCCGGCGCCGGCGTGGTCAGCGCGATCCGGAAAACATCATCCGTGATTTGACCGAACTGAATATCGGCGCGGCTGTTGTCCATGAAGAGCATGGTGTCGGCCGTTATCTCGGTTTGAACCGGCTGGATGTCGGTGATGTGCCGGCGGAATTTATTGCACTCGAATATGCTGATGGTGACAAGCTTTATGTGCCGGTAGCGAATCTGGATCGTATCAGCCGCTACACCGGCGCGGACCCGGATCATGCACCGCTGCATAAACTCGGCAGTGGCCAGTGGGAAAAGGCACGCCGCCGGGCGGTGCAGAAAGTACATGATGTCGCCGCTGAACTGCTGGAATTGCATGCTCGCCGGGCCGCGCGTGAAGGCATCAGCCATCGGCTCGAAGACGACAGCTACCGCGCTTTTGTACAGAGCTTTCCGTTTGAGGAAACACCGGATCAACTCGATACGATCAACTCGGTGCTGGACGACCTGCAAAGTACCAAACCGATGGATCGGCTGGTGTGTGGTGATGCCGGTTTCGGCAAGACCGAAGTGGCACTGCGCGCGGCATTTGTCGCGATTCAGAACGGCTACCAGGTCGCTGTGCTCGTGCCGACAACCTTGCTGGCACAACAGCACTATCAAACCTTCAAGGATCGCTTCGCCGACTGGCCGGTACAGATTGAATTGCTGTCACGGTTTCGCAGTGGCAAAGAGCAGACCGTCGCACTGGACGGCTTGGCCAATGGCAAGGCCGATATCGTGATCGGCACACATAAACTGTTGCAGTCGAACATCAAGTACAAACGTCTGGGACTGGTGATTATTGATGAAGAACATCGTTTCGGTGTGCGCCAGAAAGAACAGATCAAGGCACTGCGCGCGGATGTTGATATTCTTACGCTGACCGCAACGCCGATCCCGCGCACATTGAACATGGCATTGTCCGAACTGCGTGATCTGTCGATCATTGCCTCGCCGCCGCAAAAGCGCCTTGCCGTGAAAACCTTTGTGCGCGAATGGGATGACAACCTGGTGCGCGAAGCCCTGTTGCGTGAAATCAAGCGCGGCGGCCAGGTATTTTTCCTGCATAACAAGGTGGAGAACATCCAGACTGTTGCCGAGCAAATTGTCGGCCTGCTGCCGGAAGCACGCGTACGGATCGCCCACGGCCAGATGCCGGAGAAAGAACTCGAACAGGTCATGCTGGATTTTTATCACCGGCGCTTTAATGTGCTGGTATGCACGACCATTGTTGAAACCGGCATTGACGTGCCGAGCGCCAATACAATTATTATCAACCGCGCCGATAAATTCGGACTGGCGCAGTTGTATCAATTGCGCGGCCGCGTCGGTCGTTCGCATCACCGTGCCTATGCCTATCTGATTATTCCGTCGCGCAAGGCAATCACGCCGGACGCCGTCAAGCGGCTGGAGGCGATAGAATCCCTCGAAGAACTGGGCATCGGCTTCACGCTGGCCACGCATGATCTGGAAATCCGCGGTGCCGGTGAAATTCTTGGTGAAGGCCAGAGCGGCCAGATGCATGAAGTCGGGTTTGGCATGTACATGGACATGCTCGAACGCGCGGTGGCAGCGCTCAAGGCCGGCAAACAACCGCAACTGGACCGGCCGCTCGATAGCGGCACGGAAATCAATTTGCATGTGGCGGCACTATTGCCCGACGATTATCTGCCGGACGTGCATGCCCGGCTGATTTTGTACAAACGCATTGCCAGCGCAAAAAGTTCGGAAGAACTCCGCAGCCTGCGTGAGGAAATGATTGATCGTTTCGGCCTGTTGCCGGACGCTGCTGCGAACCTGTTCCGACAGGCTGAACTCAAGCTGCGGGCGCAGCCACTGGGTGTGCGTAAAATCGACCTTGGCGCACGCGGCGGCCGGATACAGTTCATGCAACAGGCGGACATCGATCCGCAGAAAATTGTCACACTACTTAAACGCCAGCCGAAACACTACAAGTTCGACGCACCGGATAAATTGCGTATCATGATGGACACCGATGATATTGATGCCCGCTTCAAATTGCTGGATGATCTTTTTACCGAATTGACTACCCAGGACGCTGCCTGATGATTAACCGTACTTACCATGCTGTAGTGGTGGCAAAATCCAGTGCCCTCCCGTCTCCAAGGAGAGGGTTAGGGAGGGAATATCAAATCAAAACCACCGCGCTGGTACACCCTCGTTCCCTCTCCACTCCGGGGAGAGGGTTAGGGAGAGGGGCGCTTTTTATTGGAATGTTTTTGTTGTGCGGAGTCTTTCAGCTTCGTTCAGAACAGGCACAGCGATGCGGCAATTTCATGAGTTCTCCAGCATCAAAGACGTCATTGCGAGGAGTGATGCGGCGTGGCAATCAAATGACACCTACAACCTCAAAATCGTCATTGCGAGGAGTGCAACGACGAAGCAATCTAATGCCGATATTCGCACTGCTGGCACTGTTGTATCCGGCTGTTGCCAGCGCCCAGAGTCCGCCGCAATATCACGTTGAAATTGTCGTGTTTGAACACCTGTCCGCCAGCAATGACGGTGAAGTCTGGCAGGAAACAACGACAGTGCCCGACTGGAGTAATGCCGTACGCATTGACAGCGACAGCGGCTACCGCCAGGTCAGTGGCCGGCATCTGGCCGGCGTCCAGGCGGCGATGCGCCAGTCGGCCTACTATCGGCCGCTTGTCTACAAAACCTGGCAGCAACCCGGCCTGACACCGTCACGTGCACGGCCGGTATTGCTGCCCACCGAAGAAGAAAAAGTGCAGGGCACAGTTACCATCCGCAGCTCCAACCTGCTGCATGTCGATCTGGATTTGTATTACTCGACCGGCGACGGCTTTGGTAACAACATCCAGTTACAGGAAAGCCGCCGCATCAAGCTCAATGAAATGCATTACTTCGATCACCCGCTCTATGGCGCGATTGTGCGCGTGAGCCGGGCAGGGGATTGAAGCAGTCAGGTATCTGAATCAGGCGATTTCACTGCGAAACATGAAATACGCCGCGCCCACCATGCAGATGCCGGCCCAGAGGTAGTCAAGCTTGATGGATTCCTTCATATAAAATATCGCGAACGGCACAAACACGCTCAGTGTTATGATCTCCTGAAGAATCTTTAGCTGGCCCAGGCTCAATACGGTAAACCCGATTCGATTCGCGGGAACCTGAAACAGGTATTCAAACAGGGCCAGTCCCCAGCTTACTAATGCCGCGATAATCCACGGTTTATCACCAAGTTCTTTCAGATGCGCATACCACGCGAACGTCATAAATACGTTACTGCAAAATAGCAAGATGATGGTGGTAAGCACGGGGTTCATGAATTTGGTCTCATATTTGACAAATAAAACCGCACTTTGCTAATCAAAGAGTTCGGGAAAATTATCAGGTATAGATCACGATTCTTCATGAATTCTTATGCTTTAGATAATTTATAGAGTGCGGTTGCCAAAACCGTGGTCTGCCCGCTGCAGTTATTTATGCGTCTCATTTTCAGTCGCCTGTTTCTCTCCCGATTCATTTATTTGGGACTTAATCACAAGAGAAAAAGACAGTATGACAATTAGTGAGGCTGCTATAGGCGCCCCAAATTCGTTAGCGATACTTTGATATTTTTCGGAAACACCAATTTCAATAAGAAGAATAAATGCTGCGGATATGATAGAGGCAAGAAAATAGCCTATTAAGAAGAAATACCATTTATATTTGAATTTAAATGAGCCACGAGCCGCAATAAAACATATTGGCCACCAGAGCATGCAGGATGCAAATCCTGCACCTAAAAAATATCCTGCATATGCACTCATCTAGATACTCCTGAAACTTAACGATTTAAATCATCTGACGCCGCATTTTGGCGGCCGGCTGGATTTTTTTGTTAACACTGAAGCTATGCCTCCACATAACTCACAGCAAAGTAAGTCTTCGTTCCAGCAACATCAAAATCCCATCTGCTATGAATTAGTATTTGATGACCGAAAGATGGGTTCAATTAGTCATAATTTTTAAGCGGGTCAACACACCAACTTTCAGTGTTATCTTCATCCACGAAGTTAAAAATCACTCGATTATCGTCATATTTTACTTCAGAAACGGTAACTTTAAGAGTAGTGTCCATAACATGCCTTATACATTGCTTGTTAATGACTATATCCGTCAATAATACTGACCTATGTGTCGTGCCCTGCAGATTCAACGGCGTTCATAGCTTCTAAGACGGCTTCTATGAATATATCTCTAGATTCTGGAGAAACCTTACCCTGTGCTACCCACCCATCAACAATTACTGCTTGTCTTCCAAGTTTAAAATAGTCGGGTCTATCTTCCGGGTGAAAATTCGCATCTTTTGCTATCGCAGACGAACAAGTCGCGAGGCATAACACTACTCCCTCTTCGACAGATTTCCCATCCGCTCTAGCTTTATTGCAACATTCTATAATGTCTATATTTCCTATGCCGTCAAATTTCTTGAGATCAATGCCGAAAGCATCTATAGCGGCAAGACTCACTTTGGAGAAATAGTAAGCATTTTTGAATGCACTGAACATTGATCCAGTCTAGCGCTAACTTATATTTGTAATATACGGTTTGTTTGATAAAGTACTATCGAGGACGATTAGTGGCATGGTGAAACCCTCCTTATTTTCAGTGATATGTGGTTTTTATTGAGTATAGTCCTGCCATATCTGGGGTGACCCCTTTGATTTTCACGCTCAATAATTTCCTGAGCCGCTTCACTACACTGCTTTTCGAACTCTTTCCGTAGTACTTTTTTTGGTAATTTTTTGAAAATCATGGTGTTGCTTTAGGTTTATTCCACTTAGCACATTGTTAGGTACTTCGATCTTCCTCGCTAAGATAGTATTTATCGATGATTACCTGCCACGCTCTTCGCGCGTCCTCTAGCAGATCGCGAATTTCGGTACCATGATACGGATCCGCCAGATTTGGGTAATGAATATAGTAAAATTCCCGAAAAATGCCCTTGGCCGGTTCGATATGTATTCCGCTTAGCTCAGCAAGTGACACGCCGGTTCCAATCTTTGGTGACTTCAAGGACAGATGTTTGGAGCCATTCGCGATATCCGCGCAGACCTGCAATACATGAGAGTTGTAGATATCACGTTTCAACTCCTCTCGACTTGCGGCGCGAAACTCAGCGTCATTCAGTATCCAGTCCTTCATGTGCCACATCGCTTGACAAGTTAGAATGGCAATGTCATAGAAAGTTAACGCTCCGTTTACGGCGTCTGGAAAATCTGCGGCACGGACCAATGCCATGAGGCGATCAATGCGCTGCTCTTGCTCTTGAAAGAACCGTTCCATCTGGGAGCCTAACGAGCCTGTAGAAAAACTCGATTTATCACTTTTTTACGATCATAACTCATTTTTTTGATCAAATTAAACTTCTTGAAATTTGTGTTTATGGGGTTTTTCTACAGTCTCAACGCCCCGGCTCAGCGGCGCGAGCCACCGAGCTAAAGAAAACCGACGCGCGTTCACCCCATCCGCCTAGAGCCGGTTGTTAGGTGCGTCCGTAATCATGTGAGTTGCCGGAACCCTCGCTCTTCCTGATAATGTTCCCGTATGAGATTGCTTATTATGTTGCGGTGATTTGACTCTTTAGTATGCTCAGCTATAGAAAGGTGTATAGCTGCCTCAAGGAGTACCTTGTAGTAACTATTGGCGAGTGCTTTCATGTCAGGGCTAGTAGAATGAAGAGATTGATGAAGCCAGAACGATCCAACTTGGATAAATTGCATAACGACAGCGTCGCGGACGGTTCGGTCGCGATAGATGTGAGAGATCTGACGAGACCCAAGTTCGTTCGGGTCTGTATGATCGATGTTCAGGATCGTACTCGCCATAGTTGAATCGTCGAATCCAAGCGAATGTTGGGCTTGCCTGAGCGATCTAAGCGCCAGCCAGTGAGTTCTCAAGAAACGTAGCATTCCCAACACGCGCCCAACTATATTTTAATGAGCAGGTTGTCTGATAAAGTACTATCGAGGATGAATGGTGACATGGTGAAAACCTCCTTGTTTCTAGTGCTATGTGGCTTTTATTGAGTATAGTACTGCTATATCTGGGGTGTCCACTTTGCCGGTATTCATAATCTATACCAGAGCTGTCCCCTATATTTTCGGGGGTTGTAGAAATCAGATTTATTATTGCACTTTCAGTCAGTTATAAAAGGGCCCTGAATTTTATATAGGGGATAGTGTTCAGGAATTCATAACCACGGAGAAGGTCTTCGGGACAAAAAAGCCTGGAGTCTGACCGGTCAAAAATAAATCACTCCGGCCTTTTTATTCGACTGTGGCGATCCGGTTTGAGCGCATAGTTCGGCAATTTACACCCGCTCACTCCAATACCCTGGAGCGCGATGCAAATGCATTACCGCGATAATCAGAATTCCATCACTTTCTTCAGAGTACAAAACCCCGTACGGAAATCGTCGCACCAACGCGCGGCGAACTTCACCTTCGAGAACCATCCAGGCATGCGGATAAGCAATGGCGCGTTGGATCGCCGAATATGCTTCAACTGCAAAATCTTGCCCAAGACCAGACTCTACATTCTCATAGTATTGAATGGCTTCAGAAAGCTCCGCCTCCGCATCCGGATGAAAGCGTAAACTCATTCTTCAAACTTTTTCCAAATCTTCTCAAAAACCTGCTCGCCCGAGACAACTGTAACAGTACCTGATCGAATCTCTTCCAAACGTCTCTGGGCGACCATGGCCCATTTTTTGTCGATTTCTGACTCCGGCGGATTCAAACTACGAAGAAGCGAGTCAACCATCATGGCCCGCTCTTCTACCGGAAGAGACTCTGCCTCATTGATTAGATCTTTAATCTTCATGCCATCACCTCAATTTTCGAATACCTTTATATGGAACTATATTTAATGTACAGGTTGTCTGATAAAAAACTATGGAAAATGTATAGCGGCATGGTGAAAACTTCCTTATTTTCTGTGGAATGTAGCCATTTTTAAGTATAGTCCTGCGATATCTGAGGTGTCCACTTTGCTGGTATTTATATATGTATCGGAATAATTTTAATTCTGGATTTTCGGAATGGCGCCTTCCAGCAGCTTCATGACCTGTGCCATGCCTTCGACCAGTACATCATGTATGGCTTCCATTGTGATGAGTTCGTCCGAGCAGCCGGCCGCCCAGTTGGCAACGACACAACAGCTTGCATATTCCATGTCCAGTTCACGCGCCAGCGCCGCTTCCGGCATACCGGTCATGCCGACCAGTTCGCAACCGTCTTTGGCCAGGCGTTGAATTTCAGCGGCGGTTTCCAGTCGCGGTCCCTGCGTGGCGGCATAGACGCCGCGATCATGCACATTCAATTCGGCGCCGGCCTTGATCAGGGTTTGCCGGAGTGATTCGCTGTAGGGATGAGTGAAATCAATATGGGTGACTTCTTTCAGGCCGTCTTCGTAAAACGTATGGCCGCGGCCCCAGGTGTAGTCGATGATCTGATCGGGTATCGCAAGCCGGCCCGGATACATTGCTTTGGTAATACCACCGACGGCATTCACGGCGATGACTTTACCGATGCCTTGTTGCTGTAATGCCCACAGATTGGCGCGGTAGTTGACCTTGTGCGGCGGGATGGTATGCGGATTGCCATGGCGTGGCAGGAATACCAGTTCATGGCCGGCATAGTGGCCGAACGTTAATAAACCGGACGGTTCACCCCAGGGTGTGGCCTGGACGCGCTGGCCGGTGATGGTCAGGTTGGGTAATGAGGTCAGGCCGGAACCGCCAATGATCGCGATTTGTGTCATTTATAATCCCTTTACTGCGAAGATACCCGGCGCATCACGCAGGTAATTTTTGTAATCCATGCCGCCGCCGAAGACGTAACGATCCGGAATTGTCACGCCGGTGAAATCGGCATGCAGCAAATCGCCCTTGCGCGGCACTTGTTTGTCTGCCAGCACGGCGGTCCAGACTTTCGCCGCGCCGCGTTGATAGCAGGCTTCCACAATGGCGGCCAGCGTTAGTCCCTGGTCCAGAATGTCATCAATGATCAATACTTCGCGGCCGGTAAGGTCACCAGGAGCTTTTATCCAGTGCAGTTCGCTGCCACTGGTTTCGCCGCGATAACGCGTGGCATGTATGTAGTCGACCTTCAGCGGAAAATCGAGTTTCGGCAGCAGCAGTCCGGCCGGCACCATGCCACCAACGAGTACTGCCAGTACCAGCGGATTTTTTTCTGCCAGTTTTGCGCGGATAGCGACAGCCATTTCATCGATGGCTGCATCAACCTGTGCCTGCGTGAAAAGACACTCGGCTTCGGCACGTACTTGCCGGATCTCGGCGATGTCGACCTGGTTGCCCGGCGTTGCTGTTTCAGCCATGGGTCTTGTCCGCGTTCTTGTCCAGTTGCGATTTTTCCAGCAACTGTTTGCCGGCCCAGTCGCGCGCAAATTGCGCGGCCACCCGGCCGCTGCGCGAGCCGCGTTCCAGCGCCCAGCGCAAGGCATGTTCGCGGATGGTTTCATCCATGACCGGTTTGCAGTCGAGTTTCTTCAGCCAGTGGCTGACGATATGTAAATAGTTGTCTTGTGAAAACGGATGGAATGCCAGCCACAGCCCGAAGCGCTCGGACAGTGAAATCTTTTCTTCCACCGCTTCGCCATGATGCAGTTCGCCATCGATTATCTGACTGGTTTGATTGTCCTGCTGGTATTCCGGCAACAGATGGCGGCGGTTGGACGTGGCATAGATCAGTAAATTGTCCGGGATGCGGCTGAGTGAACCATCGAGCACGACTTTCAATGCCTTGTAGCCGGCATCGCCGCTTTCAAACGACAGGTCATCGCAATAAATAATGTAGCGCCGTTCCGTGCTCGGCAACGCGTCAACAATCAATGGCAAATCCCCGAGGGTCTCTTTCGGAACCTCGATAAGGCGCAGCCCGGCACCGCTGAAGTCATTCAGCAGGGCCTTTAATAACGATGATTTGCCGGTGCCGCGTGGCCCCCATAACAGCGCGTTATTGGCAGGCAAGCCGGCGAGGAATTGCAGCGTATTTTGTATCAGCCGTTGTTTTGGCCGATCCACGCAGAGCAAATCATCCAGCGCAACCGGTGCGACATTATTGACCGGGATGAGTCGACCGCTGCCATACGGTCCGCTGCGGTACCAACGGTAGGCAAGCGCATCAGTATGCTGCTTGTCAGGTGCGGGCGGCAGCAGGGGCTCAAGCCGATCCAGCAGGGCATTGGCGCGCGTAAAGAATGTTTCAGCATCAGACATGGCAGATTTGTCGTATTCCCTGGGTGCTGGACAGCTGCAGGCTGGAAAATTTTCAGAACAGCGCAGACTTTAGCGAATTTTTGCGGTGTCTGCACGATTGTCGGTTCAGGGAATGACTTGGTCAGTCGGTACTGTTTGCCGGTATACCGGCTTTCGGGTTTGAATCCGGACGTGAATAGGGGTATAGAATGAGCGCATGATGAGAGATCGATTCATTGCAACATTGTGTCGTCGTCCCGCCGGATGGGCCGGATTGCTGTTGCTGCTGGCCGGCGCGTTACAGCTGCTGGCGACGACATCGGCACAGACGCCCGCGGATAATCCTCGTGAACCGCTGGCGGTTGAATTGAAGGTCAGTGGTGCGATTGGTCCGGCGTCGCTGGATTATCTTAAGCGCAGTTTTGCCAAGGCCAGTCTGCGCAATGCCGGCCTGATCATCATCAGACTCGATACGCCCGGCGGGCTGGATTCGAGTATGCGCGATATCAATCAGCTCATTATTGACTCGAGCATCCCGGTGGCCATCCATGTCGCGCCGTCCGGTGCTCGTGCTGCCAGTGCCGGCACCTACATGCTGTATGCCGCGCATGTGGCGGCGATGACGCCGGGAACCAATCTGGGTGCGGCGACGCCGGTGCAACTGGGTGGTGGCGGCTCTATTTTACCGAAACCAGATGAAGATGAAGCAGTAGAATCAGAATCAGATTCAGAATCCGAACAAGCTGCCGACGAAACGGCAGACTCCGACACCGATGCCGAAGAAAAAGCGGCCGAGCCAGAGCCAGAACCGGCGGCCGACAGTGATGCCATGACACGCAAGGTTGTGAATGATGCCGCTGCTTATATTCGCGGACTTGCTGAACTGCGCGGCCGCAACGCCGACTGGGCTGAAAAAGCCGTGCGCGAAGCCGTGAGCTTGTCAGCGAGTGAAGCGAAAGAGCAGAACGTGATTGATTTTATTGCGGCTGATACGCGTGCACTATTAAATGCAATTGACGGTTTTGAAGTCGATGTGCGCGGCCGGTCCGTCACGCTGGCTACAGCTGATATGCAGGTTGAAGTGATTGACCCTGACTGGCGTACTGAACTTCTCGGTGTTATCACCAATCCGAATATTATCTATTTACTGATGCTGCTCGGATTTTATGGACTGATTTTCGAGTTGGCCAATCCGGGCAATATTCTCCCCGGCGTGGTCGGTGCCATTTGCCTGTTGCTGGCGCTGTACGCGGTGCAGGTATTGCCGGTGAACTACGCCGGTGTGGCCCTGATCGCGCTCGGTGTTGCCTTCATGGTCGGCGAGTTGTTTATGCCGAGTTTTGGCGCTCTGGGTATTGGCGGACTGATCGCATTTGTCATTGGCTCAATCATTATGTTTGATCCTGCCAGTACGGGTTATCAGGTTTCGCTCTGGCTGATTGGCGCCAGCGCGGCATTAACCGCGTTGTTTATCATGGCTGCGATTGGGCTGATGCTGAAGTCACACCGGCGTGCCGTGACTACCGGCAGTGAAGAAATGCTGACTGCGCGGGGCCGGGTGCTGAAAGATTTCAGCGGTGGTGATGTTTACACCGGCCGTGTATTCATCCATGGTGAAACCTGGCAGGCACATAGTCAGCACAAATTAACTGCAGGGCAGGGCGTCAGGGTCATTTCACGTGATGGTCTCAAGCTTGAAGTTGAGGCTGTTGCTGAAGATCAGCCGGCGCTTGAAACATAAAGATGTAAAAATGTTGTTTCACTGTAATCGCAATTATTCGATTTCAGACTGAAGCACATCATACTCGTTGAGGAGGATTATCATGCAGATGGTTCCATTTATTATTTTTGTTGTTGTTGCGTTTATCTGGTGGGCGTTTTATATATTGCGCGAATATGAACGTGGTGTCATTTTCACACTGGGCCGGTTTACATCTGTTAAAGGTCCGGGCCTGACATTTGTCTTTCCGTTCATCCAGCAAATCGAACGCGTTGACTTGCGCATCATCACGATGGATGTGCCGAGTCAGGATGTCATTTCGAAGGACAATGTTTCGGTCAAGGTGAATGCGGTTTTGTATTTTCGCGTGGTTGATCCGGAACGTGCCATCATTCAGATAGAAAATTATAATGTGGCGACAAGTCAGCTTGCACAAACAACCTTGCGCTCGGTACTTGGCCAGCATGAACTCGATGAGATGTTGTCCGAGCGTGACAAGCTGAATGCAGATATCCAGAAAATCCTCGATACCCAGACCGATGCCTGGGGTATCAAGGTGGCCAATGTTGAAATCAAGCATGTCGATATTGATGAAAGCATGATCCGGGCGATTGCGCGCCAGGCTGAAGCGGAACGTGAACGCCGGGCCCGGGTCATCAATGCCGAAGGTGAATTGCAGGCCTCGGAAAAACTGACCCAGGCCGCGGCCGTGCTGGGACAAAACCCGCAGGCGATGCAGTTGCGTTATATGCAAACACTGGCGCAGATCGCCAGCGACAAGAGTTCGGTAATTGCCTTTCCGTTGCCGATGGATCTGATTAAGCCATTGCTGGATTTGAGCGAGAAAATGAAGCAAACACCATAAGACAAATAATCGTATATATTTCAATAATTTGTGGATTAATGACCAGATCAGAAAAATGTCCGTTTTGGTGTTGTAATGCGCGAAATGCAATAACGGGCGTATTTTGCTAATCTGGCGTGCTTTGAAACGGGCGTTGGCCCACCGAAATAAATTGCGCCCGGCCGTTGCTAAGTCCCGAACCGGCAAACCAGACAGCCGCCGCCAATAAAAACAAGCGTCTTACGCAGAGAGGATGAAGATGTTCAGTAAAGACATGACCATTAAAGGCTACGATGCCGAGTTGTTCGAAGCGATGGAAAACGAGCGTTTCCGCCAGGAAGACCATATCGAACTGATTGCTTCCGAAAACAACACCAGCCTGCGCGTGATGGAAGCGCAGGGTTCAGTGCTGACGAATAAATATGCCGAGGGCTATCCGGGCAAACGCTACTATGGTGGTTGCGAATATGTTGACGTCG
The DNA here is from genome assembly GCA_040905025.1 of Gammaproteobacteria bacterium. Classification (GTDB taxonomy): domain Bacteria; phylum Pseudomonadota; class Gammaproteobacteria; order Methylohalomonadales; family Methylohalomonadaceae; genus JBBDSJ01. The sequence continues at coordinate 21,828 of JBBDSJ010000127.1, forward strand.
TTGAACAGCTGGCGATTGATCGAGCCAAGCAGTTGTTCGGCGCCGACTGGGCCAATGTCCAGCCGCATTCCGGTTCGCAGGCCAACGGCGCTGTCTATCTGGCGCTGTTGCAGCCGGGCGATACAATCATGGGCCTGAGCCTGTCCGATGGTGGTCACCTTACCCACGGTGCCAAGGTTAATGCTTCGGGCAAGACCTACAACTCCGTGCTGTACGGCATCAAGCCGGACACTGCCGAGATTGATTACGATCAGGTCGAACAGCTGGCGCTGGAACACAAGCCGAAGATGCTGATTACCGGTTTCTCTGCCTATTCACGCATACTCGACTGGAAGCGCTTCCGTGAAATTGCTGACAAGGTTGGTGCCTACATGCTCGCCGATATCGCGCATGTCGCCGGTCTGATTGCTGCCGATGTATATCCAAGCCCGGTGCCATATGCCGATATTTGCACGAGCACGACTCATAAAACATTACGCGGTCCGCGTTCCGGTATTATTTTCGGCAAGGCCAACGAAGAAATTCATAAAAAAGTGAATTCAATGGTGTTTCCAGGTTACCAGGGCGGTCCGTTAATGCATGTCATTGCCGCCAAGGCGGTAGCTTTCAAGGAAGCACTGGAACCCGAGTTCAAGACGTACCAGCAGCAGGTTGTGAAGAATGCCCAGGCCATGGCCAAGACCTTCATGGACAAGGGTATCAAGATTGTTGCCGGTGGCACTGACAACCATCTGTTCCTGGTGGATCTGGTCGCCAAGGGTATCACCGGCAAGGAACTTGATGCTTCTCTCGGCCATGCCAACATTACCGTTAACAAGAATGCCGTTCCGAACGATCCGCAATCGCCGTTCGTAACCAGCGGTATCCGTATCGGTACGCCGGCGATTACCACCCGTGGTTTCAAGGAAGCCGAATGCATTCAGGTGGCGGAATGGATCTGCCAGGTGATTGACAACGTCAATGATGAAAAAACTATTGATCGTGTCAAGGGCGAAGTCCTTGAGTTGTGTGGACGTTTCCCGGTTTACGGCAAATAGATTATGCAGCAGGCTGTTGCCGGACAGGCAGGAGCTGAATAAAGGTTACAGGTTGAACCCTCTTCGATGGTGGAGAGGGTTCGATTTAAATAAATTTCTTATCCCGGGGTTCCTCCCAGTCGTCTAATCGAGGTTCTATATGCGTTGTCCGTTCTGTGCCAGTCTGGACACCCGCGTGATTGATTCGCGTCTGGTTGGTGAGGGCGATCAAATCCGCCGTCGGCGCTCGTGTAACGATTGCCAGGCGCGTTTCACGACCTACGAATCCGCAGAGTTGAACCTGCCGCGTATTGTCAAGTCGGATGGCCGGCGCGAACCCTTTCAGGAAGACAAACTCCTTGGCGGTATCATCAAGGCGCTTGAGAAGCGCGCCGTGGAAATGGACCGTATTGAAGTGGCAGTCGCCAAAATCAAACAAAAGCTGCAATCGTGGGGTGAGCGCGAGATCAAGTCACGCAAGCTTGGTGACTGGGTCATGGAAGAATTGCGTGAGCTTGATCAGGTTGCTTATGTACGCTTTGCCTCGGTCTATCGTTCGTTTGAAGATGTGAAGGCATTCCTCGAAGAAATTGAACGGCTGGAAAATGATCTGCCGCCGGAACTCAAGGAGAGCCAGCTGACACTCTTGCCCAGTGAGAATGGTACGACTGCGAAAAACCATACTCCGGGTGGCAAGGACGATAGCGGCCAGGACGCTTGAGTACCTGTGTTGATCATCGCTTCATGGCTGTTGCCATGCAGCTGGCCCGCCGCGGCTGGAACACAACACCACCGAATCCGCGGGTTGGTTGTGTGCTGGTCAGGGATGAGCAGATTATCGGGCGTGGCTGGCATGTGCGTACCGGCGAGCCACACGCTGAAATCAATGCCTTGCAGGACTGCAAAACTGATCCAACAGGCAGCACCTGTTATGTCACACTCGAACCCTGCGCCCATAGTGGCCGCACCGGCCCGTGTTATCAGGCATTAATTGATGCGGGTATCAGCCGCGTTGTTACCGCAATGCAGGACCCGAATCCGAAAGTCAGCGGCAAAGGACTGGCATTATTGAGTGCTGCCGGTATTCAGACCGAGGCCGGGATTATGCAGCAACAGGCTGAGGCGCTGAATCCGGGGTTCTGCAAGCGCATGCGCACGGGCTTGCCATGGCTGCGCAGTAAACTCGCGATGAGTGTTGATGGCCGTACGGCTCTGGCCAATGGCGAGAGTCGCTGGATCACCTCGGCGCAGGCACGTGCAGACGTACATCGCTGGCGTGCCGCCAGTGCCGCCATTGTTACCGGTATTGGTACAGTACTCGCCGATGATCCCCGTTTAACTGCCCGGCCCGGCGATATTCTGGCAGAACGCCAGCCATTGCGGGTGATCATGGACCGGCAATTGCGGTTACCATTGACGGCCAGTATGTTGCAGCAACCGGGCAAGACGGTGGTATTTACCCGGCAAACAACGGGTACTGATGCCCTGGTGAATACGGGCGTCGAGATTGAATACATCACAGCGACTGAAAGTTCTGCGCAACTGCGTGAAGTCATGCAGCAGCTTGCCGCCAGATGGGAAATCAATGATGTGCTGGTTGAAGCCGGTGCAGAGCTTAATGGTCAATTGCTGGCCGCGAACATGATAGATGAACTGATTATTTATATGGCGCCGACAATGCTGGGTGACAAAGCCCGCGGATTGTTGCAATTGCCACTGTTAGAAAACATGCAGCAGCGGCCTGAGTTCGAGATTACCGATATGCGGCGACTGGGGCCGGATATTCGCCTGACCCTGCGGCCTGTTGCCGCGTGAATAACTTGTGCTGATATTATTATGTTTACCGGAATCGTAAGCGCAGTGGGTAGTGTCTCGGCGATCGAGCAGCATACTGAAGACAGGCGGCTGCAACTGCATGTTGGTGAGTTGTCGCTGGATGATATCCCGGTAGGCGCAAGTCTGGCTGTTGAAGGGGTATGTTTGTCGCTGGTCAGCCGGAACGGGCAAACAGTGGCGATGGATGTGTCTGCAGAAACGTTACGCTGTACAACACTAGGCGGCCTGCAGCCAGGCAGTCGGGTAAATCTCGAAGCCGCCCTGCGGCTGAATGACCGTCTGGGTGGTCATCTTGTCAGCGGCCATGTTGATGGTGCCGGTGAGGTGGTTGCCATTCAGGCTGAAGGTGAATCGATGCGGCTTGATGTGCGCGCACCTGATGCACTGGCGCGCTATATCTGCGCCAAGGGTTCCATTTGTATTAATGGCGTCAGCCTGACGGTTAATCATGTTGATGCAGCCTTGTTCAGTGTCAACCTGGTTCCGCATACCTGGTCGGTGACGACCCTGGCGCAACTTGAAGTTGGTCATCACGTGAATCTCGAAATTGATATGATAGCTCGTTACCTCGAACGCCTGTTGGGCGACAGAAGCCTCTGACAGGCCATGAATAAATTGAAATAGTATGTCACTGAATACCACCGAAGAACTTATTGCTGATCTCCGCGCCGGTCGAATGGTCATCCTGATGGATGATGAAGATCGCGAAAATGAAGGCGATCTGGTTATGGCGGCTGAATGTGTAACAGCCGCCGATGTTAATTTCATGGCACGTTATGGGCGTGGTCTGATTTGCCTGACGCTGGAGCGCGAGCGTTGCGAGTTGTTGAATCTGCCACTTATGGCAACCAATACACCTACCAGTCACGGGACAAATTTCACCGTTTCAATTGAGGCTGCCGAAGGGGTAACGACCGGTATTTCTGCTGCAGATCGCGCCGTGACTATCCAGAAGGCTGTTGCCGCCGATGCCAAGCCCTCTGATCTGGTACAGCCGGGCCATGTTTTTCCACTCATGTCGCATGCCGGCGGTGTTCTCTCGCGCGCCGGCCATACCGAGGCAGGTTGTGATTTGGCGCGATTGGCCGGTTTCAAGCCGGCAGCGGTTATTGTCGAGATCCTGAACGAAGACGGCACTATGGCGCGGCGCCAGGATCTGGAATTATTTGCACAGCAACATGATCTGAAACTTGGCACGATAGCGGATTTGATTCATTACCGTATCGGCAATGAAAAAACCATTCGACGTGTTGCCGAGACGCCCCTTACCACCGAGTTCGGTCGTTTCCAGTTACTGACCTACGAAGACAGTATTGATCAGGGCCTGCATCTGGCATTGGTGAAAGGCGATATCCAACCGGAACAGCCAACGCTGGTGCGCGTACATGTACAAAACCCGATTGGTGATTTGACCGGCGCACTCGGTGATAATTTTGGCTGGCCGTTGCGCGATGTCTTGCAGCGGGTCGGACAGTCCGATGCCGGCGTGGTCGTCATCCTTTGTAATCAGCTGGATAATCGCGAAATTATCCGCCAGGTTGAGGAATTGCGGCGGACTGAATCGGACGAGGAAATCGTTGCACGTCCGCATAACATCAGTGACCTGCGTACAATTGGTCTGGGTGCACAGATACTTTCAGAAATCGGTGTGCGGAAAATGCGTGTCCTGAGTGCGCCCAAACGTATTCATGCCATTTCCGGTTTTAATCTTGAGGTGGTTGAGTATGTCAGTTGAGTCGAATATGAGTGAACAGAAAGGCCGGGCAAGATCGGTTGAGACACTGAATGTCAGTGGTGCGCGCGTTGCTATTATTGCCAGTCGTTTCAATGCATTTGTTGTTGACCGTCTGGTAACCGGAGCACAGGCGGCCCTGACCGCACATGGCATTAATGCTGATGCAATTACCACACTACGCGTACCGGGTGCATATGAATTGCCGCTGGCGGCAAATGCGCTGGCAAAGCGTGGTGATTATGATGCGGTAGTCGCGCTGGGCGCTGTCATTCGGGGCGAGACAGCGCATTTTGATTTTGTTTGTTCGGAATGTTCAAGCGGACTGATGCGCGTCAGTCTTGATTTCAATATACCGATCGGTTTTGGTGTCTTGACGGTAGATACTGAAGCCCAGGCACTGGCACGTGCCAGCGATCAGGATAACAAGGGTGCGGAAGCGGCCGAAGCGGCGTTGGAAATGATCACGCTGCTACGTTGTCTGCACAAATGAGTCTGATTCCGCAGCTATTTTCACGGCGCGCACGTGAGCGTTCGCGCCGGACTGCCTTGCAGGCACTCTATGAAGCCGGCATGACAGGCAAGTCGGTAGCGGAGATACTGAACCGTTATGCCGATGACGCTGCCTTGAAGAAAGCTGATCGTGATTACTTCAGGTTGCTCGTCAAGGGTACCTACGAGCAACGTGACGAGATTGAAGCCATTATCCAGCCATTGCTGGAGCGGCCATTAAAGGAAGTCGATCCGGTCGAGCAGGCCGTATTGTTTATTGGTGTTTACGAGTTGCTGCATCAACCGGATATGCCGGTGCGTGCGGTAATCAACGAAGCCATAGAGCTTGCCAAGATGTTTGGTGCAGAAGAATCACATAAATATATCAATGGCGTACTCGACAAGGCCGCACACAGTGTGCGATCTGATGAGTTTACGCGTGACAAGTAATAGCGCGTAGTTGATAGCAAGATGGCCGTTTTCTTTTACTTCTACTTATGTTCAATCTTCTATAATTTATTCTTTACCAGCCATTCACCATCTTCTCCTGCATGAATGAATTCGATATCATTGCCAGGTTTTTTCAACGTGATATGTCATCTGCTGCAGATGTCACGCTTGGTATTGGTGATGATGCTGCAGTAGTCAGGGTGCCTGAAGGACAGGAACTCATCCTGGCAATGGATACCCTGGTTGAAGCTGTACATTTCCCGTTAAATACCGCAGCTGCAGATATCGGCTGGAAAGCACTCGCAGTCAATCTCAGCGATCTGGCGGCCATGGGGGCTGTACCGCGCTGGTTAACATTAAGCCTGACATTGCCGGAAGTTGATGAGCAATGGCTTGAAAATTTCAGTAGCGGATTTTTCGAACTCGCCAGCCAGTACGATGCGTTATTGATTGGCGGTGATTTATGCCGGGGCCCGCTTGCAGTCACGGTACAAGCACATGGACTGGCAGCTGCAGGTCAGGCGATTATGCGCTCGGGTGCCAGACCCGGTGATCTGGTGTATGTGAGCGGTACACTTGGCGATGCCGGTTATGCCTTGACAGCCATGGCAGCGGTGGCTGACAAGGAATATTTTCTACGCCGGCTCAACCGGCCACAACCGCGCGTCGCAGTTGGCCGGGTATTACGTGGACTGGCCTGTAGCGCGATTGATATTTCTGATGGTCTGGCCGGTGACCTGCAGCATATTCTGGATGCAAGCCGGTGTGGCGCCAGAATTGATGTCGACAAATTGCCTGTCAGTCCGGCATTGGCACAGGTAACCGATAGCACCGAGGCTTGCCGACTGGCGCTCACTGCCGGTGATGATTATGAATTATGTTTTACTGTGGCTGCGTCACGCGCGGCTGAAGTGGATAAACTGGCTGCCGAAACGGGCGTGCCGTTGACAGTCATTGGCGAGATTGTTCCGGAAACCACATTAAAATGGTTGACACCAGCGGGTGAATTAACCGGCTATCGTGCGTTTGAACATTTTTCCGGCCACTGACCGGCCAATAACAGCTCCTGTATACAAGACTGAAAAGTTTGAATGCTTATTCCTGCATTTCGCCCAAATCCGGATTGTAACTGGGTATGCCGGCAGTAATTTCCTTGTTGCGCCGCTGGGTTTCCTGACGCATTTCCTGACGCATCTTCGCTGCTTCGTAGAGTTTTTTGTCGAATTCATTGGTGAATTCAAGTTTTGGCGCCGCCGTCGGTTTGCCGTTCTCGTCGAGCGCGACCATTGTGAAGTAGCAGGATACGGCATGACGCTTCTGTTTCGTGATCAGGTCTTCGGTAACAACCTTGACGCCGATTTCCATGGATGTCCGGCCGACATAGTTTACATGGGCACGGAACGATACCAGTTCACCCACCTTTATTGGTTCTTTGAAACTGACCTGGTCCAGCGATAATGTAACAACATAAGTGCCGCAGTAACGTGCAGCACATGCGTACGAAACCTGATCCAGCATTTTTAACAGTGCCCCGCCATGGACATTGCCAGAAAAGTTTGCCATGTCCGGTGACATTAACAGGGTCATATATAAAGTCTTTTCCTGCGCCGCCATTCAATTCGCCTCTTGAAAATTATTATAAAAACACACAACACCGGGTCATGCGCAAGCATGGGCCATACCCTGGTCGTTATGGTTGACTTTAGGAACCTTTGATTTATTTAGAGGTTCCTGCAGTACAGGGATGTACTGCCATTTTCCAGTCACGTAAGTGATTGGAAAATGAAGAAAATCGAAAATCACAGTTTTCGATTTTCGTGCTCTGAGAATTCATGGATGAATTATTCAGAGCTTCTTTTAAGTAAAGAAGCCCGAACATGTCCATCCACGACTAATCAGGGCTGAAATTCAGTGGCTCCTTAAAGAGTGAAATAACCGGAGCCTTGCAGACGCCGCATTTCGTCCGGAGCATAAGCCACACGATCAATAAAAGCCGGGATTTCATCTTCGACAAAACCATAGGCAACCATGGCTTTTTTACAGACTTTTAATTTTATAACGCCCAGTGCATCCAGCCTGGCGGCTAAATCAACCAGATCTTTATTCTCTTCATAATTGCTGCGGGCAAACCAGGCGATATCAGGCCCATGTAAAACCAGTGCTATATCCATGTCGTTGAAATCAACGCCGGCAACAGTAGCTACTTCATCAGCACGCTGCAGCAGCAGCATCAACTCTTCACGGCTATGCTCACTGATATCAAACAGGTAACGGGTGTTTTCGTGTGTTAGCTGTTGATCGGCCGTTTCTACACGTAATGCCGGCGGCGGGGATGTGGTTCGATCCACTGCCTCTTTCTCCGGGACTGACTTTATTTCCGGTAGCATGGCCATTTCAAGGCTTTCGGTAAGTGTAGTATCGCCGCCATCATCGCGATGACAGGCACTGAACAGAACAGCTGCCAGTCCGGCAAAAACCAGCCAAGCTATTGGTTTAAATGGGTTTATACTAATTAGTGTCTGGTACATGCCGCCATGTAACCACACTTGTCAGAATTTTGCCAGCAGCTGCTTGCGGCGTGGCTGCAGGGGCTGTGACTGGGGTAAAATGCCCGACAGGCAGATAGTGACTGCCCTGCCCGGGCAGTTACACCCGTGCTGAAGCTGTCGACAACCCACAAGAACGAATAACCAAATCCATGTGTGAATTACTGGGCATGAGTGCCAATGTCCCTACCGATATCTGTTTCAGCTTTTCCGGGTTAATGCGGCGTGGCGGGCAAACCGGACCGCATCGGGATGGTTGGGGGATTGCATTTTATGAAGGTCGCGGCAGCCGGATATTTCATGATCCTTTGCCCAGCGCCGACTCGCAGATTGCGAAATTAATACAGCAGTATTCAATCAAGAGCTGCACTGTAATTTCACATATTCGTCAGGCCAATCGTGGTCGTGTCTGTCTGGAAAACACCCACCCCTTTAGCCGCGAGTTGTGGGGACGCAGCTGGGTGTTTGCGCACAATGGTCAACTCAGGGGAATCAAGCGTTATCCATTGCGTTTTTACAAACCTGTTGGCACAACAGACAGTGAATATGCTTTTTGTGTCCTACTGGACAGAATACGGCGCAAGTTTCCAACACCGCCCGGCAAGTCCAGGCTATTGATGCAATACATCTCCCGGCTGGCAAAAGAATTCAATAAACTTGGAATATTCAATTTTTTATTGAGCGATAGCCGGCATCTGTATGCCTATTGCAGTAACTCGCTGTGCTGGTTGACACGGCGCGCACCATTTCGCGAAGCGCGACTGATTGATACCGAAATGGTTGTCGACTTTCAAAGCGAGACTACGCCAAACGATATTGTTACGGTGGTAGCAACCCGGCCGCTGACACATGATGAAGACTGGCAGATTATGCATCCGGGAGAACTGGTGATATTCAGGCAAGGGTTGCCAGTGAATTTTTGAATTAATGCAGAAAATACAAAAACAGAAATTATAAAAAACGGCATCATTTACATGCCATAGTGGCAGCACTCTTTTTATATATTTTAAACATATTATTTCAACAATTTATTCAGCAGAGGAAGTCGTTATGTCGGACAACAAATTCCGGATTGAAAAAGACAGTATGGGTGAAGTGCAGGTGCCAGCAGATGCACTGTATGCCGCACAGACCCAGCGTGCAGTTGATAATTTCCCCATCAGCGGCCTGACCATGCCACGATCCATGATTCGTGCATTGGGGCTAATCAAGGCGGCGGCGGCACGTGCCAATGAAGAGCTTGGTCAAATGGATAAGCCGATGAGCGATGCAATACAGGCGGCAGCACAGGAAGTCGCCGAAGGTCTGCATGACCGGCATTTTCCGATTGATATTTTCCAAACCGGTTCCGGAACCAGTTCCAACATGAACAGCAATGAAGTCATTGCCACGCTGGCGAGCAAAAAACTGGGCGACAAAGTACACCCGAATGATCATGTAAATATGGGCCAGAGCAGTAATGATGTCATTCCGACGGCGATTCATGTCAGTGGCTGTGTGCTTGCTCATGAAACACTGTTGCCGGCACTGAATCATCTCGCTGATACGATTGCAAAACGTTCACAGGAACTGCAGGAGGTGGTCACAACCGGACGTACGCATTTGATGGATGCCATGCCGGTTTCACTCGGACAGGAATTGTCCGGTTGGGAAACGCAGGTACGGCTGGGCATGGATCGTGTCAATGCCGCGCTGGAGCGTTTACAGGCCTTGCCTCAGGGCGGAACTGCCGTAGGTACCGGCATTAATGCGGATCCGGAATTTGGCCGTGTGTTTGCCGCACATCTGGCAAAAGCAACCGGTATCCCGTTCCGGCGCAAGGATAATCTGTTTGAAGGTCTGAGTTCACAGGATGCCGCTGTCGAAATGAGTGGCCAGTTGAAAACCGTTGCAGTGAGTCTGATGAAGATCGCCAATGACTTGCGCTGGATGAACAGTGGTCCACTGGCTGGCCTGGCTGAAATTGCATTGCCGTCATTACAGCCGGGCAGCAGTATTATGCCGGGCAAGGTTAATCCGGTTATACCTGAAGCTGTATGCATGGTTTGTGCGCAGGTGATAGGCAATGACATGACGATTACCGTTGGTGGCCAGGCAGGTAATTTCCAGCTCAATGTGATGTTACCGGTGATTGCCTACAATTTATGCCAGAGCACTGAAATTCTCGGCAATGTCGCTCGGGTATTGGCGGACAGTGCCATTAGTGGATTTACGGTGAACCATGATCGCTTGCAGGCCGCACTTGAACTGAATCCGATTCTGGTGACGTCATTGAATGCTGTTATCGGTTATGAACAAGGTGCGAAAATTGCCAAACAGGCCTACAAGGAAGGCCGCCCGGTCAAGGAGGTTGCGCGTGAGATGACTGACTTGTCGGATGCCGAGCTTGATCGTTTGCTGGATCCGGCAGAGCTGACCAAAGGCGGTATTAGCTCGGCAAATTGATTGATCAGCGGCTACACTGTTAGTCGACATTACCTGCCGTAGCGGAAGGAGCAAGCTTTATGAAGACCGTACTGTGTGCCGATGATAATCAGGAGATTATTGATGTCGTCAAAATACTGGCGGAACGGGTCGGCTATCAGGTTGTCGCCGCGACGACCGGGAAACAGGCCATGGAGCTTTGTGTATCACAGAAGCCGGATATGGTGCTAATGGATATCAATCTGCCGGACATGGATGGAATTGCGGTGACAGAAAAATTGCGTGCCGCAGGTTTTAAAAAGCCGGTAGTCATGCTGACGGCATCGGAATCAGACGAGGATCGTGAGCGCGCACTGTCTGCAGGTTGTGATGATTATATATTAAAGACTATTGATATGGGTGATGTGGAAATCATGCTTAGCCGCTATCTGAGTGAACAAAGCGATTTCCTGAGCTAGGTCATTATAGTTGAATAGAGATTCCGGGTATAAAAAAGGCGGCCCATGCATGCATGGGCCACCTTTATATTAGCTGTGATAAATACTTCAGGCCGCCAGCTGCCGCAGCACGTAGTGCAGAATGCCGCCGTTATTGAAGTATTCCCATTCTTTCGGTGTATCGACGCGGACATTCGCCTTGAAGCGGGTTTCCTTGCCGTCATCTGCTTTCGCGATCACAGTGACTTCTTTTGCGCCGGTTTCCAGGCCTTCAATGTCATAGGTTTCTTCACCGGTCAGTTCAAGGCTGGCGGCACTCTCACCCTGCTTGAACGTCAGCGGCAATACGCCCATGCCGACCAGATTGGAACGGTGAATGCGCTCGAAGCTTTCGGCAATTACTGCACGGCAGCCCAGCAGCATCGTGCCTTTCGCTGCCCAGTCACGGGACGATCCGGTGCCGTATTCTTTGCCGGCAATGACGATCAACGGTGTGCCGCTTTCCTGGTATTTCATTGAGGCGTCAAAAATGAACATCTCCTCGCCGCTCGGGATGTGTTTGGTAACGCCACCTTCAGAGCCAGGCAATAACTGGTTGCGCAGCCGGATGTTGGCAAACGTACCACGCATCATGACTTCATGATTACCACGGCGGGCGCCGTAGGAATTGAAGTCTTTCGGTTCGACGCCGTTTTCGATCAGATATTTGCCGGCCGGGCTGTTGGCCTTGATTGAACCTGCCGGCGAGATATGGTCGGTGGTAATGGAATCACCGAGCAATGCCAGCACACGGGCGCCCTTGATCTGTTCAAAGCCCTGCGCGTCCTTGTGCATGTCAACAAAGTAGGGTGGATTCTGGATATAGGTGGAATCTGCTTTCCAGTCATAACGATCGCTGTCTACGACCTTGATGCCAGCCCAGCGGCTGTCGCCCTTGAAGACATTCGCATAGCTGGACTGGAACATGTCCGAATTGATTGCTGCAGTGACGGCTTCCTGGATTTCGCTCTGGGTCGGCCAGATGTCTTTCATAAATACATCATTACCCTTTTGATCTTTGCCCAGCGGCTCCTTGTTCATATCCAGATCAGTGCGGCCGGCCAGTGCATAGGCTACCACCAGCGGCGGTGATGCGAGGAAGTTCATTTTGACTTCGGCATGCACGCGGCCTTCGAAGTTACGGTTGCCTGACAATACTGAAGCGACGATGAGTTCGCCGTCATTAATGGCTTTGGTGATGCTTTCGGATAGCGGTCCGGAGTTACCGATACAAGTGGTGCAGCCATAGCCGGTGACATGAAAGCCCTGCGATTCCAGCGCCGGCATCAGACCGGCCTTGTTCAGATAATCAGTCACAACCAGCGAACCGGGGGCCATGCTGGTTTTCACCCACGGCTTGCGGGTCAGGCCTTTTTCATGCGCCTTTTTGGCGAGCAGACCGGCGGCGACCATCACCGACGGATTCGAGGTATTGGTACATGATGTGATCGCGGCGATCACGACGGCGCCATCGCGCAGTTCATATTCATTACCGTCTTCATCCTTGACGTGCACCGAGCCGGTAAAACGTGATTCCTCGGCGGCGACCGCGGTGCCACCGCCTTCACCTTCAAACTTGGCAATTTCTTCGCGTTTAATCGGACCGCCGGAACGCAGATCCTGCATTTCAGCCAGGTGATGCAAGATGGTGGCCTTGGCTTCCGTCAACGGGATCCGGTCCTGCGGCCGTTTCGGACCGGCCAGACTCGGCACCACGGTACTCATGTCCAGTTCCAGCACATCACTGTATTCGGCATCGGCATCGCCGTCATTGCGCCACATGCCCTGGGCTTTGGTGTAGGCTTCGACGACCTTGACCTGCTCATCGCTGCGGCCGGACAGGCGCAGATAGGTCAGGGTTTCCTTATCTACCGGGAAGATACCGCAGGTCGCACCGTATTCCGGTGCCATGTTGGCAATCGTTGCACGGTCGGCCAGCGGCAGGTTGGCCAGACCATCGCCAAAGTATTCGACAAATTTACCGACCACACCCTTTTGACGCAGCATATTGGTCACGGTCAATACCAGATCAGTGGCGGTCGCGCCTTCCGGCAGTTTGCCGGTCAGTTCGAAACCGATGACCTGCGGGATCAGCATGGTAATCGGCTGGCCGAGCATGGCGGCTTCAGCTTCGATACCGCCGACACCCCAGCCCAGCACGCCAAGACCGTTGATCATGGTGGTATGCGAGTCGGTGCCGACGACGGTATCCGGATAGGCCTGCAGGGTACCGTCAACTTCACGTGTGAATACGGTACGGGCCAGGTATTCCAGGTTCACCTGGTGGCAAATGCCGGTATCCGGTGGCACCACCTGAAAATTGGAAAAGGCATTCTGGCCCCAGCGCAGGAAGGTATAGCGCTCATGGTTGCGCTCGAATTCGATCTCGGCATTTTTTTCGGCCGCATCGGGGCGCGCAAATACGTCGACCATGACTGAGTGATCAATGACCAGTTCGGCCGGTGACAGCGGATTGATTTTTGCCGGATCACCGCCGAGATTTTTCATCGCATCACGCATGGCGGCCAAATCGACTACAGCCGGGACACCGGTGAAATCCTGCATCAGTACCCGCGCCGGCGAGAACGCGATTTCCTTGTCCGGTTCGGCTTTCGCATCCCACTTGGCCAGGGCTTCGATATCGCCCTTGCTGACGTTGACACCGTCCTCGGTGCGCAGCAGATTTTCGAGCAGTATCTTCAGCGAGTAGGGCAGGCGTGACACATTGTATTTGTCGTCGAGCGCCTTCAGGTTGAAGATTTCATAGGTCTTGTCGCCGACAGTCAATGTCGTGCGGGCGTTATAGCTGTTGGTCATGTGCAGCTCCAGAGTTTAAACAATTCAGCGTTCAAGTCGCGCTGGTCTCGCCAACAGGGCAATCCAGCGCGGTCGTTATTTGCATCGGGTTGCGCATTCGGCTGATTGGTCCGCAGGGCATGCGGCAGCCGGACAGGGTGTCTATCTAACTAAATAGAACAATCCTGGCAAACAGGGCCAATTCTGGAATCAAATCAATTCCGGTCCGGATTTGACGCAGCGCACTATTATGCGGGATCGGGGCGGTTTTTTACAGATCAGCTGCGTCGTTGGGCAGAATTTTATCGATCCGGGTGCTGCCCAGGCATTCATCCCCCTGATAAAAGACGGCATATTGGCCCGGTGTTGCCGCACGTTGCGGCTGGGCAAATTCGATCTGCAGCCGGTTATTTTCCAGCGCACTTACGCGGCAGGTCTGGTCCGCCTGACGGTAACGGATTTTGGCCTGGCAGGTTAACGGCAGAGCCGGTGACTCAGCACTGATCCAGTGCACCTCGTTGGCTTCAACCGCGCTTGAAAACAACATTGGATGATCGTGGCCCTGGGCTACGGTGAGCACATTACTGGTCAGATCCTTGGCGATGACATACCAGGCCGTATCCGGCATGCCACGTACGCCGCCGATATTCAGGCCCTGGCGCTGACCGAGAGTATAAAACATGACGCCATGATGTTCGCCGATGACCCGGCCTTCAGGGGCGTGGATCTCGCCGGGCCGGGCCGGAATATAGGTAGCAAGAAATTCGCGGAAATCGCGTTCACCGATAAAACAGATCCCGGTGCTGTCTTTTTTATTATGTGTAATGAATCCGGCCTGTTCGGCCAGCAGGCGGACTTCAGGCTTGGTTATTTCCCCAAGCGGAAACAATGTTCGTGCGAGTTGTGCCTGACCAAGACGGCAGAGGAAATAGCTCTGATCCTTGTTCTTGTCGACTGCTTTTAGCAAGCGATAACGGCCGTCAATGTTATCAATGCGGGCATAATGACCGGTGGCGACACGTTCTGCGCCAAGTTTCAGGATTTCGTCAACAAACGCATCGAACTTGATCGACTGATTGCAAAGCACATCAGGATTCGGTGTGTTGCCGGCAGCATATTCTTCAATAAAACGGCTAAAGACCGCATCCCAGTAGGCTCTGGACAGATTAACCGTATTCAGCGCAATGCCGAGCGTTTCGCAGACTTGCAATGCATCGGCAACATCGGCTTCAGCGGCACAATAACCAGGCCGGTCGTCACCTTCCCAGTTTTTCATGAACAGTGCCTGCAGATCATATCCCTGTTGCTTCAATAACAGGGCTGTAACAGATGAATCCACACCACCGGACAACGCGATAACAATTTTTTCTGAACTATCTGGAATTACACACATGTATATCTGCAAACTTATATTCGTCGGGCTATTGACCGGATTCAGTGATCCCGAGACAGCGATCCGAAAATCATTGTATCAATTTCTACAGATAATGGTGCAGGATATCCAGCGGATGACGTTGACCGGCCAGATAATCATCTATGCAGCGGGTCACCAGATCACTACGCAAACGCGTACCCAGAGCACTGACTTCATCACGCGTCAGCCACAGCGTACCGATAATACCCTCATCAAGTTTGACTTCCCCGGTTGGAGCAGCCGCATTACCGGAAAAACAGAAACGCAAATAGACGATATCAAGCCTCGGATTGGGGTAAAGGTAAACCCCGATCAATGCAGTCGGTGTAAAGGCATAGCCGGTTTCTTCGTAAACTTCGCGTCGCGCGGCATTCAGCAGGCTTTCACCGGACTCCAGGTGCCCGGCTGGCTGATTGACAACACTGTCGGCACCATCAGCAGCTTCCTCAACAAGCAGGAAACGCCCCTCATGTTCAATAACTGCGGCAACTGTAACATTGGGTTTCCATTGCATGGTTAATACTCTGTCAGCGTCAGGCTGAGTTTTATAAAGTCTCAGCGGGGATATAAAGTCTCAGCGGGGAATTGTGATAAAATCAATCCTCGGCTTCCAGATCGACAGACGCAGCGGTTTCGGGTCGATAGGGTGTAATAACAGGATCGTTCCAGTCGCCGGTAATGGTATATTCATAAGCGAGCAAACGGTCAAGCTGGCGGGGGATAACATCAAAAACCTTGCTGGCGAGATAAATGACCGCACCAACACCAATACCTGCCGGCCCAAAAAGCGCACTTGCAAGAGGCAGATTATCACTTACCTGTGGCATAATTGTTACTCGCTGATCATAGTCCTGCTTAACAAGACCGGCACGTCCGGTAACATGAATCAGCGCTGACGGACCATCCATGAACAGATTATTTGTATAGGCATGACCATCTTCAATCGAGAATTTGCCGTTGATTTCATCAAAGGCAAATCCCTTTTTGAACAGATCATTAAAGTCAAGTGTTAAACGTCGGGACAGGGTTTGCAGGCTGAGCAAGCCGAATAACCGTCCGGCTTTTGGATCTATATCAAGAAACTGGCCGCGACCTATATTAAGCGAGAGTTCACCCTGAATGCCTGCCAGACTGAAATCTGTTGGTGCGCCTGGCCATGAAGCTGCAAGAGATAGTTCGGTCGGCCCATCATCCACTGCCATTTCACTATAGCCAAAAGTTGCCAGCATATTCGCAAACTTTTCTGCTTCCAGATCAATATTGAATGTTGAGAATGGAATATCATTTACCAGACGCCATTCACCCTGGCCATTAATAGAAAGCCCCGGTTTTTCTATCTGGAAAGTATTGATGTTCAGGCCATCGACTTGTTTGTCAGCACGCAGACGAAACTTGCCCAGTTCAATATCACCATAACTGAAATCATCAATTTGAATTGAAAGCGCAGGCAATCTGGATGGATCAAGTCTGCTATGGGTGCTGTTAATATCATCAGCTGAATTTCTGCTGTCTTCAGTTTCACCGGCAGGATTTGTGTTCTGCACGGCAGCCGGTTCCGGTCGGCTCAAGGCAAGCCGGTCAAAATTTGCAGTGACCATGCCGGAATCCCCCGGCTCAGGGATTTCCATATGACCGGTTATTTCCGGGCCGCTGACATCTACCAGCCAATGATCTTCATGACGATCAATTTTCAGGCGTGAGTCAGCAAATTTCTGGTCATAAATCTGCAGCAAACGGGTTTCCAAATCAATAGATATCGGAAGCTTGTTATCTGTTTTGGCTGATGTGGTATCCGGCTTGGCGGATTTTATGAGCTTGCTCCATTCATCAATATCGACCAATGCAGTGTTGCCCCGGATTGTCAGGCCTGGTTCGTCAGTAGTTTCGGGCAGAGTGCTTCCCAACTGTATGCTGATATTATTGCCCCTGATTCTGGCCTCCAGCTCGTCCGCATAATCTATCAGATATTCATTGCTGTCCTGACCTGATGGCCAATCCAGCTGAAATTTACGGTTCTGTTTGGCTGGTTTACCAAGTGGGGCTGGCAGTTTGATTTGAATTCCTTCCAGATTTGTATCAAAGCGGACATTATGCGATTGTCCCTGATCTGATAGTGAAGAAAGTGTCGCTGACCAGTCAGTGCTGCCCTCGAAGTAATCTGCAAATGGCCATTGTAGTGTGTCCGGTTCGAGATGTTGATCCAGAAGGTTCAGCAGAAATGCGACATCGGCATGTCCATACATGCGCAAATTCAGTGGTGTCTGGTTGCCTTCACGTGAAATATCGATGGTGACCGGTTGGCCGCTGTAATTTGCCTTCAGACCTTCACCCTCAAAGGTATTGCCGCGGAAACGAACGTTCCCTTGCAGATCTGTCAGAACAAGATCGATCGCTGTATCGTCAAGGTGATTGCCGGAAAATTCTATTTCGCCAGCGACAATATTATTTGGCCCGGGTTTGAGAGGCAGGGTCAGGTCAAGCTCCAGACCAAGAGGATTATCTATTTGCAGGGATTGCAGACGCTCGATTTCCGGATCATCGCGTAACGGGCTGTTAATCAGAAACTTTTTAATATCTGATAACGGACTTTCCAGCCGCCCATTGATTCTCAGAACATGATTTTTTTTATAAATACTTTCCATGCTGGCGGTGGCATGACTGATGTCGGCGTCATAGAAATTGCCGTCGGCGACATCAAGCTCAAGATAATCCCTATCAATTTTCAAATCAGCATTTAACTGATATACCGGGGTCCACTTTTTATTATAGTCAAGTATGACATCACTGAATCTTGCCAATATCTGAAATTGACCCTGTTGTTTATGAAAAGGAAAATCGTTCAAATCTCCGCGTAAAGCAAAGTTGGCATAATCCAGCTGACCACCTACCGGAGCATTTTGTAGCCAGCGTTGCAGTTTGGGCTTGGCTGCAGCTGGTATAAACTGCTTTAACGGCTGCAAATCTGAAGCAGACAATCTGCCGAGCACATCAGCAATAATCCGGCCATCATTATACCAATGGATATCGCCCTGCAGCCTGGCCCGTTGACCATGCGACCCCAGAACAAGACTGGCAGACTGCGCTGATAAATTTCCCGTTTGATATTGCCAATCAACGCTGCCATGTAATGAAAGATCATTAACATCATTAATTAATAAATTTTTATCCCGGATAGTAATCGAATCACTGTTAAAATCGATCTGGCCACCAGATTTACCTGCTACCAGGAATCCATTAATGCCACTGATGCGGGCTATCCCGTTATCATCATAGAGTTGCAATTCTTCAAAATGGCTGCTTAATTGCAGTTTTTCTCCGGACAGGGTATTGGTAGTATCCGTTTCAGGATGATATCTGAAGCGGACATCATGTAATCTTCCGCTGAACTGGTCTACACGTATTTCCTGCGTGGCCAGGGCCGATTGAATTGTTTTTATCTGTTCTGCCGGCAATAATGTAACGAGGTCTTCGAGGAGGATGAAATCAGCAGCTCCGGCAAAACTGTTCTCGCCGGGATTAAATATCAATTGCAAAGTGCTTGCCGGCCAGTTGCCATGCAAGGTGTTTAATCTGGAAATATCAGCCAACAGCCTGGTGCCGTCGGAATTACGATCAAACTGGAATTGCGTGGCCAGTTCCTGGATCAGATTGATATCAGTATTATTCTTGACCAGCAAATCGGTGCCATTTATCCGTCCTTGCGCGCTTTTTAATCTTGCAGCTTGCCATTGGCTCCATAATTCAATATCCAGATTACCGCCATAAAGCTGCAACTGTTGCCAACGGCTGTAACCTTTCCAGGCAGCCGGTTGCAGGTTGTTCGCACGTAAATATATTTCGCCATGCCAGTCACTACTGGTCAGTTTGTCGCGGGTATCCAGCGCAAAATCAATCTGGTTACCGTAGTATTGCGGTAATTGAGCCTGACCATCGATCTGCATGCGATCTTCATCATTACGAATTATCAGTTTGGCATTCCGCAATTGTAACGGACCCTGGCTGCTCAGGCGATCCAGCCAGATCAGTTGTACATTTTCCAATCGTATGCTGGGTTGTTGTTGTAGCCAGTCGCTGAAGGCCTGTGTTTGCCGGGGATCCAGTTGCTGCTGATCACTGGATTCACTGATGCGCAGGCTGCCATTGAGCTCACGTATCAAACGTAGACGTGCACCACTGATAGACAGCGTTTCAGGTACGATTTCCTGCTGCCACAGACTTTTAACCGGATTTACGCTCAGATAAGCATTTTCAAATACGGCAATAGTGTTGTTACTTTCTGGCTCGAGAAGCTTCACACCATTCAAATATAACCGGGGTGTCCAGCCGCGCCAGTCAGCCTGTACCTCCTGAATTATGACGGGGTAGCCCATGTAGTCACTTATCCAGGTTTGTATATCATCGCGATATTCACCGATGCCCGGCAATAACAAACGGGCAATGCTGACCAGAATGGCTGCCGATAAAATCAGTCCGCCCACTGCATACCAGCAGAAGTTGTAAAATATCTTCAACATGCTGATGCTCAGAAGTCGTGAAGACAGCTATCGGGAAGTAATCTTATTTTATAGCAGCACAATGTCATATTGCTCTTGTTCATAGACTGTTTCAATCTGGAATGTAATAGGTCGCCCGATAAAAGCTTCCAGTTCGGCGATACTGCTGGATTCCTCGTCCATCAGCATATTCACTACCGGCTGTGATGCGACAACAAGCAATTTTTTTGCATCAAACTGGCGCACTTCCCGCAGGATTTCACGAAAGATTTCGTAGCAGACACTTTCTGCTGTCTTGACGGTGCCACGGCCATTACATGTTGGACAGGATTCGCACAGAATGTGTTCGAGTGATTCGCGCGTACGTTTGCGTGTTATTTGTACTAGACCCAGAGACGTCACTTCGCTGATATTGACCTTGGAATGGTCACGTTCAAGGTTTTTTTCCAACGCCCGCAAAACCTGGCGTTGATGTTCAATGTCCTGCATGTCAATGAAGTCAACAATAATTATGCCGCCCAGATTGCGCAATCGTAATTGTCTGGCAATCGCCTGGGCAGCTTCCAGGTTTGTTTTGAATATTGTTTCTTCAAGATTACGATGCCCGACGAACGCGCCGGTATTCACATCAATCGTGGCCATTGCCTCGGTCTGATCAATGATCAGATGACCACCGGATTTCAGTTGTACCTTGCGGCCAAGCGATTTCTGGATCTCGTCTTCAACCGAGAACAAGTCAAGAATGGGATGTTCCCCGGCATAGTGTTCTATACGATCAACAAATTCCGGAATAAAACGATGCGCAAAATCGAGTAATTTGTCATAAGATTCGCGTGAATCAATACGCACTTTTTCTGTTTCAGTATCCACAAGATCGCGCAATGTCCGGATGAATAATGGCAGATCTTCATATAACAATCCCGGCGCGCTTGTTGTCATAAACCGGCCGCTGATTGCAGACCAGAGTCGATTAAGAAAATCAATATCCTTGCAGATTTTTTCGTTGCTGACACCTTCTGCTGCCGTACGCACGATAAAGCCGTTTGCAGACAGGGCCGGGTCGTTACCGGAACAGGTTTTTACGGGTTTTAGATCGTGGCCAGCGGCAAGCTGGATAATGCCGGATTGACATTCATGAATGAGACTACGCAGGCGTTCACGTTCAGCTTCATCTTCAATACGTTGTGAAACGCCAATTGTATCGCTCTCGGGGATCAATACCAGATGTCGTGACGGCAGTGCCAGTCGTGTGGTCAACCGTGCGCCTTTGCTGCCGATAGGATCCTTGACTACCTGAACGTTGATTTCCTGACCTTCATGCAGCAGCGTCTCAATAGGAGGTTCGCGTACCAGAATGCTACTGGTTTCATCGTCGGTGCCAGAGCTGGTCAGATCATTTTGGTGCAGGAAACCGGTGCGTTCCAGGCCAATGTCAATAAATGCAGCCTGCATGCCGGGCAGAACGCGCGAAATTTTACCCTTGTAGATATTACTGACCAGCCCGCGGCGTTTACTGCGCTCGACATAGACTTCCTGCAGGACGCCGTTTTCGACAACGGCGACCCGGGTCTCCTGCGGGGTGACATTGATGAGAATCTCGTTGCTCATTGGATTTCCGGTATTCCGGTCACAGGACTGGTCTGGGTTTTTGGGCGGAATGTTTATATAACTTTATCATATTTATAGATTTTTCCGGAATCTAGGCGGCGGTTTCGGTATTGCCGCACAACGTATATTTTTACTGTTAGTCTGTTACAGGTGCCATTTTACTCCGCCTTGCACTGAAATGATGCCACCACAAATGCAGAAACAGCTGCGCGCCTGTTATTGGACTGTTGGCGCAATGCTTTATAATTGTTGCCTATACACATATCGACGCCGCAGGAGCCAACCTGCCGTGCCCTTTGATGTTCAGATTTCCAGCCCTTCAGCCCGGATAAAAGCATGTCATTAAGTAGTCAGGTGATTGTTGTGGTCCTGGCAGAGAGCCAGGGCAAGGGTCTAGAGCCGCTCACGGCCCAGCGTACCAAGGCTGCCATTCCGTTTGGGGGCAAATATCGAATGATAGATTTTGCCCTGGCAAATTGTCTGCATTCAGAATTACGCCGGGTATTGGTGCTGACACAATACAAGTCTCATTCGCTGGTCAAGCATCTGCGTGATGGCTGGTCGATATTCAATCCGGAGTTTGGCGAGTACATCACTGCAGTAGCACCACAGATGCATGCCGGGAATATTGGTTACAGTGGCAGTGCCAATGCCATTTACCAGAATCTGTTTATCCTCAAGCGTAATGGTGCTGAACATATTCTGGTGCTGCCGGGCGACACGATTCACCGGATGGATTATGGCGCCCTGCTCGAGCAGCATATCGCCAGTGGTGCAGATGTAACATTGGCCTGCAAGGAACAGGCTGAACCGACGCTGGCCAATATACCTGCGATTAGTATAGATACGGATGGCCGCATTAACTCCTTGCATGCCATAACGAATGCACCAGCCAATGCCGTGTATCCCATGGGTATTATGGCGGTACGCCTGGACGTGCTGGAAGCCGAACTGCTGGCAGATCATGCCGCCAGTGATTCGCGCCATGATCTGGTTGAAAATCTGTTGCCGCGACTGGTGGCAAACCATCAGGCCCATGCCTATCAATTTGGTGGTGCCAGCGGCCGCGTCAGCCAGGATCGCTATTTCCGTGATGTTCATAGTCTGGATGATTACTACAATGCCAATATGGCCTTGCTTGAAAGTGAACCGCCGCTGGATTTGTACCAGGGTGACTGGACGATTCGCACATATCAGTCCCAGAATCCGCCTGCGCGCACGGTACCCGGTCGCTCATCCAATGAAGGTATATTCATCAATTCAATTGTTGGTGGTGGCACTGTCATCGCTGGTGGCGGTGTCAACAACAGCATTCTGTTCACCCGCATCAATGTAGAGGACGCAGCAACAGTAGAGCATTCCATTCTGTTTGAAGGTGTGCAGGTAGGAGAAAATGCACAATTACGCAATTGTATCGTCGATAAATATGTCACTATTCCTGCTGGTACGCGCATCGGCTATGACGCAGAAGCCGATGCCAGACGCTTTGTGGTATCCGGGCAGGGTATTGTGGTGGTGCCAAAAAGCTATGAATTCTAGGCCCTGTATGCAACGTTGAGGCAAGAGGAGCGCGAGTGAATACTGAACCGACTCATGCTGGCCTGACCGATCCGGGGGCACGCCAGGCATTTTTCAGTGACCTGACGGGTATTTTGCCGGCGCAGGCTGTTATCAATACAGCGGAAGCGCTGCGTGTATACGAGTGTGACGGTTTGTCTGCGTACCGGCAGTCGCCGGATTGTGTGCTCTTGCCGGATACTGTCGCCGAGGTGCAGGCGATTTTACGCTTGTGTCATAAATACAATATTCCGGTGGTCGCACGCGGTGCCGGTACCGGTTTGTCAGGCGGGGCATTGCCAGTTGTCGGGGGTGTGGTTCTGAGTCTCGCCCGCTTTGATAAAATCCTGTCAATTGATCCTCTCGCCCGCACGGCGACTGTTCAGCCCGGCGTGCGCAATATCAGTGTGTCAGAGGCTGTCGCCGGGCATGGTCTGTTTTATGCGCCGGATCCTTCCTCACAGATTGCCTGCACGATTGGTGGCAACATCGCGGAAAACTCAGGAGGCGTGCATTGCCTGAAGTACGGATTGACGTTACACAATGTACTCGGCATTAAATTCGTCACCATGACAGGCGATTTGCTCGAGCTTGGCGGTGAACGTCTTGATAATGCCGGTTATGACTTGCTGGCGTTATTGACGGGGTCGGAAGGTATGCTCGGCGTGATTGTCGAGGCGACATTGCGACTGATACCGTCACCGACTGCTTACGAGGTCATGCTGGTGTCTTTTGCGACCGTCGCTGCGGCCGGCAATGCGGTGGCAGAAATTATTGCCGAGGGGATTATTCCGGCCGGTCTGGAAATGATGGATCAGGGGATCACACAGGCAGCAGAGGATTTTGTCCATGCCGGTTATCCCACTGATGCCGCTGCAATACTGATTTGTGAACTTGACGGTAATGCCGCGGAGACACAGGCACAATTACAGCGGGTTGAACAAATTCTCAAACGTGCCGGCGCAGTCGACATTCGGGTAGCCAAAGACGCTCAGGAACAGGCCCGGTTCTGGGCTGGACGCAAGGCAGCATTTCCCGCCAGTGGCCGTATCGCGCCGGATTATTACTGTATGGACGGGACCATTCCGCGGCGGCGTATTGCAGATGTGCTGGCGAGCTTTGCCGATCTTGCGGAAGAATACGGTCTGCGTGTGGTCAATGTTTTTCATGCCGGCGACGGCAATTTACATCCGCTGATTCTTTATGATGCTGCCAGCCCGGGCGAGCTGCATCGTGCCGAACAGCTCGGCGCACGCATACTCGAGGCCTGTGTAGCGGCCGGTGGTACAGTCACCGGCGAGCATGGTGTTGGTATCGAAAAAATCAACCAGATGTGTTCACAATTCCATTCACCGGAGCTGACCCAGTTTCATGCTATCAAGCAGGCATTTGATCCGGCCGGCTTGTTGAATCCCGGCAAGGCGGTACCGACACTGAAGCGCTGTGCGGAATATGGCGGTCTGCATGTGCATCATGGTCAGTTACCGCACCCGGAACTGGAGCGTTTTTAGGCATGGCCATTGATTGCTGGACCAATATTGTAGCAACGCTGGCAGATGAACAGCCGCAGCACTGGTTGTTGGTCGGTGATCTGGCTACAGCAGGCAAGCCGACGCTACTGGACAAGTGGCCGGATGCCCGTATTGAAACCAGTACAGCGGAGCAACTGCTGGCGCAGTCGTCGCTACCGGTATTTGATGTGGCTGTTCTGGCCGGAGCTATGGAAAATGTAGCTAAGGCTGATATTACCCGCTTATTGGCACGGCTGCGGGATCTGCACGCCCGGCATATTTTCGTGTTATTGCCGGTTGGTAGCGAGTGTGTCTGGCAACAGGTGGATCTGCTTGCGCTGGGATTTTTACGTCAGGACGTGGACGCCGAGACGCAGTTGCAATTATATCGATTCGAACTTGAGCATTACAAAACCACGCCTGAGTGGCTGAACAGTGATTACTGGGCCAATCCGGAACTGTTCGACAAACATCGCTGGTAACAGCGACATTGTCAGCTGATGAATAAAATTTCAGTCAAATCCATTATTGAGGAACTACAGACACAGGTTATTGCGGCTGCGGACAGCCGTCAGCCAGTGTCCATCAGGGCAGGCGGCAGCAAACAGCATTTGCTGCCAGGGCTTGATGATCCGCCACTGGATGTCAGCCGCTTGCAGGGTGTTGTTGATTACCAGCCAAGTGAACTCATTATCACTGTACGTGCCGGTACGGCATTGACCGAATTGCAGGCAGTGCTCGCTGAAAAAGGCCAGATGCTTGGTTGTGAGCCGCCACATTTTGGTACAACTGCAACGGTGGGTGGTGCAGTGGCGTGTGGATGGTCAGGACCGCGGCGGCCTTATGCCGGCGCCGTGCGTGATTTTGTGCTTGGCATCCGGTGCCTGAACGGCCGCGGTGAAGATTTGCGTTTCGGTGGCCAGGTTATGAAAAATGTTGCCGGCTATGATGCCTCCAGGCTGATGACAGGCGCACTCGGTACCCTTGGTGTACTACTGGAAATATCATTCAAGGTTTTACCCTTGCCCGAAACAGAGCGGCACCTGCGTGAATCAATGTCACTGGAAGCTGCACTGGATTGCATGAACCGGCTGGCAGGCAAACCTTATCCATTATCGGCGGCGGCCTATGTTGACGGAGATTTGCATTTGCGTTTGTCCGGTGTTGCAGCGGCAGTTGATGCGGCCGAACAGGCATTTGGTTTCGACGTCATGCCGGATTCTGATTTCTGGTCCCGGCTACGTGAACTGACATTGCCTTTTTTTGCCGATGCGCGGCCTTTGTGGCGTTGCAGTTTGCCTGCAACAGCCGCCTTGCCGGATATCGATGGCGACTGGCTGATCGACTGGGGTGGGGCATTGCGCTGGTTAAAATCGACAGCAGCGCCGGAAGACATCCATCAGGCGCTGGCAGCACGGGCTGGTCAATGCGTATTGTTTCAGGGTGCAAGCGGAGCCGCGCGCTATCCATTGATACCGGCGGCACAACAGCTGATTCAGCAACGCCTGCGCCAGGCGTTTGATCCACATTGTATTTTTAATCGTGCGGTCTGGCCTTGTATTAATGGCTGTGATGCGAGTGCCACATGCTGACCCAGTTACCTGAAGAACTGCGCCAGACAGAGCGCGGTCAGACGGCGGATCGGATTTTGCGTACGTGTGTGCATTGCGGTTTTTGCCTGGCAACGTGCCCGACGTACCGCGAACTGGGCAATGAACTTGATAGTCCGCGTGGCCGCATTTATCTGATCAAGGCGTTGCTCGAGGGTGAAGCGGTCACTGAACAGACGCAGCTGCATCTGGATCGCTGCCTGACGTGCCGTGCCTGTGAAACTACCTGTCCATCCGGCGTGCAATACAGCCGCCTGCTGGAGATTGGCCGCGAACAAATGGAAACGCAGCAGCCACGTCCAGCAATTCAACGCTGGCAACGAAAAATGCTGAAATGGATTTTGCCTTACCGTCGCCGGTTTAACCTGTTATTGCGTAGCGGCCAGTGGCTGCGGCCGTTGTTGCCCACACGGTTGAAACAGAAAATTCCGCTATCCCGGGGTGCCGGCCACTGGCCGACAACGCAACATACACGCCGCGTGTTGCTATTTACAGGCTGCGTACAACCGGGTCTTGCTCCCAATATCAATTCTGCGCTGGCAAGGTTGCTGGATCGGTTACAGATTAGTGTTACACAGATAACCAATGAGCAATGCTGTGGCGCACTGGATCTGCATTTGAGTGATGCCGGGCAGGCCAGGGTATTCGCCCGTCGCAATATCGATCTGTGGTGGCCGCATATTGAAGCCGGCGCAGAGGCGATCCTGGTATCAGCCAGCGGCTGTGGCGTGATGGTCAAGGACTATGGCGAGTTACTGGCGAGCGATCCTGACTATGCCAAACGCGCTGATCGGGTTGCCATGCTGGCACAGGATCCGGCGGAATATCTTGCAAATGAATCAGTGGAATCTTTGGGTTCAGTGTCCACGCAGATTGCATTCCAGTCGCCCTGTACATTGCAGCATGGTCAACAACTCGCTGGTGTTACGGAAAATTTGCTGAAACGGTTTGGCCTTGATTTGTTGCCGGTAGCCGATGCCCATCAATGTTGCGGTTCAGCCGGGACCTATTCAATATTGCAGCCGGCGTTGGCGGACAAGATTAGAGAGAAGAAACTGATCTGCCTGCAAGCCGGCAGTCCCGAGTATATTGCAACGGCGAATATCGGTTGTTTGCTGCATTTACAGCAGGGGACGGACTTACCGGTCAGGCACTGGCTGGAGATCGTGGATGCGGGCCTCGATTGAGGCCCGCAATTTACACCGTTGCAACAAGAACAGACTGATTAATTCATCGCGACCCAGCGGCCATCCGGCTGGCGGCAGGCGGTACCATGTACGACTTCACGCTGGCCATCGATAACAGCTTCGGTGGTGTAGTCACGGCATGGACCACTGTCACCCTCATAGGTTCGGGTTGGCGTGACAGCATAATTCTGGCCGGAGTCCGGATTCTCCCAGCCGTATGCCTGACCTGTTGGCTGCGTTTCCAGCGCCTGGTTCATCTTCATACGGTCGACATCATCGAAGGTTTTACCGACCTTGCCACCGATGTAGGCGCCTGCAAGTGTGCCAATGACAACAGCGGCCAGCTGACCACGGCCGCCACCGATTTGAGTACCAACCGCAGCACCGGTACCTGCGCCAGCCAATGTGCCGATGTTTTCCTTGGTCGGGTTACAGCCAGCGAGCATGACAGTGCCGGCGAGAATAAGTGCTATCGATTTTGCTTTCATATTAAATTTCATCGGGTTTCCCCTCCACTAAATGGTCAGTCTTGTCCGGCAGAAGCAAACCGACCGTAATCCCAAGACTGCTGGTACTGTATACAAGATAGCATACAGTTACAGAAATAGATTTTGCGAGCGTAGTTTAGTTCAGGCAGTGGCTGTCAACCAGACGGTATTTGCCTAACAGTTCACATATTTCCACAATGTTTGCACATTTCAGGAACGAGGTCGGTGCTATTGCACACGTAACATGTCGCCGTTGCCTTCACCGCTGTCAAAGTTGAATATATCGTCATAACCGTCGGCGGGTGGATTACCGTCAAATATCAGATAATTGCGCCGTTGCAAATAGGCTTCACGGGTAAAGACGTAGGCGTCAAGTGCAGCTTCATCGCGCAATCGTGTCGCTTCCAGCACGTTAGCACGGGTATTGATGATGCCGAGTGCGGTCACCGGATAGAGTGCGGCACCGGTCAGATAAAACAACGGGTTTGTCACAGTACTAACGGCGATGCCCGGCGCATCACGCACTGTCGTCGGACCCCAGATTGGCAAGTACATATAGGCACCCTCACCGCTACCCCAGACAGCCAGGGTCTGGCCAAAATCTTCCTGCCGTGACGGCAAGCCCATATCGGTGGCAACATCAAAAAGACCACCGATGCCCAGTGTGGAGTTGACCAGGAATCTCGCTGTGTCTGACCAGCCATCATCGGCTTTGCCCTGCAGAAACGAGTTCAGAATGACATTGATATAGCCAAGATTGCCGAACAAATTATTGACCGATTCACGCACAGGTTCCGGTGTCGCATAAACATAGAATTCTGCCAGCGGTTTCACAAATGCGCCGTCCAGCGTTTCATTGACACCGTAGAAAAACCGGTTGCCGGGCTCAAGTGGATCATTGGTATCACCGCCTGGTCCCTGAGTCGTGGCGCAACCGCCAAGCGCCAACAAAGACAACAGCATGATAAATAATTTGTAATTTCCCCTGGTGCTATGCGCCATAATTATTCTCACTATGTGGTTCTGGCTGTATTATTTCTTAAATGACGAACCCTGATCTTGTCCCACGCCCTTCATCAAGGTCAGTATGATGATTAATGTCTGCTGATATTATTACAAATCCGCCGTTGTCTCCATTTCGGCAATCTTGTCTTGCAGGGTCTGGAACAGGGCGTCAAAGCCACTTGACTGGATCACAGAATTATATTCAGCGCGTTTCATTGAGAGGTCATTAACTCCCTGTGCCACCACGCTGATGATATACCAGTCGCTATCACGTTGGTGCATAAGATAATCAAATTTGACCTTCTCGCCACCAGCTTTAATCAGTTCGGTGCGTACCAGCAGCCGCCCCTTGTTGAGACTGTCTACCGAGACATGCTGAAAAGATTCATCTGCATATTCACTGAAGCGATTGGCATAAGTGGCAGTACTCAGTTCTCTGAACAGTGCCATGAATTCCTGTTGTTTATCGGCATCCAGATCATCCCAATAGCGACCCATTATGACTTGTGAGATGATCGGTGTATCAAAACTCTCCGCGATAATCGGTTTAATTATTTCATAGCGGCCATTGTAACCAAGTGATGCACCATTACGCATGATTTCAAGTAATGCATTATGTAGTTCGTCAACAATGGTTTTTGCAGCATCGGCATTCGCTGTATCTATCGCGGTTTCGTTTGCATATACGGGCTGCAGCAGTATTGTTAATACAACAGCAGACAATATTCGGGACAATAAATTAACAGGTAGTTTCATGGTAATTCAGCTCAAAATCAATGAAGTCTCAACGCAATCCGGGCAGAGGCATTCTCAGGCGGATCCGGTTGTATTGTGCAATTCTGCCATTTATAGCGTTTGCTTTGGCAGGCGTCCGGCTATTGTAGCGGACAATAGTCCATACATTCAGACTGTTTCTACATGATTATGTTGCATTTGTGGCAGTCAATCCGTATCGCGCGGATTCTCGTGCACATAGACCCGATCCTTCCAGATATTGCCACGACCAGTGCGATGCTGTCGGGCGGAGTCAACCGTCATACAGGCAAACAGAATCGCTGCGAGCGGTAATGTCAGCATATACCAGCCTGAAATTCCATAATAGCGCAAAGTCGGCGCATAGCTTGCCAGCATCATTATCAGTGCCGCCAGTGCCAACCATAGTGCGGGTGGCCCCGCAGTCAGCCCGTATAACGGTGCTGCGAAAGCCAGTCCGAGTAGCAGCAGACACAACAGCAACAGGGCCGGCGAATAGCGTAGCTGGGCATACGCTGTGCGCGTAATCATTTGCCAGATGTCGCCAAGACATTCATAGCGGCGCTGACTGACTGCGGCATGCGTTAATCCCAGCCAGATACGCTGGCCTCTGGCTTTGACTTTGGCGGCAAGACTGCAATCGTCAATCAGTGCACCACGCAGCGATGCAAAGCCACCAATGGCTGTCAGGGTATCAGCGCGCAACAAGATACAACCGCCAGCGGCGGCGGCAATCCGGCTATTCGGCCGGTTACTCAGGGCGAATGGATACAGCAACCTGAAAAAATAGATGAACGCTGGCATGAGCAGTTTTTCCCAGCCATTCTGCATGCGTAAGCGCACCATCAGAGACAACATATGCAGTTCTTCGTCTTCAAGTTTGGTCAGCAATGCGCTGAGTACACCCGGCATCATTTCTATGTCGGCATCCAGCATTAAAACGTATTTTGTATTGACATGCAGACGGCCTTGTTCAAGTGCCCAGAGCTTGCCACTCCAGCCACCGGGTAATGGTGGAGTGGTGATGATATGCAGAGACTCCAGGCCCAGTTTATCCGCTGTCTCGCGGGCCTGATCAGCAGTGCCATCCGTAGACTGGTCATCAATGATAATAATTTCAAGACTGGCTGATTGTGTTGCCAGACCATGCAGTGTGGTTGCGATAAGTCCGGTTTCATTGCGCGCCGGAATCAGCACAGTCACCTGTGCAAGTCTGTCAGACGGTTGCTTGCTGTGCCAGTCAGTTGGCAGGTCAAAACGCTCACGCATTCGCCAGGGTTGCCAGGGTAATAATAATACTGTTAGCCACATGATGACCGCGGGCAATACAAGATAACTGTCAATCATGACTCAATAATGAACGCCAAGTCCGATCATAAAGGCAACTCTGATTTACTCAGAGCTTACTAAAAATAAAAAAGCCGCAGTCCTGTCAAGACAGCGGCTTTTTCGGTTAGCTGACGCCGAAAGGAATCAGGCGACTTTCTGACTGCTGCAACTGGCGTTGCGAGCCTGGGCTACCAGTTTCGGTTTTTGTGCTGCCGGTTCATCTTCATACATAATCGGTAATTCAGGTGCCATTGGGCCATCAGTACGCGGGCCTTTCAGAAATACTTTCAGGGCCTGCAGTGGCCGGCTGAAAGTATCATTAACCGCCGTCGGTTCATAACCACAATGCACCATGCAGTTGGCACATTTCGGGTTGCGGCCGGTGCCCCATTTTTCCCATTCAACTTCTTCCATCATTTGCTGGAAACTGTGGGCATAGCCTTCGCCGACCAGCAGATAACACGGTTTTTGCCAACCGAACACGTTGCGAGTCGGATTGCCCCACGGCGTACACTGATAGGACTGATTGCCGGCCAGGAAATCCAGATACATGGATGACTGGTTGAAACGCCACTTCCTGCCCTTGCCAAGCTTGAAAATGTCGCGGAACAGCTGTTTGGTTTCGCTTCGCTTCAGAAACACGTCCTGACGGGGTGCACGCTCATATTCATAACCCGGTGATATGGTTGCGCCCTCAACACCGAGTGCCATCATGGTGTCCATGAACTCGGCCACTTCAGCCGGAGTTTCACCCTGGAATAATGTGCAATTCACGGTCACACGGAAGCCGCGATCCAGCGCCTTGCGTACGACCTCGATGACCTTGTCATAGACACCTTCACGGCAAACCGAGGCATCATGATGCTTGCGGTTACCATCCAGATGAATGGAGAAAGTCAGATAGAGTGACGGCGAATAATCATCCATGCGCTTGTCGAGCAGCAGCGCGTTGGTGCACAAATAGACAAACTTCTTTTTCTTGATATAGCCGTCAACAATCTGCGGCATTTCCTTGTGAATCAGCGGTTCGCCGCCGGCAATCGACACTACCGGTGCGCCACATTCATCTATGGCGTCCATGCAGTCATCATAACTGAGGCGCTTGTCGAGAATTTCATCCGGATAGTCAATTTTGCCGCAGCCCGAGCAAGCCAGGTTACAGCGGAATAACGGCTCCAGCATTAACACCAGCGGATACTTTTCCTGCCGTTTGAATTTTTGACCGAGAATATATTTGCCGACGCGGTACTGCTGGATCAGGGGTACGCCCATGAAATGCTCCTGTTGTTTTTTTGCGACAGCCGTCTGGTACGGCTGCCAACCGAATTTCTGACTAAATTACTATGATTAAAGGTTTGTTGCAAATGGCTGCGAAATTTTGACGTCATCTGTTGCTCAAAACAGACATGGCGGTCATGAGCTTCAGACTGCACCCGGGCGCAGAGATTCCCTTGCGCCTCCTGACACTGATGGCGATAATGCCTGTTTGAACTGCCAAGATTATATTGTCATGTCGCAATCAAGCTGCACACCGTTACTCGATACCATTCAAAGTCCTGCCGATCTGCGCAAATTGCCGGAATCAGAGCTGGAAACTGTGGCCCAGGAGCTGCGTGCCAGCCTGCTCGACTGCGTGAGCAAGAGCGGTGGCCACTTCGCGGCCGGGCTCGGCACGGTCGAACTGACTGTCGCGCTGCATTACCTTTACAACACGCCGGATGATCGTCTCGTCTGGGACGTCGGCCATCAGGCCTATCCGCATAAAATCCTGACCGGACGCCGCGATCGCATGACCAGTATCCGCCAATGGGGCGGATTGGCTCCCTTTCCAAAACGTGATGAAAGTGAATATGACACCTTTGGCGTCGGTCATTCCAGCACGTCCATCAGTGCCGCCCTGGGTATGGCCATTGCGGCAAAACAGACCGGCTCGGAGCGACGTGCTGTTGCGATTATCGGTGATGGTGGTTTGACGGCCGGCATGGCCTTTGAAGCGCTGAATCATGCCGGTGATATCAATGCCAACATGCTTGTGATCCTGAACGACAATAACATGTCGATCTCACCCAATGTGGGAGCCTTGTCAAACCGCTTTGCACAGATTCTGTCCGGCAAGCTCTACACGTCGGTGCGCGCACAAGGAAAAAAAGTGTTGTCCAAGATGCCGCCCATGTGGGAACTCGCACATCGGGTCGAGGAGCACGTAAAAGGCTTGATCGTGCCCGGCACGCTGTTTGAGGAGTTTGGTTTTAATTATATCGGTCCGATCGACGGCCATGACTTGCCGACACTGGTGAGCACGATTCGTAATATTCAGGGTCTCGAAGGTCCACAGCTGCTGCATATCATCACCAAGAAAGGCAAAGGCTATGCTTTGGCCGAAGCCGATCCGGTCAAGTATCATGGTGTTTCTCCGTTTGATCCGAATCTGGGCATTGTGCCATCGAACAAACCGGCCAAACCGACCTATAGCAAGATTTTCGGTGACTGGATCT
Organism: Gammaproteobacteria bacterium; assembly: GCA_040905025.1. Classification (GTDB taxonomy): domain Bacteria; phylum Pseudomonadota; class Gammaproteobacteria; order Methylohalomonadales; family Methylohalomonadaceae; genus JBBDSJ01. The sequence continues at coordinate 55,046 of JBBDSJ010000127.1, forward strand.
GTGACATGGCAGCCGTCGATGAGCGGGTTGTTGCGATTACGCCGGCCATGTGTGAAGGCTCGGATCTGAAACGTTTTCGTGACGAATATCCGGATCGTTATTTTGATGTTGCCATCGCCGAGCAACACAGCGTGACGGTGGCGGCCGGTATGGCCTGCGACGGTTTGAAACCGGTCGTGGCAATTTATTCGACATTTCTGCAACGTGCATATGATCAGCTTATTCATGACGTTGTTTTGCAAAAATTACCGGTATTGTTTGCAATCGATCGTGCCGGCTGTGTAGGTGCTGATGGGCCGACGCATAATGGTGCCTACGATGTGAGTTTTCTGCGGTGTCTGCCAGGCATAGTGCTGATGGCGCCGGCGGATGAAAGCGAATGCCGGCAGATGCTGTACACCGGTTATATTCTTGATAAGCCGGCTTGTGTGCGCTATCCGCGTGGCAGTGGGCCGGGCGTTGAAGTCAAACAGGAAATGACGGCATTGCCGGTGGGCAAGGCGCAACTGCGCCGGCGTGGCCAGAAGGTTGCCATTCTGTCGTTTGGTGTCATGCTGGATATCGCGCTCGAAGTGGGTGAACAGCTTGATGCAACAGTAGTGAATATGCGTTTTATCAAGCCGATCGATGCAGATATGATCCTACAACTGGCTGTCGAACACGATTTACTGGTCACAATTGATGAGAATGTTGTTCTCGGTGGTGCCGGAACAGCCGTCAGCGAAGTACTGTCGGCACACAACCGTCCGGCTAATATTGTTCATTACGGTTTGCCGGATGATCTCATTCAGCATGGCTCGCGTGAAGACATGCTGAATTCTGCCGGTTTGACGACTGAAGCTTTCCGTGCATTCATACAGCAATATTTGCCGGCATCAACAGCACCGGCATCGGTAGCGAGAAACTGAAGTCATACCAGAGTCCGGTACAAGACCGGCAAATAAATTCACTCAATAATTATCGAGGGCGATACCATGTCTGATCGTGACATATCGGATAATACCCGTATTCAATATCTGCGCAGTGAGATCGTGGTTTCTCCAACGATTTATAGTGCCGCAACCCACTTGCTGGTCGGTTATATCCAGAAGGGCGAAGTCACCGATGAAAATCGCGCTGAATACATGAAAACCTGTGTCAAATATGCCATTGATCTGGCGTTGATCACTGACAAGGTGATGGCAGCGACCGGTAGCCGGGGTAGCGGTGGCAGTTTGTAGCGGCCTGGTGCCGGACATGACAGGGCTGAAGCTCTGTCTCAGTCATGCATAAGCAACTTTTTTATTGCGTCAAGCAGGCGTTCCAGATCGGTATTCTGTAATTCCCCCATCACCGCAATCCTGAACAGGGTCTTCGCAAATTCACCCTGGCCGGCATAGATGATAAAGCCGGCCTGTTTCAGTTCATCATGTAACGTTGCGTAGCTGAGTCCGGCAGGCAGGCGGAATGCATTCAGTACACAGGAATTCACTGCATCTTCCAGTAGTGGTTCAATACCCAATCCAACCAGACCGCTGCGTACCCGTTGCATGCGCTGTTGATAAAGACGCTGGCGTGCCGGTCGGCCACCGGCGGCCAGAAACTCATCGAGTGCCGCATCGAGTGCGTAGCAACACTGCACTGACTGGGTAAACGGTGTGCCGCCGTTGTTCTGGGCATCGGCATAAGTCGGCAGGTGCATATACAGCGTACGTTGTGCCGCACCTGCGAGTGCCTGACGCTGACAAATCACAAACGAAATCCCCGGCACTCCATGCAGGCATTTATTTGCCGTAGCAGCACAACCGGCGATTGGCCAGTCGATGAAATCAATTTCTTCGGCAGCGAAACTGCTGACGGCATCGAGTAATAATTCCACCTGATAACGACTGGCGAGTGCTGCCAGTGCAGCGATGTCATTCAGCCGGCCGGTTGTCGTTTCATGTTGTACAACAGCAATATGACTGCAGGTTTTTTGCTGTAGTGCCTGCTCGATCGCTGCCAGATCAATACCGGCATGCCAGTCATGCTGACAGATTTCATGATCAATCCGGTGAATGGCCGCCATCCGTGCCATGCGCTCGCCATAGACACCGTTGGCAACAATCAATACACGCCCTGTGACCGGTACCAGACTGCTGAGCATGGCTTCGACGGCCGCCGTACCCGAGCCCGTCAGCAACACCGCTGCCCAGTCTTTCTGATCCAGCTTATGCACCTGCAGGAGTTTGTGCCGGATTGCACTTTGCAGTTCACTGAATTCAGGTTCCCGATGGCACAAATCCGGCCGCAATAGCGCCTTGCGTACCGTGTCACTGAGTGTGACCGGGCCCGGATTGAGCAATAAGGGGACGCGAGAATCAGTCATGACTAAAATGTTGCACCGATTTGTTGCATCAAGCGCCGTAATATTGCTGCGGGCGTAACGGCCGGGCGCGGCAAATCCGGTAATGTGCCGATCCGGATTTTTAAATGCGCAAAGCGTGCGCCGCTGGTTCCGGTTGTCGCAAACAGGTCGTCGATGACTTCCATACTGTCACCGTCAATTGCCAGGCTGTAACCACAGGCGCTGGCAATATCGGCAAAACGTATACTGGCAGCTACGGTTGCCTGGGCACCGGTGGAATCATGTGCTTCGTTATCCAGCACGATGTGATAAAGATTACTGCCGCCGTATACGCCCAGTGTTGCCAGATTCCCCATGCGCATCAATGCAGCACCATCGCCATCAACCACAATCACTCTCAGATCCGGCCGCGCCAACGCCAGTCCCAATGCCAGCGATGATGCACAACCCATGGAGCCGACCATGTACAACTGGTTTGGCCGGTCACAGACGGCATACAGCTCGCGGCCGGTAAAGCCGGTGGTCGCAATGATAACGCTGCCCTGTTCGGGGCTGTGCTGGCAGATTTGTTCGAGTACATCGCGGCGCGTCGGCCTTGATTGTCGTTGCCAGTGACTGCGGCGTATGCCGTTGTCTTCGCGCACGGGGACGGGATCACGTTGCAAGTCATGTTTGGCAACGGTGCCCTTGCGCATCAGGAAACCATAAGGCCGCTGTTCCGCCTGCATGTACTGTGTTGCCCGTGCCAGTGCGGCATCTATATCAGCTTCATCCTGCGGAAATACCTCCCATGGCATCTCCATGGTATCAAGCAACTCACCGGTAATGCGGCCCATTAACTCATGTTGTGGTTCATCCTTGAGACCGGGTTCACCACGATGTGTACAGATCATCAATAAAGGAATACGAAATACCCAGGCAAGAGATGTTAACGGACTGACGGCATTGCCAAGACCGGAATTCTGCATCATGACTATACTGCGTTCACCGCCGATGGCAGCGCCGGCAGCGGTTGCCAGTGCATCACCTTCATTGGCCGATGATACATAATTCAGCGCCGTATTATTGATGACATAATTAATAAATGGTGTCAGAAACGAACACGGGACACCGGTATAGCGTGTAAATCCGGCACGCCGGGCAGCCTCGACAAATGCGCTGGCTTCAATCATGTGGTGATCTGGCCATGTGTGAAATCGCTGGCACGATCGATGTCTTCAAGCGTGTTGACATCAAGCCAGTGGCCATTGATGTAATGCACGTGGATCGGATGGCCCTGGTCAATCAAATGATTGAGCAAATCCGGCAAGCCGAACTTTTCAAACCCGGTTTGCCCGGCCAGTGTATTCATGGCGTCATGCAGCCAGTCCATTCCGGCACCACGCACCTGTAACATCCCGATCCAGCGGCCCGAAGGTTCACCATATTGTGAATCTGCTGTTTCAGCGATATGTTTGAGATAGACATCATCACTGAATATGCCGCGATCATCAGCACGTGAACAGTAGGCATAGTCGGTCGACCCACTGATGTAATCAGCATCCACCTGGGAGTCGACAACGACGACAATTTCACCGTCACGGTCAAGCAGATCGCGGAGGATATAACTGCGAAACAGCAAGTCTCCATAGCTGATTAACACTGAACCGGTTAAATCGTCCCGGGCACAGGCTAGCGACACCAACTCGCCGGTATGCTCGTGATTTTCATTCAGCCGTATTTGTATGCCACTGACATTGATGGCGTCTGCCTTGTAGCCGGCGACGACGAGGGTCTGATGTATACCCTGGCGCTTGAATTCATCCAGCAACCGGCGCAGCAGGGGTTTGCCACCCACCGGCAGCATGACTTTGGGTCGGTCATGGGTCAGTTCACGTAATGCACTGCCGCGACTTGCTGCCAGTACAATGGCTTTGGTTTCACCATGCCGTGGTTTCAGGTAACGCTGCTGCGCGCGGCTCAGCTCATCTGCACCCTGCAATTCAAACAGGTGACTCACACTGGCAATGCGATCTTCGGCATCAATCAGCGATTCTGACTGATAAATGCTGCTGCTGATATTTTCCATTGCTTCAACAGCGGCGCGAATCATGTGATTGGCCCAGATCACGAGACTGATATCAGCGCGCCGGAAAACCTCGGTAGGTGTGCTGTAGTACTTGGTCGGAACGATGACGACCGGGCAACGATTGGCCCATTCGCGGGTGAATTCCAGAATTTCATCAGCGCGTGCCAGCTTGCTGTGGATCAGTATCGCATCGGCCCCGGCGGCATGATAAGCCTCGGCACGTTTCAGTGCTTCAGCCATACCCCAGCCGGCAATTAACGCCTCGACCCGGGCGATAATCGAAAAATTTATGTCTTCCTGGCTGTCCTTGCCGGCCTTGATTTTGCCGCAAAACTCATCGATCTCGGCCAGTGGTTGCCGTTCGCCATCAATGAAGCTGTTGGTTTTCGGGAATTGCTTGTCTTCAATCGCAACACCGGCGATGCCGCGCTGCTCGAGTTTCTTTACCAGCCGGCGCATGTTGTTGAAATTGCCATAACCGGTATCGCCATCAAGCAGAATCGGGATTGTGGTAACGTCCGACATGAATTCGAGCATGTCGACAACCTGTGTCCAGCTGGCCTCATTGCTGTCACGTACACCAAATTGCGTCGACAGGGCCAGGCCACTCGCCCAGATACCCTTGAAACCGGTGCGCTCGACAATGCGGGCAGAAACGCCGTTATGTGCTTCCATGATGAATTCGAGCCCGGGAGACGCCAGTAATTGCCGTAGCTGTACAGCCTTGCTGTGGGCAGTTGTTTGCGTGGCTTCCGGAATTTTAACCTGGCTGACCATAAACTTTATGTACTGATTGACTGAGGCAAAGTGATCGCGGGCAGAATTTCCTGCCGCGCGCGTTCAATATCTTCGGGAAAATCAATCTCGATCCATGCCAGTCCGCTAACATCTTCGAAACCGAATGCAGTGGTATCTGCAAGCAAGGCATCACGAATAATTTCCTCGTAGGGTTCGGTGTTACGGTCGGCTTCGATATAAGCTTTGGCACGCTCTATCAAGCCAGTTGCCATCGCGGCGGAAAAGCGGAAGAAACCCACCGATTCCCCCTGAAAATCGAAGCGCAGATTCTTGTCTATTCGCTTGCGAAAATCAATCAGCCGGTTGTTTTGCACACATAATTTCACCGGTTCGTCGCCCGGAATGAAATCCCGGTCGAGGAGAAAACAGTTGGCGTGCCGGGTTTTAATCAGCCGGTCTATCATATGCATGTCATACAGCACATCGGCATCCATTAACAGCACATCATCACCACTGGTCAGTATCGGCGCGGCGGTGTGAAAACTGATAACGCTGCCGAGACGAAACTCCGGATTGTAAAGAGTCGATATATCCAGTTTGAGTGTATTGTTGCTGGCAAGCAGCGCGGCTTCAATTTGCGCATGTTCATAGCCGGTTACGACGCTGACATGTTCGATACCATAATGCGCAAGAATATGCAGATGCCGCGCCAGCAACGATATACCGTCGAACTCGAGCAGGGATTTTGGCCGTTGTTGAGCTTCGGCGCCGAGACGCTGACCGACACCGGCAGCCAGGATGACAGCTTGCATGATGTTAATATCCTGATTGAAATAGGTTTATTGTAGTGGAAGTCTGCAAGGCTGACGTTGTCATGCCGGTTACAGAGGTTGCCAAGTATATCGCGCCAGCGGCCCGGCCTGCATGCAAATCCGTAGAAGCGGTCTCAAAATTACTGCATTTGCCGCCCTAAAATATACGAATGGGCGTTGAAAGCGGACTCTAAATGCGGGGCCGTGTAACGGCAGAGTGTCTATACACTGCGCTTTCTCGTCCCCATTGGTTAATAATCAAGGGCGCCTGGTCTCGGCTGCATTTTATTACACCCCTGGGTGCGTGACATTTTGAGACCACTTCTAGCTATTTATTGGTATGGCCGCTATGCCAGGCCAGATCGCAGCACAATACGGCACGTTCATTACGCAGCTGGATGGTGCGTGAAAGTGTCAGACACATACGGGCATCCGTCAGTGACAGATAAGGCCGGGTCAACTGGACTTCACCGGGACGGGAGATGGCGCGCCGGAAGTAGGGTCGATGTCCCCAGCTGGCACCGCGTGCTTCAGTTAATGGATAAAGTCGTGGATCACGTTTGACTGCCTGCTCCGGCGAGGTCAAATTTTCACCAATCTGGGCGCCGTATTCATTCAGCACATAAATGCGCAGTACTTCGCCCATACTGATAATTTCTTCAGTTGCGGTATACAAATTAAGGCCTGCCGAGAGCATATTGGCAGCGCGGCTGAATGCATCATAGTAACTTCTGAATGAACGCAGAAATTCAAATTCTTCGTCAATGCTGGTTTGCATAATGGAATCATGCAGGCGTTCGAACAGTCGCTGACAGTCAGGTATAGGTTCCTTGAGCGTAGCGGCACCGGATAATAAAAAACCCTGCATCATGTCAACATCAGCGGTGATCGCCAGCATGGCCTGCTCCTCGGTTTCAATACCTTCGGCCAGTACCAGGCCACCAATTTCATGCAACAGGCTGACAATCAGGCCGAGGCTGCGACCAATGGTGGGATCCGTCGTTGCCCGCTGGATCATGCTGCGGTCGAGTTTGACAATGTCCGGCCGCAGCCGCCAGATACGTTCAAAATTTGAATGGCCGGCACCAAAATCGTCAATTGCGACCATGCAACCGAGTTCCTGATAACTGGAAACGGTAGCCTCAAGGGCATATTCGTCAGCAATGGCTGTTTCAAGGATCTCGATGACAACCCGTTGCGGTGGAAAATCGTATTTGGCCAGCAAATCGGCGAAAAAATCGCCATGTTGATGTCCGTTAATGACGACTACCGGGCTGACATTCAGGAACAGCCAGGCATTCTCACGTTTACGGATACTGAAATTACCAACGTGCAGCGTGCGCATGAGCCGATCGAGATAAATGGTTTCTTCAATGGAATGGCGTCCGCCCAGCAATTGACCGGGGTGGATCTGGCTGCCGTTATCATCAAGAACACGGGTCAGTCCTTCACAACCGACCATGCGCTTGTGTGCAAAGCTGTAGATTGGCTGGAAAACACTGAATAACTGGTAGCGGTCATAACGCGCTGTCAGCAGCTCGTCGTGCTCTTCGACAACACGCTCGAGTTGTACCAGTGAGTCGGAAGTCATGGCCAGAGGCTCTTCTGTTCAGGTTATTCAGAAACAAGATGCAACCAAAGGCCAATTCTGTTCCATGTAATTTGTGGCCAGATTATTCCCGTGGAAAATCTCTCCGGGTCAGTATGTCCGGTGATCGATTTGGCCCGGGTTCATTAAAGCTGTTTTGATGCCCTCCATGCCGGTCTTCCTGGCTGGTCAATAGCACCAGATTTGCAGTATAACCATAATTCTGTAGAACTGGCATTCAAACAGTGGCATTCATGCACTGATCCGGCCAGACATGTTCCGGTATTCGCTATATACTGAGAGCCTGCGTTTCACGCCAGAAACCCTAGAGCTAACCAGAATCCAGACAAATCGATGCGCGAAAAGACGCCGGAAAAACTAGGCAAGTACGACATCCTGCGCCAGATTGGCCGGGGCAGCATGGGGGTTGTCTACGAGGGCTATGATCCGTTTGAAGATCGCAAGGTCGCGTTAAAAGTGGCCCTGGCAGATTCGTTACGCGACAGTGAAGTGGGCGGTCGTTATCGCAAAATGTTTTTCAATGAAGCCCATACTGCCGGTAAACTCAAACATCCGAATATTGTCCAGATTATTGATGCCGGTGCTGACGGTGATGATTGCTATATCGTCATGGAACTGGTTGAGGCGGCAGAAACCCTGCGCCCCTATTGCCGGCCGGACAATCTTCTGCCTTACAAGCGGGTCGTGGAAATTATTTTTATCTGTGCCAAGGCGCTGGATTATGCTCATCGCAAGGGTGTTATCCACCGTGATATCAAGCCGACCAATATCCTGCTGGCCGGCGATGGCACAATCAAGATCAGCGATTTCAGTATTGCCCACCTGATGACGGCAGATACAGCCAATACCATGCCTACCGGGTTTGTCGGCTCACCTCGCTATATGTCACCGGAACAGGTACAGGAAGACACGATTACCAACCAGACGGATTTATTCTCGCTCGGCATTGTGATGTATGAGTTGCTGACGGGAAATCATCCATTTGCTGCTGACGGCTTTTCTCGCCTGATTCATAAAATTATCAATGCCGAGGCGCCGCCGCTGCGCACCTATCGCTCCGATGTGCCGCCGATTCTGGAAAAGATTATTTATCATGCATTACAGAAGAATCCGGCCAAACGCTACAAAATGGGTCTGAATCTGGCGGCTGATCTAAGCCTGGTATTTGACCATCTTGAACAGCCGGAAAGCGAGATGGAGATCAAGGAGAAATTCAATGCCATCCGTGAGCTCGAATTTTTCACCGAATTCAGTGATGCCGAACTCTGGGAAATAGTTCGTGCCTGCAGCTGGCAACAGGTCAAGGCAGGTGACTCAATTATCATGGAAGGTGACCTTGATGATGCGTTCTATATTCTTATTGATGGTGTAGTGGAAGTGCGCAAGGGTGATACCTTTGTGGGCCTGTTGCATGAGGGTGATTGTTTCGGCGAAATGGGCTATCTCAGTAAAAGCCAACGTACGGCGACAATTGTTGCGCGTAATGCTGTCACACTGATGAAAATGAATCCGGCCCTGATTGCGCAGGTGTCAACGGAATGCCAGCTGCATTTTACCCGGGTGTTTTTACAAACCCTGGTGCGGCGCCTGGCTGAAACGACTGATATGCTTGCTTCTGTAACTGAATAGGTTCTTTATTGCAGAAAGTCCGGTTTTATACGGATGAAACAGATTGAAAAAACTGTCTGTAAGCGATCGCAAAAACAGATACTCTCCGCATGACAGGAGGAATGAATTTTGAGGTTACTTCTGGTTTTTATTATGGCGATAATGCTGCAGCAGTCTCCGCGTTGAGCTGTCATCCCCCAAATCATCATCAGCATCGGCCATTTTCTGCGTCCCGGTTAATTTATCCTGCAAATCCCCGGCAATTTGTTTCCCCAGCTCCACGCCCCATTGATCAAATGGATTGATATTCCACAAGCAGGCTTGTACAAATGCGCGTTGTTCGTACAGAGCCAGCAACATACCAAGTACATACGGCGTCAAGTTTTCATATAACAGCAGATTGCTGGGCCGGTTGCCATGACAGACTTGATGTGCCGGAAGACTGTTGTCAGTCGTACCCAGCATTAGTGCACGTGCCTGGGCTACACAACTCGCAAACAAAGCGGCATGGTCGGAATCGCCCTGGCTGGCCACGAGAAAGTCAACAGGGATCAATGTTGTGCCCTGATGCAGACTTTGAAAAAACGAATGCTGAACCGTTGTTCCGGTGCCGCCGAATATCACACCGCCGGTTTGCCAGCTTAATGACTGGCCATCCCGGCTGACCGACTTGCCATTACTTTCCATGAACAGCTGTGTCAGGTATGCGGGTAAATCGGCCAGGCGTTGTTCGTATGGTACAACTGCCCGGGCTGCGGTATTAAAGAAATTGCGATACCAGATATCCAGCAATGCCAGAATTACCGGCATATTCGTGCCCGGGTCACTGTTCACAAAGTGTGTATCCAGCGCGGCGGCACCCTGCAAGAATTCATCATACTGCCGCGGGCCAATAGCCAGCATGGCTGTCAGGCCTGCTATTGACCAGATTGAATAACGTCCACCGATGCTGGTATCAAAGCTGAAAATACGATCTGAATTTATGCCGGCGGCGAGAGCTGCCTGTGGCCTCGCGGTTGCAGCAACAAAATGTTGTTCCAATGCTGTCGCCGGGCAGCCACCCGCAAGCAGCCAGTCCTGGGCACGCTGAAAATTCTGCCGGGTTTCCAGCGTGGTAAAGGATTTTGATGCGACGATGAACAGCGTTGTTTCCGGATCAGCGGCGGCCAGTACTTTCGTGGCATCATGACTGTCAAGGTTGCTGATAAAATGTACGGCCGGTTCATCTGATGTTGTACGCAAAGCATTAACGATCAACCGTGGACCAATATCCGAACCGCCAACGCCGATATTTACCAGCGTCTTGATAGCCTTGTTACTGAAGCCGGCAATCTGGCCGTTTGCCAGAGCCTCGTGCAGTTGAATAATGCGCCGTTTTTCAGTCTGCAACTGCTGTTTGAAAACAGTATCTGTTAAATATTCAGGATTACGCAGCGCGGTATGCCGGGCGGCACGTTGTTCGCTGTTGTTGATTACCGAGCCACTGAACAAGTCGGCTATATGCTGATCCAGTTGGCATTCATTACATAGCTCCAGTAGCAGGTCGAGTGTCTGCTGATTGATATGGTTCTTGGAGTAATCCAGATAAAGTGGTCCGAACTCAATGGCAAGGCGTTGACCACGATCAGGTTCTGCCGCGAAATAATCCTGCAAACTGACATCAGAGAGTGTCTGAAAATGGCTGGCAAGTTGTTGCCAGATTTTACCTGGCGGCAATTGCAGATCCATGATGGTGGTCAGGATTCCGAGCGGGAAACAAAATGCTCGTAGATATCAACCAGCTCGTCAGGGGTGAAACCGATAATCACCAGTTCCTGACCCGGCCGGATCAGATCCGGATTCTGGCCCATGCCGCCATTCTGATAATTGTAGACATATGATTCAGTGGTCTTGCGTACAATCATGCGGCCCAGAAACGAACTTGAAAAATCTTCATTGCGTTCATCGGCGCCCGGCGGGATTTCAACCTGGTAATTACGCACCTGTTCACCACGGCGTATTGCAATGCCGCTGGCAAAATTCTTGACCAGACCATTATGGACAATACCCCAAAGCCCCTGCTTATCGTCTTCAGTGACGTTGCGTACATAAAAAATAACATTGTTATCCTGCTTTTGATCCATCAAAAGTTCACCCACTGTGGTAGTTTTCAAACGGTAAGGTTCGCGGATAACCTTCAGGGTTTCATCTGCAGCAATGCTGTCGTTATTGTGCAGCTCTGCCAGGGTTGTAACTTCAAGATGTTCTACCCGTTTAATCAGTGAGATGGGTGTATTCGGGTCAGGATACCTGTCCAGCACTTCGCCGACCGTCATCTCCCTGACTTTGCCACCCATTAGTATCTTGACAGGGAGTTCCAGATTACCGGCACTTTCAATGATGATTTCCCGTGGCGAAGATATCTCTACTTGCTCCTGTTCACGCACAACGGTAATTGGTGCGTCGGGATCGAGCTCGGCATCCAGTTCAGTCAGCGTGCGTTCTTCAAAAGACTGCCGTGGAAACAGTGACAAGGGTTCGTCGCGATTAACAAAATCATCTGCGCGATCAATTTCCACAAGCTCATCCGTGGGGTCAGTAATCTCTTCAATATAGCGCAAGGCTTCAGCACGCAAATCTTCTGTAGTGCTGATATCAGCTTCATTATTTAACCTGGCATCAAGTTCAACAGTGCCGGCCAGTTCGGCTTCATCAACTGTGATCTCGGAAACCTGCCGCTGATTGAACCAGAGAAAAACGGCAATAAGGATGAGGGCAACAAGAATGACTGCAACAGAACGATGCATGGGCCTTGATTTGATGTGATTTTAGATGACAGACAACAGGTATCGTCTAGCCAACACCTGCAATGTAGTTTTCCAGTTGTTCTATCAGGAATTCCTTTTCAGAAATAATAGACTTGACGACATCCATTACTGATAGCAAGCCAATCGGTTTACCATTTTCAACAATAGGTAGATGCCGGATATGATGCTCCGACATTAATACCAGACAATCTTCAATCGTTTGTTCCGGTGTTACGTAAACCACACCACTGGTCATGATTTCATTGACTTTGGTAGTTTGTGATGAACGGCTGTTCAGAATGACCTTGCGGGTGTAGTCCCGCTCGGAAATGATGCCGGCCATCTGACCATTATCAAGAACCAGCAATGCACCCACCTTGGCTTCAGCCATAAGGCGAATCGCATCAATGACCATGTCATCCGGATTGACAGAATAAATCTCGTAACCCTTACCTTCCAGTATCTGGCGTACTGTTGTTGTCATGGTAGCCCTCCGTGCCCGACCAGATTGATTGCCCGGGCCGTTTTCACTCATATTGCAGGATAGTATGCACCGGCATGCGCGCTTTGCAACTGCATCTGCTTCAGCGGCTGCTGGATTAACCATAGCACAGACTTCAGCCAGGCAAAAATCAGCCTGACAGCCGCTACCTGTGGCCCGGTTTTTGCCGTACTATGCTGCCTCAGGGAAGAGTTTTTCCAGGAGCACAGGCAGGATTTTGACAAGCGCCGCCAGAGCAGCCCGGCCAGCTTGCTGCTTTCAGCGACGTCTCAACAATTATTTTAAATAACATATACTTATGCATGATAAATTGCCTACCGTGCCGGATCGCCTCGGCAAATACGAGGTGCAGCGCCAGGTTGGCCGCGGCAGCATGGGGCTGGTCTATCTAGGCTACGATCCCTACGCTGATATTCTGATTGCAATCAAGCTGGCATTGTCCGAGTCGCTAAACGACCCCGAGTCCGGTCAGCGCTACCGCAAGATGTTTTTCAACGAGGCCCATACGGCCGGCCTGCTGACCCACCCGAATATCATCAGCATTCTTGATGCCGGTGTGGATGAGGAAAATTGCTACATCATCATGGAGTATGTTGAAGGCGGCCTGACGCTGAAAGACTTTACCCGAGTCGACAATCTGTTGCCGTTCGACAAGGTTATCGAGATTATTTTCAAATGTGCCAAGGCGCTGGATTATGCCCATCGGCAGGGAGTGATTCACCGCGATATCAAACCTTCCAACCTGCTCCTGACAGCTGATCAGGATATCAAGATCGGTGACTTCAGCATTGCTCATATTAATAAAATGGATTCTACCGAGACCCAGCCGCTTGGCATTGTGGGTTCGCCGCGGTATATGTCACCGGAACAGCTGCGCGAAGAATTTGTAAGCAGTCAAAGTGATTTGTTTTCCCTCGGTGTGGTCATGTACGAACTGTTAACTGGCCGGCATCCATTCCACACAGACAGCTTTTCCCGGTTGGTAAACCTGATCCTCAATGAAGACCCGCCGCCGATGGCTGATTTCCGGGCCGATCTGCCAGACGCGGTTGAGCAGGTAGTACGAAAAGCGCTGGCCAAGGACATGAACGAACGTTACCAGGCCGGTATCGATATGGCTTCGGATCTGAGCCGGGCGTTTGAATCGTTGCAAGCGCCTGAAGCCGAAGTCGCGATCGAAGAGCGTTTCAATCGCGTCAAGAAGCTCGAGTTTTTTGCCGGTTTTCCCGATGTCGAAATCTGGGAAATCCTGCGCGCCAGTACCTGGCAGGATTACGCTATTGGCAAGGAAATCATTGTCGAGGGTGATCTGGATGACTGTTTTTACATTATTGTTGGTGGTCATGTGGCCGTGACCAAACGCGATCAGGTCATCCGCGATCTGGCCACCGGTGACTGTTTCGGTGAAATGGGTTATCTGGCCAAGACCAAGCGCACGGCCAGCATCAAGGCACTGGAAAAAACCTCGTTATTGAAAATCAATTCCACGGTCATCTCGCAGGTATCATTGAACTGCCAGGTGCGGTTCCTGAAAGTATTCCTGCGTACACTGATTTATCGATTGTCTGCCACCACGGAAAAAATTTCCGCCGACGATCACGCCCACGAATAGTTGTTTATTAATGATGGCACCCACTCTTGTCTGGCTGCGCCAGGACTTGCGGCTTGACGACAACCCGGCCTTGAAAGCCGCACAACAACGCAAACAGCCGGTGATCCCGGTGTATATCCTCGATCCGGATTCCGAAGGCGACTGGGCGCCGGCCAGTGCCAGCCGTTACTGGTTGCATCAATCCCTGCGGGCACTTGATGAACAACTGCAAACCTGTGGTTCACGTCTGATTCTGCGTCAAGGCGACAGTCTTGCCGAATTGCAACAACTTGCTAAACAGACCGGTGCCGAAGCGGTGTACTGGAACCGGCGCTACGAGCCGGCCGTAGTCAAACGCGATGCAACCATCAAGCAACAACTGCTGGATCAGGATATTGACGCGCAAAGTTTTAATGGCGCATTGCTGCATGAACCACCGCAGACAAAAAACAAACAGGGCAAACCGTTTCGCGTTTTCACCCCGTTCTGGAAACATTGCCGCAGCCTCGGTGAGCCTGAACCGCCAGTTGCCGGTGTGCGCAAATTGGCGGCACCGGACAAATGGCCGGACGCGGTCACTCTTGAAAAGCTGGCGCTGGAGCCGGCTATCGACTGGGCCGGTGGTATTGCCGCCAGCTGGGAGTTTGGCGCCAAAGCGGCGGAAAAGGCGCTGGATGATTTTCTTGCCGAAGGTCTGAATGGCTACCCGACACAGCGTGATTTCCCGGGAAAACAAGGCGTGTCGGTCTTATCGCCACGCCTGCATTTTGGTGAATTGAGTCCACGCCAAATCTGGCAGCGGGTACGCGAGTTTGACGCCGGGCAGGGACGGGTATCGGAAACGACCGCTGCGGAAAAGTTTTTGCGCCAACTGGGCTGGCGTGAATTTGGCCACCATTTGCTGTATCACTTTCCACATACCACCGATAAACCCTTGAACGAAACGTATGCCGACTTTCCGTGGCGCAAAAATGCCAAAGCACTGCGTGCCTGGCAACGCGGCCGGACCGGTTATCCTATTGTCGATGCCGGTATGCGCCAGCTCTGGCATACCGGCTACATGCATAATCGCGTACGTATGGTGGTGGCGTCATTTCTGGTCAAGGATTTATTGATTCACTGGCGCGACGGCGCATGCTGGTTCTGGGATACGCTGGTTGATGCCGATCTCGCCAACAACACGCTGGGCTGGCAATGGGCGGCCGGTTGCGGTGCCGATGCTGCACCGTATTTCCGCATTTTCAATCCGGTACTGCAAAGCCAGCGCTTCGATGCCGATGGTGCCTACATTCGCCGCTGGGTGCCGGAACTCGCCGAACTCAATAACAAGGCTATCCATGAGCCATGGCAGGCCGACAGCAGTATTCTCAAGGCCGCCAACGTCAAACTCGGTGACAACTATCCGCAACCCATCGTCGATCACAAGCAGGCACGTCAGGATGCTCTGGCGGCATTGAAGACGATTACCGGAAAAAGATGAAGTGTCCTCTGTCGGTAGTTACAGTAGTAATTATTTGGAAACATCTGATTCATTACGTCCTTTGATTTCGTAACTGGCGTATCGATGCACCACTATCCAGAGGTTTCTGCGGCACAAGGATGTGCCGCCATTTCCCAATCATGTAAGTGATTGGGAAATGAAGAAACACGAAAATCGTATTTTCGATATTGCGTCCTTTGCTACGTGACCGCTACATCCATGTAGCACTGCTCGTGCTCTGAGAAGTGGCACACGGAGGTGCTGCTTACGGAGCCAAGGATGCATAACTCCAGGAGGGAGTTATTCAGAGCTTCCTTAGAACGGGTTGATAATCTGCAACTTGCCGATGCGCTGTTCATGTTGCATGTCTTCACTCAACAGCCGCTTGCTGCCGGATTCAAGTGCAGCCGCAATAATTAGCGCGTCATAAAAACTGTAGCCGTAACGCGATTTGGTTTCCAGAGCCTGTTGATAAAGCGCCTTGCCTGGCATGATCCGCCACATAGGCATGAGTACCTGGTTCAGAAACAGGGCAGCGTCCGCAGCGGTAACGGGCTTAGCCAGTTTCTGTGTGAGAACATTCAGCGTTTCCTGCACCACCTGAAAACTGATACAGCCACGCCGGGTTTGAATACTGTCGCTGATGATGGATTCGGCAATCTGGCGCTTTTTTGCGTGCTTCTCGTCGAACAAGTAGACGAAGATATTTGAGTCGATGAAATCAACGCTCATTCATCTCGTCCCGGCTGAAGTGGCGGCCACCGGTGCGGGCTTTTTTTTGTAAATCCGCGATTAATGCGAGTGCGGTTTCTGCCTGCTGCTGCTGCTGTACATACTCAGCCAGCCAGCGGCGGAACTCGGCATTCAGCGTCGTGTGCTGCTCACGCGCCTTGGCACGGGCGGCCTCGATCAAGCGATCTTCTGCACTTAAGGTTATGTTTTTCATTATATTTTCAAGCTATTGAAATAATTGGACACTATTATAGTGTACACATAAATAGTGTCCATTTCACCCTGAAAACCATGATTTACCGTTTAACAAACCGGTAATGTCCCACCAGCCATTGATTGCCGTGGTCGTAGCCGAATAATTCAGCGCAGGCCATGAAAAACATGCGCCAGCGTTGCAGCCAGACAGCGGCCTGATCCTCGCCATAGGTCAGCTTGAACAAATCCAGAATGCCGGTCTTGTTGGCATCCGTATTTTGCAGCCAGCCCTCGGCAGTCTGCTGGTAATGCGTGCCGCTGACCCGCCATTGCTTATCGAGCAACAATTCACGCTGGAAGTTGAGTAAATAGTTTTCGGATGGCATCAGTCCGCCGGTAAAGAAGTAACGCCCCATCCAGTTGTCTTCACCCTCGGTCTCAAACGGATAAGTGAATACCCGATGGCAGAAAATGTGCACGAACAATTTACCGCCCGGTTTCAGCCAGAAGCTAATCCGGCGCATCAGTTCAGCGTGATTACGCATGTGCTCAAACATTTCAATAGAGATGACCCGATCGAATTGCCTGCCGATGTTGAAGTTATTGATGTCAGCCGTAATCACATTCACGTTCGATAGCCCGCGCTCTGAACACTGCTGCATGATATATTCACGCTGGCCGCTGGAATTACTGACCGCGGTAATATTCGCACTCGGATAGTGCGTGGCCATCCACAAGGTAATCGCGCCCCAGCCACAGCCCAGTTCGAGAACGTCCTGGCCATCGATCAGTTCAGCGCGTTCGCAAGTCAGTTGCAACATGGCGGCCTCGGCAGCGTCCAGTGTGGTCACACCGGCAGGAAAATAACAGCCGCTGTACTTAAGATGTTTGCCCAATGCCAGCTTGAAAAACTCTGCCGGTACTTCGTAATGCTGTTCATTGGCGGCATCGGTTTCAACGGCGATGGGCCCATTACTGAAATCATTCAACAGTTTTTGAAAACGGGCAAACTGTGCTTCACTACCGCCGCTGCCTTCTTCACGCAGGCGCCTGGCCAGCAACCGGCGCATACCCAGACGCGCCAGTGCGTCAGGAATCAGGCCGTGTTCACATAAATCGATCAGACTCATAATTTACAATTGACTCTTGTTTATAGAATTGGATTGCTTACTGTTAGTAGGAGCGCAGTTTACTGCGCGAATCTAATCGCCGAATAAATTCGGCTCCTACCGGATTTTTTTGTGTCTTTGCGAGGGAGACATCAACTATCTCAGCTTTTCGGAAACCATGGAAAAAACGCGCTGGTGGTTTTCTGGTAGTCACGGTAGTCATCGCCGCGCGAGCGGATCGCCTGCTGTTCGGTATAGGGAATGCCGGTAAAGCGATACAGGAAAGCAAACATCAATAGCGGGCCGGCAAGCACTGTCAGCCACCAATAACCACTGCCGATGCTTAAAAACACATACGCGAACCAGTGTAACCATTCAAAGAAATAATTCGGGTGGCGCGAATAGCGCCACAAGCCGACACGGCAGGTCTTGCCCTTGCTGTCCGGCTGGCGTTTGAACTGCGCCAGTTGCCAGTCGGCCAGCGATTCACCAGCAACAGCAATCAGGTAAATAACAATCGCCAGCAATGACCAGACGGTAAATTTGGCTACCGGATTGGAAGCCACGACCAGAAGCGGGATCGAGAATACAATGGCAAACCCGGCCTGTGCCTGGAAAAACCAGAACATGCCCTGTTGCTGCTTGTCGCCCCAGTACTCACGCAGATACAGATAGCGGCCGTCTTCCGGATAGTCGCGAATACGGACAAACAGATGCAATGCCAGCCGCAATGACCAGAACAGGGCGAAGACCAGCATCAGGGTTTTTGGCAAGAATGCGCCGCTGGCAAGTGCGGCATAAAAAATTGCGAGACCACCGAGGCAGAGTGACCAGGCCAGATCAACGATGCCGGCATCATTGAGTTTGCGTTGTAAAAACCAGACGCCCAGCATGATCATACTGCAGGCGACAGCACCAATAATTATCAGACTTATCACAGCCATCAGGCAGTATCCTTTAGAGCAGTCAGTTGTTGCTGGCGCACGAACCAGCCACTGAGATAAACCAGCAGGGGGGTCACCAAAGCCCAGGCCAGACCAATAATCAACAGTGCCGGCCAGACGGATTCGGTTTGAATAAATACCGCGTTCAGTTTAACGCCGCCGTAGTAAGCCAGTGGCCCGCCGACAAAACCAAACACAACACTCAATGGCAGAAAACCCTGCAACCAGCGCAGGCAATAATTCAGCGCCAGTGAAAAATTCAGCCACAGTGCAATAATCCACCACGGCGCAAAATCCGGTCCCGGTGCCGGGCTGGCATAGGCAAGTAACCCGGTCTGACTGTAGGCTGTATCAATAATCGTGCCGATTATGCCGGCGGTAATGAAGATATACACGTCAGCACGCCGATGCCTGGAGATCGATAATTGCCAGACAGCAAATCCCAGCAATGCCAGCAAGCCAATCCAGGCCTTGTTATTGGCGGCACCGAGTACACAGGCAAACCAGACCGCGTTGAAGATGACCAGATTAACAAAAATAGCAAGCTTCATATTGGCAGGACTCGTGCGGGTGATGACCACGATTGGCAACGTGGTTTGGTAAACAGCAGTTGCACATCACTGATCGCGCGTTCGGCAAAACCGCCTTCGCAATACGCCAGATAAAAATCCCACATGCGCTGGAATTGACGGTCGTAGCCCAGTTGCTCAAGTTCCGGCAAGTGCAGATGAAAACGTTCACGCCAATGCTGCAGGGTTTTGACATAGTGCAGGCCGATATCTTCCATATCTGTCAGTTTCAGATCACTGGCCTGGGTGGCAGCCGTGCAGATCGTTGTGACCGATGGAATGAAGCTGCCCGGAAATATATAGCGCTTGATGAAGTCGACTTCATTGACAGCATGTTTGTAACGTTGATCGTCAATGGTGATTGATTGCAATAACAGCATGCCGTCCGGTTTCAGCAAGCTGCTGCATTTGTTGACATAGGTGTTCAGGAACTGATGGCCAACGGCCTCGACCATTTCAATTGACACCAGCTTGTCGAACTGGCCGCTGAGTTCACGATAGTCTTTCAGTAAAAGTGTGATCCGATCCTGTAAACCGCGGGCGGCGACGCGTTGTTTGGTATAGTCGTATTGCTCCTGCGAGATTGTCGTCGTGGTGACATGACAACCAAAATGTTCGGCGGCATGCAGCGCAAAACCGCCCCAGCCGGTACCGATTTCGATCACGTTGTCGCCGGGATGCAGTTGCAGTTTGCGGCAGATGCGATCCAGCTTGTTACGCGAGGCACGGGCCAGATCATCTTCCGGTTGCTCAAACACTGCGCACGAATACATCATCGTGTCATCGAGCACGCGCTCGAACAATTGATTGCCAAGATCATAATGCGCAGCGATATTGCGGCGGCTGCCATCGGCAGTATTGCGGTTAAACCAGTGCCAGCCCTTGTTCATTTGGTTGACGATCCATGCACTGCCACCTTCCAGTGTATCCATGACCTGGCGGTTACGCGCCATGATGCGGATTAGCTTCGTCAGGTCGTCGCATTCCCAGTAGCCATCCATGTAGGCTTCCGCCGCACCGTTACTGCCGCCGAAGCCGAGGGCGCGATAAAACGCCGGATGTAATACGCTAATGCGTACTTCCAGATCAGTCTGGCCGGTGGCTTGACCGAAAGTCGTGACTTCGCCATCTTCCAATAAATGAATACGACCTTCCGGCAACTGCTGTAACCGCTTGAGGATTTGCTTGCGTAACAGCCGATCCAGACGGCGTTCCTGTTTGTCGACGACGGCGGGCACCTGTTGTGATTTGTCAGTCATTTATTGCACCTTGGTTTGTACGTTTGCCGTTATCCGGATGATCGTAGACCGGGCTGCGTTTGCACCAGAGTTTAAATGCCTGCCAATAGATCAATACAATGACTTGCGCCGTCATCCAGGGATATCGGCATAAAACTCCGGCAAGGCTTTTGCCTGTCATCGGTTGTTGCTTCAGTGTCAGCGTGGCGTCAAATACGCAACGCTTGTCGGTAGTGTCCGGCATGAAATTTTGCATATGAATCTGACAACGCGAGTCATCTATCCGGAAACGCCAGTGATACTGCTGATCCATTGGATTAAACGGCGAGATGTGAAATTCCTTATCGAAACTGAACTCGAACTGGTTGTCAGCTGATGCTGTACAGTCGAGCACGTAACAATGCTGCTCGCCCCAGGGCGTATTGTTGATCTCGGCGATAATGGCCTCGATCCGGTCACCTTGCGTATTGTAACAAAAGTAAAAATTGACCGGGTTGAAGCCATAACCGAAATAGCGCATATGGGTCAACAGCCGCACGGGTCCATCAGGCCGTTTACCGGTCTGGTTATTGACCAGATCCAGCGCCGCCTGTTTGAGTGGTGTCGCCGGATCACTTTCATTGCGCAGATAATCAGTGCGGCGAAACCGCGCCAGTGCCGGCCGTGAAGTCGACCAGCACCAGCGGTTTTTGAATACCGTATCCAGTTCGTCAAGATCCAGCGCTACCATAAACAATGGATAGCGAAAACTGTTCGTTACCGGCGTATGCCGGCGGTGTTGAATCGTGCCGGTATACAGCGCGCTGTTCAGTGATTTGTCAGTCGATGTCACCATATCGACCCCAATGCCTTGCAAACCCTGAGTGCGCTGTTCACACCGTCTTCATGAAAGCCAAAGCCCCAATAGGCACCACAGTAGTGCACACGATCATGGCCGCTGATTTCCGCATGGCGGGCTTGTGCGGCTACGGCGACAGCAGTGAACTGTGGATGCTGATACTGCAGGCGGCGCAATATTTTTGCGGGCGCAATATCGGCAGTACGATTCAGCGTGACGCAGATCGCTTCATCTGATTTCAGTGTTTGCAGGCTGTTCATGTAATAAGTCACTGTTGGCCGCGGTATGTCGCTGGCCGGAATATGATAATTCCAGCTGGCCCAGGCGCGTTTGCAATGTGGCAACATGGCTGCATCCGTATGCAGGACAGTGTCATTGTCCTGGAATGTAATTGCTCCCAATATGTCACGTTCAGCCGTTGTTGGCGACGCCAGCAGTTTCAGTGCCTGATCACTGTGACAGCCCAGGATGACATGATCATAACGGTCATGCTCACCACTCTGATTATGAATACTGACGGCGTCGCTGTGACGCCGCACTTCAGTCACGGCCGTCTTGCTGGCTACCCGCACCCGGCCATTAACTGCGGTCATTAATGCCCGCACATAGCTGTTAGAGCCGCCCTTGATCACACGCCACTGCGGACGATCATTAATATTGAGCATGCCGTGATTATGAAAAAACCGGACAAGAAACCGGATCGGGTATTGCTCGACCAGTTCTCGCGGGGCCGACCAGAGTGCCGCACACATCGGGATCAGGTAATGATCCCGAAATTCATCTGAATACGATTTCTGCACAACAAAATCGGCAAGGCTGGTCGTGTTGTCATCGCCGGCAAGCAAATCAGGCGCGGCCTTGTTGAAGCGCAGGATATCGCGCACCATGCGGTAGAAACCGGGTCTGAACAGATTCCGCCGTTGTGCGAACAGGGTGTTGATTGAGGTGCCGTTGTATTCCAGGCCTGTGCATGCACATTGCACACTGAAACTCATGGAAGTGGGTTGTGATTCGACTGCCAGTGTTTCCAGCAAACGGCTGAAGTTTGGATAGTTGCTGTGATTAAAAACAATAAAGCCGGTGTCAACATTAAAATGTTCATTGCCGATCTCAACATTATGCGTATGGGTATGGCCACCAA
>JBBDSJ010000127.1:77431-78491 GCA_040905025.1 Gammaproteobacteria bacterium
ACATTAAAATGTTCATTGCCGATCTCAACATTATGCGTATGGGTATGGCCACCAAGATAATCGTTGGCTTCATACAGCGTGACATGATGATCACGGCTTAACAGCCAGGTACATACCAGCCCGGAAATGCCGCTACCGACAATCGCAATACGCATCTCGACAATCCACTGGTTGCTATTTAATTGTTTGCCAAGGCAGCACGGCGATGTTCCGGGACATCACGCAGACTGTGGATCAGTCCGAGCGATTGCATCAGACACAGCAGGTAATACGTCACATCAATCTCCCACCAGAAAAATCCCTGACGGGCCGAACCGGGATAATGATGATGATTGTTATGCCAGCCTTCACCCAGCGTAATCAGCGCCAGCCAGAAATTGTTACGGCTGTCATCACGGGTCGCATAACGGCGCTTGCCGGTACGGTGCGCCAGCGAGTTCACTGTAAAGGTGGCATGGAACAGCACGACTGTCGAAATGCAGAAACCCCAGACCAGCATTTGCCAGCCATTCGTGCCGAGCGCCGGATAGGCAGCGGCGAGCCATTCACCCAGTCCGAATAGTGCAACAGCCAGTATGATCGGTATCAACGTATCAAACCGATCCAGAAACCGCAGTTCCGGATATTTGGCCAGGTCCGGAATGGTTTTCCAGCGTGTCGCAAAATTGGCACGTGACAGGAACCAGCCGCTGTGACTCCAGAGAAAACCGTGGTGCCGGGGCGAGTGACTGTCTTCGGGAGCATCGGCATGGCGATGATGAACGCGATGATGCGCCGCCCACCACAGTGGCCCGCGCTGGACCGCGGTATTGCCTAATACAGCAAAGACGGTTTGCATGGGCCGACTGGCACGAAATGCCTTGTGTGCGAAATAACGATGATAGAACGCAGTGACAAAAAACATGCGGGCAAAATACAAAACAGCGGCGACGGTAACGGCCACCGGACTCCAGCCCACCCAGATCACTGCAAAACAGGCCAGATGCAAGCCTACGTACGGAATAACGCGGGGCCAATCAATGCTGTGTTGAGCCGGTGACTCGGCCGGCAGGTGTGTATC
>JBBDSJ010000128.1:0-17043 GCA_040905025.1 Gammaproteobacteria bacterium
AAGTCCAGATCCGCACGGTAGAAATGGATGACGTTGCCGAGGCCGGTATCGCCGCGCACTGGCTGTATAAATCCGGCGGCGGCCGCGATGCCAGCAATGCGCACAAGCGCGCGCGTGAATGGTTACGTGGCATTCTCGACATCCAGCGTACTGCCGGTGATTCACAGGAATTTCTCGAAAACGTCAAAATCGATCTGTTCCCGGATGCGGTCTACCTGTTCACGCCGAAAGGCGAGATCATGGAATTGCCGAAGAGCGCGACCGCCGTCGACATGGCCTATGCGATTCATACCGATGTCGGCAATAAATGCGTCGGTGTGCGCATCGACAAGCGCCTGGTGCCACTTGGCACACGGCTCGAAACCGGCCAGACCGTCGAGATCATTACCGCGCCCGGCGCCCGGCCAAATCCGGCGTGGCTGAATTTTGTCGTCACCGCGAAAGCGCGCGCCAATATCCGTCATTATCTGAAGAACCTGAAACACAACGAAGCGGCCAATCTTGGCAAACGCCTGCTGAACCGCGAACTGGATATGCTCGGCCTGTCGATTGATGCACTCGATGAAGAAGCCTTCCAGCAAGTACTGCAACCACACAAACTCACCGATCAAACCGCATTACTGGAAGCCATCGGCCTTGGCAACCTGATGCCCATGCTCATTGCGCGTGAACTCGCCGTCGCCAGCAAACATGAAATCGTCAGCGGAAAAGTCGACAGCAACCAGAACCATGCGCCGTTAACCATCAAGGGCACGGAAGGCATGGTCGTGACATTTCCGAAATGCTGCTACCCGATCCCCGGCGATCCGATTCAGGGTTTCGTCAGTGCCGGCCGCGGCATAGTCGTGCATCACCAGTCGTGCAAGAACATCGCCGAATTCCGCAATCAACCGGATAAATGGATCAATGTCGAATGGGAATCCAAAATCGACCGCGACTTTCTCGCCAACATCCGCCTCGACGTCACCAACCAGCGCGGCGTGCTCGCGACACTGGCGACCACCATCGCTGATCAGGAAGCCAATATTATTAACGTGGAAGTGAAAGACTGCGAAGATCGCTACACGACATTGAAATTTGAACTTGAAGTCCGCGACCGCCAGCATCTGGCACAAGTCATGCGCCGTTTACATCGCATCAAGCATGTGACGAGAGTGAGTCGGAATTAACGCCAAGAACAGATACCCTCCCCTTTGCAGGGGGAGGGTCAGGGTGGGTGTGCAAGGAAATAAATCTTGAGACTGCTTCTACTACAAAATAATACAAACCCATCTGGGTAAAGGCTGGCAACGCCAAATTCCAATAGCATTCACTTGCGTTGACTGAGCGTTGTATAAACCTTGTCTTTCTCGCGCTTGCCTATCGCCAGCACATAGACAATCAACTCATCATCAACAACTTCATAAACAAGGCGGTATCCCGCCGCACGAAGTTTAATCTTGTAAACTGAATTAAATCCGCTGATGCTGGCTGCAGGCACCTTCGGATTGACCAGCCGTTCCCCCAGCTTCTTCTTGAACTGCGTCTTGACTGGCGCACTTAGCTTCTTCCATTCTTTCAGTGCAGAGGGAACAAATTTCAGCTTATAGGTCATCCAGTGAAACCGCTACGGCCCGGGACTTCTCCTTGCGGCGCTCGGCGACCAGCTTGCCGAGTTCATGATCCTCAACCATATCCATCAGCGCTTCATAGGTCTCTGCCGGGACAAGATACGCCGCCGGTTTATTATGGTTCAAAACCGCGATCGGCGATCCGCTTGCCTGGGAAAGCAATGCCGATGGATTTTTCTTTAATTCTGAGATACTTACCGAAAAATCTGCTAAAATGTGGCGCATAACCAACCTCAAATAAGTGCTATATTTAGCACTTATTTTAGATTATTTATTTAGTTTCGGCTAGCAGATTAACAAGACAATGCAGTGCGCTGGCAGTATCGGCGAAAATTAAATCACTCCGCCCCTTTTCTTGCCGTCGATGTTTTACACACTTTACTGTGCGCTGGCGATTGGCCTGAGTTCATATACCCGTCCGTACTGCGCCGCGGCTTTCAAATCCCCAGTCTTCAATGCTTTCTTTACATCGTCGAGCTTGTAGGCATCTTTCAGGCTGATGGTCGATGACCAGCCTGTTTCCGAGTCAATTATTTCAACCGCGACTTCGGCAACATACTGCCCTTCATGCACATATTTAATTTTCTGACGGGTACTCATAACTTCAACCTCTCGCGATATGTTCGGTACAACTTTTTCGGATCTGGCCGATACGTGGTGACCAATATAGTGGGGCCATTATTAACCCATTTATTAATACCGACGGCCTTTTAATAACGATGAATTGGATAAACATCGCGAACTGTTAATGTTGATTAGCGTTTTAGTAGCGGGGTTCATGAAAACCTCCATATTTTCACCGGGGCGGGGTTAGTATTGAGTATAGTCAGCCGTTCCGGTGTGTCCACTCAGGCGCTGCTCGCTGACATCCGTCTCGCTGGCGGGAATTTGCACAAACCGGGCTGATTCTGATGAATGCCGGCAGCGGATTGGTTAAAATCGCTGGCAATTCAATAATTCATGATTCATTAACAGCCCATCACCATTCAGAGCCTTAAGCCCATGACCCGACAAATCATCAGCACCAATGCCGCGCCCGCCGCCATCGGCCCCTATTCCCAGGCCATGAAAACCGGCAATACGGTGTATCTTTCCGGCCAGATCCCGCTGGACCCGAAGACCATGAACCTGATCGAGGGCGACATGAAGGCGCAGATCCGCCAGGTGCTGGATAATCTGGCGGAGGTAGCGACAGCCGCCGGTGGTTCGCTGGATGACGTGGTCAAGTTTCATGTTT
This sequence comes from Gammaproteobacteria bacterium, assembly GCA_040905025.1. Taxonomy (GTDB): domain Bacteria; phylum Pseudomonadota; class Gammaproteobacteria; order Methylohalomonadales; family Methylohalomonadaceae; genus JBBDSJ01. The sequence goes on from JBBDSJ010000128.1 coordinate 2,848, forward strand.
ATCTCACCGATTTGAGTCATTTTCCGCTGGTCAACGAGGTCATGGCCGACTGCCTGGCCGAACCCTACCCGGCCCGGGCGGCAATCGGCGTGAAGGAATTGCCGAAGGGCGCGGCAGTGGAAATGGATGCCATCCTCGTCCTCAACGCATAAGCCGGGGCTGCGCCCGGCGCTGCGGCTCGGGCCGCCGACGCTGACCACGCCGGTCGAGCGGTTGCGCGGTGTCGGCCCGCGGGTACAGGAAAAACTCGCCAAACTCGGCATCACCCGGCTCGGTGATGTGCTGTTCCATTTACCGTTTCGATATTCAGATCGCACCCGCATTGTGCCCATCGGCAGTTTGCTGCCCGGCCAGGAACTGCAGGTCGAGGGTACAATTGAACTGACCCAGGTGAAGATGGGCCGGCGCCGCAGTCTGCTGTGCCGGATCAGTGACGGCAGCGGTACACTGACGTTGCGCATGTTTCATTTCAGTCGCCAGCAACAGGCGCAGCTCGAACGCGGCCGCCGCGTCCGCTGTTACGGCACGGTGCGCAGCGGCCCGCAAACGCTGGAAATGGTGCATCCCGAATACCAGCTATTGAATACCGACGAACCGGCACCGCTGGCGGAAACGCTGACGCCGGTCTATCCGGCCAGCGAAGGCGTTACACAACCCACCTTGCGACGGCTGGCGAGCACCGCGCTGGATTGTCTGCAACGTGATGCCAATGTTTTGCCGGATCATTTACCGCCGGAATTGTTACCGGAGGCCAACTTTCCGGGGCTGGGCGACGCCCTGCGCTATGTGCATCAACCGCCGACTGATGCCGACGTCAACGCACTGACGGCCGGGACGCATCCGGCCCAGCAACGGCTCGCGTTTGAAGAACTGCTGGCGTTTCATTTAAGCCAACGCCAGCGGCGGTGTGAATTTACTTCGAAGCCGGCGCCATTACTGAATGCGCAAAGTGATTTATGCACACGCTTTCTGCAACAACTGGCGTTTGAACCGACCGCTGCACAAACGCGGGTGAATGCCGAGATCGCCGCCGACATGCAGACCGGCCAGCCGATGCTGCGGCTGTTGCAGGGCGATGTTGGTGCCGGTAAAACCCTGGTCGCAACACTGGCGGCGTTGCTGGCAATTGATAACGACTGGCAGGTCGCATTGATGGCGCCGACCGAACTGCTGGCCGAACAGCATCAACAGAATTTGCAGCAGTGGTTGACGCCGCTCGGCATTGAGCCGTTGCTGTTGACCGGCCGCCAGAAGAAATCCGAACGCACGGCGAACCGCGATGCAATTGTCAGCGGTCAGGCGAAAATGGTGATCGGCACGCATGCGCTGTTTCAGTCCGATGTCGCGTTTGCGCGGCTTGGGCTGGTGATTATTGATGAGCAGCATCGCTTTGGCGTGCATCAGCGGCTGGCGTTGCTGGAGAAAGGCCGCAGTGATGATTTGTCACCGCACCAGTTGATCATGACGGCGACGCCGATCCCGCGCACACTGGCAATGGCGCTGCATGCAGATTTGGATGTGTCGGTGCTGGATGAACTGCCGCCCGGCCGCCAGCCGGTCAAAACTGTAGTGCTGGCCGACAGCCGCCGCGAGGAACTGGTCGAACGCATTGCGGCCGCGTGTGCCGAGCAGCGTCAGGTGTACTGGGTGTGTCCGTTGATTGAAGAATCCGATGTGCTCGATTATCAGGCCGCCGAGGTTACGCATCTGAATCTGACCGAACAGCTTGCGCCGTTGAAGATCGGGCTGATCCATGGCCGCCTGCCAGCGAAAGAAAAGGCCGCCGTGATGCAGTCATTCAAGGCCGGTGAGATTGACGTGCTGGTCGCGACTACCGTTATCGAAGTCGGCGTTGACGTGCCGAATGCGAGTTTGATGGTGATCGAAAATGCCGAACGGCTGGGGCTGGCGCAATTGCATCAGTTGCGCGGCCGGGTTGGACGTGGCCAGCAACACAGCGATTGCGTATTGTTGTATAAAGCGCCACTGGGTGAACTGGCGCGGGCGCGGCTCGACGTCATGCGCCAGAGTAATGACGGTTTTCTGATTGCGCAGCGTGATCTGGAACTGCGCGGGCCGGGCGAATTGCTGGGCACACGTCAGACCGGCCTGCCGGGTTTGCGCATTGCCGATTTCAATCGCGACCAGGGCCTGATTCCATTGTTGCAGGGTTGCGCGGATCGGCTGTATGCCGAGCGGCCGGAGGCAGTAGATCCGTTGATTGATCGCTGGCAGGGTATTGCTGCGGATTACGGGCAGGTGTAGTGGGCAGCGAAGTTGCTGCCATTGCGATTTGCGATACCGATGATTTTATCGCCGAATAAATTCGGCTCCTACAAGTTGAGTGTGGATTCGGCCTGTAGGAGCGCAGTTTACTGCGCGATAGCGTTGGATTCTGCATTGCGAGGAGCCCTTCGGCTTTGCTCAGGGCAGGCTCCGCGACGCGGCAATCTTGTCTTGAACAGCAAGATATCTCGATTCGTTACACTCGGTCGGGATGACACTCTGATGAAGCGCTATGCTCGAACGGGATGACATCTAAAGTTTTTTTTCCTTAATCAGGTCTATGCACGATTTGAATGCTTTAACCACAGGCAAGCCGGTCTGGCGCCGCTATGAACAACTGGATCGACGTGCCATCAATCCGGCATTGCAGGACTTGCTGTTCAGTGGTGGTTCGCTGACACAGGCCCTGGGTGATCGTTGCGCGCAGAAACTGCAACTGCAAATCATGCAGGAACACTGGGCGCGGCCGTTTGCGGAGGAACGCTGCTGGCTGGGACTGGCAGATGGCCGTTATACATTCACGCGTGAGATTCAGTTGCTCTGCAACAAGACGCCATGGCTGTTTGCGCGGACATTGATGCCGCCACAAATATTGCGCGGCCGGGCGCGACGCCTGCTTGATATCGGTGAACGGCCACTCGGCAGTTTGCTGTTCAGCCAGCCGACCGTGGCACAGATCCGGCGCGAGCAACGCGACTATGCCTGTTTGCAGGATGGCCAGTACTTGTATAACCATTTGCAAACGCTGCTGCCGGCGTTAACAATGCCGGCAGGATCATGTCTGTGGGCGCGGCGCAGCAGCTATCGTTTATATAAATTTCGGCTGGGGATTATCGAGATTTTTCTGCCCGGGCTTTAGAACAATCCAATGCAAGACTCCATCCTGAGCCTGTAGTTGAATGCGAAGGCAATATACTATTGTCACTAAAATCAACGGATGCATCAGTATTGAATTCAAAACAAATACAGGCTTATGTCGAATTGATGCGGCTCGACCGGCCAATCGGTATCTATCTGTTACTGTGGCCAACCCTGTGGGCATTGTGGCTGGCCGCCGAAGGCCGGCCGTATCCGTGGTTGCTGGCGGTGTTTATCGGCGGCGTGGTGTTAATGCGTTCGGCCGGTTGCGTACTCAATGATCTGGCGGATCGGAATATCGATGCTCATGTACGCCGCACGCGGCAACGGCCACTGCCGACCGGCAAGGTCAGACCGCGGCAGGCCTTGCTACTGGCAGTTGTACTGCTGCTGCTGGCGTTGTTGCTGGTACTGACCACGAACACGCTGACAATTCAGTTGGCCGTGATTGCTGTGCTGCTGGCGGCCAGCTATCCATTCATGAAGCGTTATACCTATGTGCCGCAGGTGCATCTGGGGCTGGCGTTCGGTTGGTCGGTACCGATGGCGTTTGCCGCGCAAATCAATGCCCTGCCACCGATTGCCTGGCTGACACTGATCGCGACCGTGCTCTGGGCGGTGGCTTATGACACCATGTATGCGATGGTGGATCGTGAAGATGATATCGAAATCGGGGTAAAATCGACTGCCATTTTGTTTGGTGACGAAGATCGGCTGATTATCGGTATCATTCAGATCATGCTGCTCGGCGTATTGCTGTTGATAGGCAACAAGGCTGAACTCGGTGGCATGTATTATGTGGGGCTGGCTGCTGCGACAATACTGGGGATTTATCAGCAGTTTTTAATTCGTAATCGCGAGCCTGCGCAATGTTTGCAGGCTTTTTTGAATAATCACTGGTTGGGGGCGGCAGTGTTTACCGGTCTGCTTGCGCATTACCTCTGCTATTAATAGTGATCTACCAGAAGAATAAAAATATCGTGCGCCTGATTATAAAATTCAATCTCATCCTGCTGTTGACTGTTGCAGCGTTCACGGCAAATGCAGAAATGACAGCAGGTGAAGTCTGTCAGAAAATTGCCGGCAAACTCGCCAGCGTGTCATTGCGGGAATGCAACAGCCAGAATTTTGTTCTGTCCGGTGGCAAATCCATCAATAACTTACCCATCCTGATCAAGACTTATCCGCCACTGGCCACCCGCAAGCCACTCGGCAAGGTCTTGATGATTGGTGGTATTCATGGCGATGAGTATTCGTCGGTCAGCGTAGTGTTCAAGTGGATGAATACACTGAACCAATACCACTCCGGCATGTTTCACTGGCGCATCGCGCCGTTGATGAATCCCGATGGTTTGTTGCAGGAGTCTTCGCAGCGTATGAACGCCAACGGTGTCGATCTGAACCGCAATTTCCCGAGTCCGGACTGGGAAGATGAAGCATTAAAACACTGGGTTGAACGTACCGGTGAGAATGAACGCCGCTATCCTGGCACCGGCCCGGCCAGCGAACCGGAAACACAATGGCTGGTGAATGAAATAAAAGAGTTTCAGCCGGACGTGATTGTTGCGATTCATGCGCCTTATGGCGTCGTCGATTATGACGGCCCGCATGACGCGCCGCATAAACTCGGCCGCCTGCATCTGGAACTGCTCGGTACCTATCCGGGTTCACTCGGCCGTTATGCCGGCATTGAACTGGAAACGCCACTGGTTACCATTGAACTGCCCTACGCCGGCATCATGCCGACCCCGGCTGAAATCAATGATATCTGGCTGGATCTGGTGCGCTGGTTACGTGAAAACATGACTCAGCAAGCGGCCGGCATTCGCCAGATTCAGCAAATCAAGCAAGCCAACGAATACGACGATACGCATTAAGCCATTCTGGATTGCCGCGATCTGGCTTTTGTTTGGCACGCAAACAAAGCGAAACCACGCGTAGGAACCGGGTTTACCCGGCGAATGCAGGGCTAGCCATTATTCGCCCGCTAAAGCGGGCTCCTACAGACAATCCATTAATACTCCATTGGCTTGCTGAAGCAAGCCCTACAGGCAAACTCCGAACCGTCATTGCAACCCCGGCATGGTATTAGCCGGAGGAAGCAGTTTCGCTTTAACCGGCTTTGCGAAACGTCAGATTGATACGGCATCGGCCAAGCAACGGATGCTCGCCTTTCTTCAACGCCGCGACGCCGTGATAACGCAAGCGATCTTCACCACCCCAGACCACCACGTCGCCATGCTGAAGTTCAATGCGTTGGGGTTTGTCCTTGCGCTTCAGACCACCAAATAGAAATATCATCGGCAGTCCCAGTGAAACCGAAACGATCGGCTGACTGAAATCCTGCTCGTCCTTGTCCTGATGCAACGACATACGCGCACCGGGTTCATAGCGGTTGATCAAGCAGGCATCGGGATGAAAATTGGCAAGACCTGCAGCAGCGGCGGCAGCGAATGCCAACTGTTGAAAACTCCCGGGCATCACAGGCCAGGGTTTATTGCTCAGGGGATCGACATCGGTATAACGGTAGCCACGCGTATCCGCCACCCAGCCGAGTTCCCCGCAACTACTCATCGCTGCCGACATCATATAACCGCCCGGTGTCTGCATGTTTCGGAACGGTGCAGTAGTGGTGATGGTTTCAATCGTTCGGAGTAATTCAGTCACGCCCGTGCCAGCAAATCCACGTAACAAAAATGCCTGAGTACCCAACGATATCGTATCAGTTACAGCCACAGCAAACAGATCGTCACTAGTCAGACTCACGTTTCTACTTTGGCTTCATGTTCCAGTAACAGGCGTTTACGTTCAACACCCCTGCGATAGCGCAGATGCCGTTTGGGCCTGAAGCCACCAACACCTCACCTGATGCGGTCTTGCCCAGACAATAGTCAATGGTTGTCGTCATATTTTCAGTTCCACCCGACTGTTGATTTGATTCGGGCAGCAATTGGCTTATGCTCTCCACCCGCTTCCAACTAATGCTATGCCTATTGCGCCATGACTGCCAGCCAGTATCAAGCCGCACGCCGTTTTCTGGCGAAAATTGATGCCGACTGGGCACAACTCGTCAAACAGGTTGATCCGTGCAAATTTGAACCGAAGGCCGAACGTGAACCCTATGACGCGCTGGTGCGTGCGGTCGCGTATCAGCAATTACATGGCAAGGCGGCGGCCGCGATTCTTGGCCGTCTGCTGGCGCTGAATCGTGGCCGTATGCCGAAACCAAAAAAATTGCTGGCGCTGGAATTTGAGCAATTACGTGGCTGCGGATTTTCGGCGCGTAAAATTGAAACGTTGCAGGGCATTGCCGAAGCCACACTGGCCGGTCAGGTGCCGTCGCGCGCCCGGGCCTTAAAGATGACAGACGACGAGCTCATCGACAGGTTAACCGAACTCAAGGGCATTGGCCGCTGGACAGTGGAAATGTTGCTGATGTTTACGCTGGAACGGATGGATGTGCTGCCGGTGGATGACTTCGGTGTACGTGACGGCTATCGGCGCTTGAAAAATCTTGCCGCACCGCCGAGTCCGAAAGCATTACGTGATATTGGCGCGACATGGAGTCCGCACCGGACAATTGCCAGTTGGTATTTGTGGCAGGTACCGAGATAAAGTTTGCACCAGGTTGCCACGACGCGGCAAAAGGCGGCGTCATTCCGACCGGAGTGCGCAGCACGTAGCGGAGGAATCCGACGCAGTCGATTCGACCGTAGCGCCGTCAGGCGCGAAGCGGAGAAATCTTGGTGGTTAGCGATTAGATCCCTCCGCTCGCTTCGCTCGGTCGGGATGACAAAAATCCTGTCGTTCCGACCAGAGTGCGCAGCACACAGCGGAGGAATCTTGGCGCAGACAACAGCTAATACGAGATATTGCCCTCGTAAATAATGCGCCATTGGCCATCGGCTTCGCGCTGCCAGAACTGGCGTTTGCGGAACTTGCGCTGGTAATTATCGCTGTCGTAATCCTGTTCAAAGTTCATGACGACAACATCCGGTGTGCCCGGGTAATGGAAGATGCTGGCATTTGTAATACCCACATTGATGTAATTTTTTGACGGATTGACGCGGCTCTTGTATTCAACCCATTGCGGATATTCCATGCCCAGACCGCTATAGCTTTTCGAATAATGCCGCAGGTAGGCATCGGCATCACGGCTCTCCCAGTCCGTGCGCCATTGCTCCAGCAATGCTGCAAACTGCTGGCGTTTTTGTTGCATATCTTCACGCGCTATCCAGTTAATCGATTCTGTCAGCACAACCGGTGTAATACCGATATCAATGAACCCGCCAAGCCGATCCAGATCCGAGTTACTCAGCGTGACACAGCCATCGCTGTCCAGCGGCGGCCGGCTGTAGGTATTACTGAACGTACCGTGTAGCCAGATACCGTAGCCGGTACGCTGATGGCGCTGATCCCACGGATTGGGATAATCAATCGGGAAAGCGCCGTTACCGTATAAATCCGGCAATTCAGCCGGATCAATGAAGTCGGTAATAAAATACACGCCAACCGGCGTACGCTGGTCACCCTCGACTTCCTTGCCGATACCATTCTTGCCAATCGACACATAAAAACTGTCAATCAATTTTGCGACGCCGTCACGATTCTCATATAAATATAAGCGTGAGGCTTTTTGATCAACAACGATGACATGGTGCTGATTCGGGCCCAGCTGCAATAATGCCGACGGCACCTTGCCATTTTCCGGCGGCAGATTGAAATGACGCCAGCGTGCAAGTGCTTCGGCACGTAAATCATCAATACGCTGATCCGCTGCAAAGCCAGGCTGGCCAAAATCAGTAATCGGGCCGGCGCGCGCCAGCAGTAAATCCGCATACACCAGTTGCGCGAGTTTAAAATCCGGATTGACCTTGACCAGCGCTTCCAGATCTTCAAGTGCGCTGTCGATTTCGTTTGCTTCGATATGCCGCAATGCACTCATCAGCAAGGCTTCATGTGCCTGCTCATGCATATGCTTGACACCTTGCGGCGCGGTAATACGCGCCAGCATGTCACCTGCCTGCACTGACTGATTTGCAGTCAGACCAATCATCAATGCCACCAGTACAATAATGGCAACGCGTATGCCGGATGCACACCACATCAGTCGGTCAACTCCTCACTGATCTGCCAGCGATTACCGGTCTTGACCAGTATCAGAGTCTTCGTTACTTCATCGCCATACGTATCAGAGCTATAGGTTTGCCGGAACCGGACACGGGCATGATTGGAACCGATCTGCGGGGTCTGGATATCGCGCAGGTCCACCTGAATATAGGCCGGCGAGGTCAAGCGTATTTGCCGCTGTTCTGCCCACTCGGCCCGGCTCATGCCATCACCCGGATTAAAATTATCGGCGTAGCGGTCAAGATAGGCCGGGACATCCTGCGCTGACCAGGCCGCCGCCCAGTCGCGCACCATCCGCACCAGCTCACGCCGTATTGCCGAACTGTTATCTGGTGCCGACGCAGGTTCAGCGGCAGGTTCCACCGGCGGTGTAACTTGCGCTACCGGCTTTGGTTGTGGTGGCGCAGTAGATCGCGCAGTCGTTTCAGGTGATTCCGGTGCCGGCAACAACTCCGCTTGCGCTGCGGCGGGTGCTGGTTCCGGTTTGGGTTCCGGTTTGGGTTCCGGTTTGGGCTCCGGCGCTGGCTCGGCAGGCGGTTGTGGTTCTGCTGCCGCAGGCTCAGGTGATCGTGCCGCTACGGCCGGTTGTTCACGCATCTGCTCATCAACTTTTGCCAATGATGAGTGCCGCGCCATATTGGCCGAGAACAGTTCGTTCACCAGCGACAATTTCTCGCGCGCAGCCGCATTGGCCCGATCCAGTTGCAATGCCTGGCTGTAGGCATCACTGGCCATCTTGGCATAGATATCACCGATGTTTTCATGTGCAGTCGCATAACTGGGGTGCGTATTGATGGCACTGCGCAGGGTTTCACGCGCCTTGTCGTAATTACCCTGTGCCGCATAGACAACGGCCAGATTATTATACGGCTCCGGCAAACTCGGGTGATCGTTGGTTAACGCCACAAATATACGCTCGGCCTCGGCAAGCTTGTTCTGCCGGGTCAGAATCAGACCCTTGAGAAACCGCAATTCAACATCATTGGCATTGACCTGCAGGCCGGCATCAGCCCGGGCAAGCGCCTGATCCAGAGCACCCTGCTTGATCAGACTCTGGACTTCAGCATTGGCAACTACATTAAAACTCAATAACGCGGACAATAGCAGAGCGGCAATCTGCATTGAGCGGCAGATTGGCCGGGCTGAATTATTCTGCCTGTTGGTAATATGCATGTGTCTTATCCGCTGTTGGAACATCCACTATTAAATCACCCTTGTGCAGAGGTGACTGCTGAGCGCGTAATAAATTGTCGCATGGATTGGTGCCCCGAGAGGGAATCGAACCCCCAACTAATGATTACAAATCAATCGTTATACCGTTTAACTATCGGGGCAGATACAGTCAAATTGCCTGTCTGCCGGCTTTTTCAATGGCCAATGGGCATTCTGCTGGGCGCATTCTATTGAGACGCCAGCGAATCTGCAATTTTATCACAGCGTACCGGCAGATAATTCAGACCGGCCGGGAAGGTCTTGCCAATGGCATCAATATCCGTGCTGCGAGTAATTCGCGCATCCACCCAATACAGTGACGCGGTATCTGCATACGGGATGGCAATGGGCTGATAGCCTTGTGCCTGCAATTCCCGCAGCCGCCGGTTGACTGCCGCCTGGGTCGAAAACAGCCCCAGCGAAACGGCATCTTTGAGTTCACCTTCTTGTATCAGGCTGACATCACTCACACCACGGGCGCGCAAATCTACCAGCGCCGCCGCACCACCGGCATCAGCTTCCAGATAGACCCAGAACAGGTTGGATTGTGTATTGCTCTCCAGCCTTAATGCCGCCCGCGTATCACGTTTGCCCAGCCAGTCCAGAAATCGGCTCGCGGTCGTCCTATCGGTAAACGGACCGAAACTGAAACAGGAATCAACACTCAGACCAAGCGGCACGAGCAGGGAATCCGGCAAGGTCGTACTGATGTCAGGCAGTGTTGCCTCGATCCCCAGCGGGTTATCCGAGCGCTCGGCCTCGGTACGCAATGCCGCTGCCAGTAAATCCGGACTCGCCGCTGACGTCTTGCGCGGCAATGCTGTATCGAGTTCATGCAACAATTTCAGATCCGCCGCACGCGCCGGTATGGGCAAGGCGCTGGCACGCTGACGCAAATGTTCGCCGGTGCGCTGATCCAGCGTCCAGCCGAAATAGGCCAGATTGATGGCCAGCAATACCAGGCACAGCCATTTCATGCATTTGTCTCGCTATAGCAAGCCAGTCCCTGCAATACCAGATCCGCGACATGGATTAACGGTTTGTTACAAACAGCCATGATATCGGCCGCCATGCCACCGGTAATAAAGGCAGTCACTTCGCCCTGCATATGATCTTTTGCTGTATCCAGCACATGTTCGATCAAACCAACAACGGCAAGCCGGGTGCCGGCCTGCACGGCCGCTTCGGTATCGCGTGCCGGTATCTGCATGGTTTTATCTCCGGCATCAAGTCGTACACCCACCGTTCCCTGCACCAGCGCCTGCTGCATCAATTCCACCCCGGGCGCAATAACGCCACCCCGGTGTTCACCCTGACTGTTCAACAGATCCAGCGTGACCGCTGTGCCGCAGTCGATCACACAAACATTGCCGGCATGTAACCGCCGGGCTGCGAGTAATGCCAGCCAGCGATCCACACCAAGCTGTTCCGCGACGTTATAGCCATTCTGCACACCGGCCGCGGAACGCGTGGTTCGTGCAAATACCGGCCTGCACTGGCGCTGCTGTTGTTGCCATTGACTGAAGCTGGCATTCGTATCGGCATGGGCAACACTGGCTACATAAACCTCTGTGGTTGCCGGCAAACCGGCAAAATGCTGTTCGAGCCAGTCGTGCAGCGGCTGGCCGCTATAGCTTGCAGCATGTGTCTGTTCAAGGACGGCAGAGGTATTGTCATCAGACCATTGTCCCGACCACAATGCCCACTTGATCCGGCTGTTGCCAATATCGACAAGTAATTTCATGGCGATATTCTGACGCTGAGTTCACCCGATGCAAACCGCTGGATCTGATCCTGCTGGCCCAGCAGCAATGCCCCATCGGCATCCACGCCCAGCATTTCACCTTCAATCCGGCGCTCACCAAGATGCAACGTTACCTGCCGGCCACGTAATACATCATGTTCGTGCCAGTCACTGCGCAAGCCGGCAAAACCCTGCTGTGGATAGCGTTCAAGACATTGCGACAGTTCATGAATCAACACGGCGGCCAGGTGATTGCGGGATGGCAAGTCGGCAATAATCTGCGCCAGATCAGTAACCGGTTGATCGATTTTGGTGTTGGCCTGGACCGGCAGGCGCAAGTTGATGCCGACACCCAGTACCAGCAGACACGGACCGGTAACTTCACCGCGTACCTGCAACAAGATGCCACCAAGCTTGCGGCCATCACACAACAAATCATTCGGCCACTTCAGGCCAACGCCACCGTGCCTGCCGTTGCAGGGAACATCGCATGATTTCAATGCGCGTAACACGGCCAGACCGGCGGCCAGTGACAAACCGGTGACCGGTTCCGGCAAACCGTCGGCACGCCAGGCAATGGAAAGATACAAACCCGCGCCGAGGGGTGATTGCCAGCCATGACCGTGACGACCACGACCGGCCGATTGATATTCGGCCAGGCAGACTTCACCGTGTTGAACAGCCTGTTCCAGCAGATATTGATTGGTTGAAGCCAGTTCGAAAAAAACCTTGATCGGGGCATACTGACGTTGCGGCAGGGCGGACTGAATAGACCCGGCATCCAGGCATTCGTAGGGCCGGGCCAACCGATAGCCCTTGCCCTGTACAGAAAATATATCCAGACCACGTTGACGCAGGGTCTGGATTTGTTTCCAGACGGCGGTGCGGCTGATCCCGGCCGTTGCCGCAAGCGCTTCTCCGGAATGGAAACCGCCGTCAGCCAGTTGCGCCAGCAGCCGGGCGCGGCGTTCGTGATTCACGCGTGGATCTCAAGCCTTAACGTTTGTCCGGGCTGGTGTCATCGTCATCATCGTCGTCGTCAGCGTGCCCCGGATTGCCGGTCGCTTCTTTAAAATGTTGCAGGGTGGCATCTTCGGCATCATTATCAGGCAGCAATTCAGGTGCAATAGTGGCATCTTCATCATCATCGCTGGTATCCGCCTGTGGCGCTGCGGGCGCAGGCTGCGCGGCCGGCATGTCCGGCGGCAGACGCTGGATAGTTGCCTCTTCATCATCATCAATGAAATCATCCTCGCTTAGCTGAATACCATCGGACGGCTGCGAGTCAACATTGAATCCGTCGTCGTCGTCAATCAACCGATCCGGATCACCGGCATGTTGCTCGGCGTATACCGTTTGCGACACCACCGTCATGCTGCTGTCGGCCATGTCCGGCATCACGAACTCAAGTTCCCATTTATGCAGACGGATACGATCACCATGTTTGAGCCGGGTTTCCGTGGTAACCATTTTGTCATTCACGAACGTACCATTAATGCTGCCCTGATCCATGATCCAGAATGCGTAATCCTTGTACTCGATTAACGCATGCCGGCGACCGATCGTGGTTTCAGGGATCACGACATAATTCAGATATTCGGTATCCGATCCGCCAACGCGGCCAATCATGGTCGGCTTGCGTCCCAGGTCGTAAGTATTCTGTGAAGTCAGCCCATGCAGATCATTTAAGAAAGCCCGGGCCTCATGTTCGCTTTCTTCATACGGTTGCGACTGGCGGCTGCGCCGGATGAGTACCAGCAAAATCGCGAGCAGTACGATGATCAGCACCACCGCCGACGCGATCATGATCAGTGAACGCATGCGCTCTTCTTCGCCTGATCCGGGCGTCTGCACTGGCACTTCAATAATAACCGGCGCGGGTGGTGGTGCGGGTGGTGGCGCTGCTGCCGGTGTTGGTTCGGGCTCAGGTTCGGGCAATGCCGCGCGCTTGACTGCGTCATTCATGCGCTTGAACACTCCGGCCAGATCATCGGCGCTGAATGCCCGAAAGTAGTCACCATCAGTACGGCCGGCGAGGCTTTGAATCAGCTGGAAATCTGCCTCGTTGGTAAAGGCGATACCGAAAATCTGAACTTCAGCCGCTTTGGCTTCAATCGTCAAATCGGTACGCAGCCATTCGCTGCGCTGACTTTCCACAGTATTGTCGCCAATGTCGACAATGCCATCGGTCATGAAGACGATAAACCGACGCGCATCAACACGGCTGTTGTTCTTGAGTTCATACACGGCACGTTCAATTGCCGCCGGACTGTCGGTATAACGACCGCGATAATCAACGGTGTCCAGACTTGCCTTGATTTGTTCAGCGTTGCCACCAATTTCCACGAATGGCTGCACCAGCCGCACGCTTTCATCAAATACAATAATTGCAATGCGGCTATCGGCAGAAAGCTCATCGATAAATTGCCGCACGGCAACCAGCGCGAGCATATCCGGATCGTTTTGCCGCATGCTGCCACTGTTATCCAGTACCAGCACAACATCGTGCTGCAGTGGTTGCATGTCTTCCGTCACATCGGGCTCGCTGACGGTTTCTGCGGCTGTATCAGACTCAGCCGATTCATCGGCCTCAGCTGCCAGGTCAGGGCTGTCTGCGATCGGGTCAGCTGCTGGTACGCCGATATCCAAATCCTGCGCGAACACCGGTTTGCCGGCCAGCAATGCCAGCAAAAGCAAAACCCCCGTTAGCCCCGAACAACGTGTAAACGGTTTAATCATTTATCGTGACCCGCAGAACATTGTGAGTATTCTTGTTTTAAGAAAGCTCTGACTGAATCAGAGAACCCCTGATATTTGGGAAGCTCTGAGCAGTGGCGCATGGATGCGCCGATTACGAAACCAAAGGACGTAATTAATTCAGAGGTCTCCTGGAAAACATTATCACTGATCTACCCCACTACTGAAACCGCCAGGTGCGCGTTGTACAGGATTCAGGGCTCATTGCC
>JBBDSJ010000129.1:157-2770 GCA_040905025.1 Gammaproteobacteria bacterium
TTGGTTTTCAGTTGTGTTCCGGTGGTGGCGACAGGAAGTCCCATCCACCGGTTATTTGGCGGCATGGATGCTGCCACGCGTAGCGTGAGCAACTGAACACTTGGTTTTCAGTTGTGTTCCGGTGGTGGCGACAGGAAGTCCCATCCACCGGTTATAAAATTAGGCCAGTAGCTCAATTGGGTGAGCCTTGACCGAAAGTCCGGTGGACTTTCGCAGCGAGGCGAACGCCCGGTCAGGAGGGCCGGGCCGGTGGTTCCGCGAGTTGCTTTAGTGATGCCATGGATGGCTTGTGAACCGTTAAAGATTAGGCCAGTAGCTCAATTGGCAGAGCGACGGTCTCCAAAACCGTAGGTTGGGGGTTCGATTCCCTCCTGGCCTGCCATTAAATCAAGAGGTGGTGTTATCAATGTTGGTGGCGCCGCATAAAACAGCGTTGTGATGATATGAATTCCAGAGTCGAAGCCGAAACTTCATGGCTCGATACAGTAAAGCTGGCAGTTGCACTGCTGATTGTTATCGGTGGTGTGGTGGCGTTTTATATGTATCCCGAGCAATCCCTGCTGCTGCGCGCAGTGGCGATGCTTGTGGTACTGGGTATTGCAACAGCTATCGCGGTACAGACGGCAAAAGGCCGTTATATCTGGGGATTTTTTCAGGATTCCCAGATCGAGGTACGCAAGGTAGTCTGGCCGACGCGGCAGGAAACCACACAAGTGACGCTGCTCGTAATCGGCATGGTCATTGTGGTGGCGATACTGCTGTGGTTGCTGGATATGTTTCTGGGTTGGGCAATTCGCCTGATTCTTGGTTAACCTGAATCTCGGTTTAAGGGGTTTTATTAAATGGCGTTACGCTGGTATGTGGTGCATGCCTATTCCGGATTTGAGAATCAGGTCAAACGGTCGCTGGAAGAGCGCGTAAAACGCGCCGGGCTGGATGATAAATTCGGCCAGATTCTGGTGCCTACGGAAGAAGTTGTCGAAATGCGCGATGGGCAGAAACGCAAAAGCGAGCGCAAATTCTTCCCCGGCTATGTTCTGGTGCATAT
The DNA here is from genome assembly GCA_040905025.1 of Gammaproteobacteria bacterium. Taxonomy (GTDB): domain Bacteria; phylum Pseudomonadota; class Gammaproteobacteria; order Methylohalomonadales; family Methylohalomonadaceae; genus JBBDSJ01. The sequence goes on from JBBDSJ010000129.1 coordinate 1,206, forward strand.
GGAGATGGATGATGCTACCTGGCATCTGGTCAAGGATGCGCCGAAAGTACTTGGTTTTATCGGTGGTACGTCGGATCAGCCAGCGCCGATCAGCGATGCCGAAGCCGACGCCATTTTGCAGCGGGTTGTTGACAGCACCGACAAGCCGAAACCGAAAGTATTGTTTGAACCTGGTGAAGTCGTCCGGGTCAATGACGGACCGTTTACTGATTTTAACGGTGTTGTCGAAGAAGTGAATTACGAGAAGAGCCGCCTGCGGGTAGCGGTATTGATTTTTGGCCGGTCGACCCCGGTGGAGCTGGAATTCGGTCAGGTCGAAAAAGAGTAGGCGCGCAGTTTGCTGCGCGATTTCGCCCGGTAAGCCGGGCTTTAGCGTTTATTTAACCAAACAGGGGAGCCAACCGTAAAACCGGCTGGCGCTAGTACCCGGGAGAGTCAAGATGGCAAAGAAAATCGACAGCTATGTCAAGCTGCAGGTCGCAGCAGGACAGGCAAACCCTAGCCCGCCCGTCGGTCCGGCACTGGGCCAGAAAGGCCTCAACATCATGGAATTCTGCAAGGCGTTTAACGCCCAGACCCAGCAGATGGAACAGGGCCTGCCGGTACCGGTCGTCATTACTGTTTATTCCGACAAAAGCTTCACATTCGTTACCAAAACCACGCCCGCATCCGTGTTACTGAAAAAGGCAGCCGGCGTCAAAAGCGGCAGTGGCAAGCCGAATACCGACAAGGTTGGCAAGGTCACGCGGGCGCAGCTTGAAGAAATCGCCAAGACCAAACAGCCCGATTTAACCGCCGCTGACCTCGATGCCGCCGTGCGTACAATCGCCGGTACGGCCCGCAGTATCGGCCTTGAAACGGAGGGCGTCTGACATGACAGGTATGAGCAAGCGTCTTCGCGCTATTCGCGAGAAAGTCGAGCATGGCAAGGTTTACCCGATTAATGATGCCCTGCAGACAGTAAAAGATTGTGCAACGACCAAGTTCGTTGAGTCTGTTGATGTCAGCGTGAACCTTGGTGTTGATCCGCGTAAATCTGATCAGGTAGTGCGTGGTTCGACGGTACTGCCGCATGGCAGCGGCAAGACGGTACGTGTTGCCGTATTTGCCCAGGGCGAACAGGCCGAGGCCGCAAAAGCGGCGGGTGCAGATATTGTCGGTTTTGATGATCTCGCCGAGACTATCAAGGGCGGCACAATGGATTTTGACGTGGTAATTGCAACACCGGATGCCATGGGTGTAGTTGGCAAGCTGGGCCAGATTCTCGGCCCGCGCGGTTTGATGCCGAATCCGAAAGTTGGCACCGTGACCAAGGATGTCAGTCAGGCTGTCACCAATGCCAAGGCCGGTCAGGTGCGTTACCGCACTGACAAGAACGGAATCATTCATTGTCCAATTGGCAATGTTTCATTTGAAGTTGATCGTCTGCGCGAAAATCTTGAGGCTCTGTTGACTGACTTGAACAAGGCCAAGCCGAGCGCCGCGAAAGGTATTTATCTGAAAAAGATTACCGTATCCAGCACGATGGGGCCGGGCTTGCTGGTGGAACCAAGCACGCTCAGCGT
>JBBDSJ010000130.1:0-1705 GCA_040905025.1 Gammaproteobacteria bacterium
GTACGCCAAGCTCGTCTTCGAGCTGCCGGATGCGCGCGCTGATGGCCGACTGGGTTAGAAACAGGTTGTCGGCGGCCCGGCCAAAATGGCGCGTGCGCTGCACTTCAAGAAAAGTTTTCAGTAAATCAACATCCATCTGCTGTTGTTATCCAGACTTGATGATTTCCGCGGCAGTAATTCAGTCGCGCTATTGTTATGATGACGGATTAAATACTCAGGAACCCCTGATTTATTACGTCCTTTGGTTTCGTAACCGGCGCATCCATGCGCCACTGTCCAGAGCTTCTTTCAATATCTTTTTCGGGAGTTTCCCACACTTGTCAGGCCATGGCGATAGCAGCGAACAGCGATAAAACCCGTATTGGTTGGCGTGAATGGCTGGCCTTGCCGGATCTGGCCATTCCGGCCGTCAAGGCCAAGATTGATACGGGTGCCCGTACTTCAGCACTGCATACTTTTGATCTGACAACGTTTGTCGATAATGATCAGGAGTTTGTACGGTTTCGGCTGCATCCATTGCAGAAGCGCGAAGATATTGAACTGCAATGTACCGCCGCGGTAATTGACCGTCGCGTGGTCAGGGATTCCGGCGGCCATGCCGAGGAAAGACTGGTGATTGCCAGCCAGGTCCGGCTTGGCGAACATTGTTGGCCGATTGAACTCACACTGACCAATCGCGATGACATGATGTTCCGCATGTTGCTTGGACGCAGTGCCCTGAAAAGTGCCGGCTTGCTGATTGATGCCGGCAGATCATTTGTACTCGGCCGGCAGCTGGCAAAAACCTACGATCAACAAGGCGCCTGAGTGCTGTTCGGCACTAATCCAGAAATACGTTAAATCGAGTAGAAAATTATGAAAATTGCAATCCTGTCCCGAAACGCAAAACTTTATTCGACCCGCCGGCTCATTGAGGCGGCCGAGAAGCGTGATCACGAAGTGGTGGTGCTGGATGTGTTGCGTTGTTACATGAGTATTGCATCGCACCGGCCCAGTATCCATTTCAAGGGCAAGGATCTGGTGGATTTTGATGCCGTGATTCCGCGGATTGGTGCATCAGTAACATTTTACGGTGCGGCGGTATTGCGCCAGTTTGAAATGATGAGTGTGTGCCCGCTGAATGAATCCGTGGCCATCACCCGTTCGCGTGACAAACTGCGGGCTACCCAGTTGCTGGCGCGACGCGGGATTGGCTTGCCGGTCACCGGTTTCGCCAACAAGCCTGATGATATTGAAGATTTATTGCGCATGGTCGGTGGACCGCCGGTGGTCATAAAACTGTTGTCCGGTACCCAGGGCATCGGCGTGGTGCTGGCCGAGACCCACAAGGCGGCCGAGACGGTAATCGAATCATTTCTGGGGTTGAAAGCAGAAGTGCTGGTGCAGGAATATATCAAGGAAGCTGGCGGTGCCGATATACGTTGTTTTGTGATTGGTGAAAAAGTTGTCGCGGCGATGAAACGCCAGGGCAAGGACGGCGAGTTTCGTTCCAATATCCATCGCGGTGGCAGCGCCAATCTCGTCAAGATCACACCGGAAGAACGTTCAACGGCTGTGCGCGCAGCTAAAATCATGGGATTGAATGTATGCGGTGTTGATATTCTGCGTTCAAATCATGGCCCGGTGGTGATGGAAGTCAATTCATCGCCAGGCCTGCAGGGGATTGAATCGATAACCGGCAAGGATGTTGCAACCCAGATCATTA
>JBBDSJ010000130.1:1805-18107 GCA_040905025.1 Gammaproteobacteria bacterium
GGCCTGCAGGGGATTGAATCGATAACCGGCAAGGATGTTGCAACCCAGATCATTACGTTTATTGAAAAGAATGCGAAAGCGGGGAATACCAAAACCCGCGGTACGGGGTAGTAAAATCTGTAAACCCTTTGATTAAAAGTTATAAATAACGATAGAACACAACAGGCGAGTAAAATAATTCCCCATGGCGAGTGCAATCAAGTTAAATAACACTGTGGTTCGACCCGGCCAGCGACGGCTGGTGGAACTCGCTATTCCGGACCTGTATACGCATACTTCACTCAGTATTCCGGTGCAGGTGATCAACGGACGTCAGGACGGCCCGATATTGATGGTTTGTGCGGCTGTACATGGTGATGAGATTAATGGTGTTGAAATTATCCGCCGCCTGCTCAATTTGAAAGTACTGGATCGCATTCATGGTGCACTGGTCGCCGTGCCGGTGGTTAATGTTTATGGCTTTATTAACCAGTCACGTTACTTGCCTGACCGGCGCGATCTGAATCGATCCTTTCCGGGATCTGAGTCCGGTTCGCTGGCAGCCCGTCTGGCGTATACCTTTCTCAATGATATTGTTGCCCATTGTACCCATGGCATTGATTTGCATACCGGTGCAATTCATCGCGAGAATTTGCCCCAGATCCGGGCGTATCTTAATTCGGAAGAAACGCGGCTGATGGCCCAGGCATTTACCACGCCGGTGATACTGCATTCAAATCTGGTCGAAGGCTCCATGCGCAAGGCGTTGCATGAACGTGATTTTCCGATCATTGTTTATGAAGCCGGTGAAGCCTTGCGTTTCAGTGAAGTTGCGATTCGTGCCGGTGTGCAGGGGATTGTCTCGGTGATGCGCAGCCTGAAGATGTTGCCGGCACAAAAACGCAAGGGCAAACCGTATGAACCACTGGTTGCCCGTAACAGTACCTGGGTACGCGCACCGCAAAGCGGCATTCTGCGGATGGTTGTGCCACTCGGTGCACAGGTTGACAAGGGCCAGTTGCTGGGAATGATTTCGGATCCGTTTGGTGAGCGCGAGGAAATTGTGGCAGCACCGGTTTCCGGTATTGTGATCGGCCGTGTGAATATTCCGCTGGCGAATGAAGGCGAGGCATTATTCCATATTGCCCACTTCCGCCGTGCCGATGGTTTGCAGGATCATCTGGATTCATTTCAAGAGGGTCTCGACCCGGCTTCGGATGATCACCTGCCACCCGAGGCACCTATCGTTTAACTACAGTTGAGAGTGGAAAGAAGAAAGTGAAAAGCAGTGATCATTTAACTTTCAACTTTTAGCTTTATACTTTTTTCTGGTTCTCAGCGTTCAATCTGGTAGAGCAAATCAACACCGGTACCCGCACCTTGTTCGGCTTCCAGTGACAGGAAGCTGTAAATATCGTAACGCACCCGGAAAGTGTTGACGGCTGATTCCACCAGCCCGGCGCCGTAACTGATATAAATATCCGGTGCCAGATACTTGCCAATCGTCAGGCTCATGTTGCTGTCGGCACCGGTGCCGCCGGTCAGGCTGATGTCATCCAGTCCGAATGTGCTGGCGATATCCTGGCGCAATGACTCGGTACCGCTGATACCCATGCTGGTGGCTGCCTGTAACAGCATATTGCCATCATCCGCATTACCTCCGCTGACGGGCCTGCCGGTGATCATGTATGACAGGATATTGGCCTGCGACATTGACGGTGTTGAAAACAATTCAACAACGGGTTGTTGTGCTGAACCGGTCGCTGTGACACCTACGGTAACACCGCTGACGCTACGGCTGGCGCGTGCATCGATGGCCGGATTATCAATCGGCTGGCCGCTGAAAATTATTGTGCCCCTGTTGACTGTCAGTTCCTGGCCGTAGGCGCTGTAACGTGCATCAACCAGATTGAGTTCGCCCTGGGCACTGAGTGACTGTGGTGTTTGCCGCAGTTTCAGATCGCCGGCAACACGACCTTTGAATCCGCTTGCAACAACGCGCACATCATCCCCCAGATTCAAATCAATATTCGCAAAAATATCCCAGGGATTTGGCGGTTGATCTGGTTCGGTTTCATCAATGATGATTTCATCACCGGATACTGGCACGCTGGTGACAACATACAGAGGTTGCAGCAATGCTTCCGGGATGACGACAGTGCCATTGACATCAATACGCTGATTTTCAAGCTGCAATTCAAGCGCCGGTGAAACCAGTATGCGGGCTTCCGGCAGATTCGCAATTTCGAATTTCTCACCATTGATTTGCAGCCCGGGAATCAGCAAGCCGTATTCAGTCCACTGGATATTGCCGTCCACAAGAATATTGCCCGGCCCACTGTTGGCGCGAACGGCAAGTTGCAGATCATCAATATTATCGGCCGTGCTGTTTTTGATGCTGATATCAAGCTCATCCATTTCAATCCCGAGCTCCGGGATGCCGAAACGTTCAATCGCCAGTTTGGCATTACCATTGATGTCCGGTGTGCTTGCCTCGCCAGACAGTTCCAGCGCCAGCGTGAGTGCCGCACGTTGGCTGTCAAAGCGTGGATAGAGTTGCAGTAAAGGTGATAAATCACCAATGGCTGCATCAATATTGCCGCGCAATGACGCGGCCGGTATATCGCTGAAGTTCAGGCTGCCAAGTGTAATCGTGCCGTCTATGTCACCCGGATACTCGCCTGCCAGTGTACCGGCCAGATTCAACACCAGTGTGTTCTTTTCATCACGTAGTGTCATTGTCAGTTGTGGCATGTCCAGCGCAGCTTTGGTAGTTGGTTGCAGTAAAATATTCTGCAGGCGCAGCTCACCATCGGCGCGTTCAATACGCTCGCTATTACCGGCGGCATCCAGTTCCAGCGCAATCGTGCCGGTAAACGTTTCCCAGTCCTGCGTCCATTTGTCGGCATCGATATTGGCTTGTCTTAATTGTTCCAGATTGACTCCGTCTGCTGTGATGCGGGCTTGCCAATCACCGGCGGCGACCCAGTCAGCAACTAAGCAGGCACGCGCCGGTGACTGTCGCCAGCAATGCTGTTCGATATCTATGGCATCTGTTGCGATTATGAAACGTGCCGGTTCGGCAAGTTGCCAATGGCCGGCCAGACTGTCGATGAAATCAGCCTGCACCAGATCAAATTTCCAGCGTTCATTCTGCCATTGTCCATCACCGGCAAGTTCAATACTGCGTGCCGGCATGACGGCATTGAGTTTGAGACTGTGTTGACTGAGCAGGCCACTGACCTGGAGTGACACTTCATCTACCTGCTGTTCGGCCTGACGCAATCCACGCCCGTCCAGATCAACAGTGAAGCGATCGCTGGCCGCATTTATGTCGGCCTTGCCGCTGACCTCGGCAATGCTCAGCCAGGGCGTTGTTATGGCTGCGGCACCAATATCAAAATTTACCCGCGGAGCGTTGATATTTCCGGCCAGTTGGCCGCTGCTGCTGATGCTGCCACCAGCGTCTGGCAGGAATTCGCCCAGATCATCTGAATCCAGTTGCCAGTTGAGATCGCTGGCATTGCCAACATGACCATTGATTAGTAAGCGGCTGTCACCGCTTTGCAATTTAACGTCTTGCAAACGGTAATCACCCATTGCGAGTTGTGCTCTGCCGGTTAACGTCAACGGATAATCGCGTAGTTGCCCGTTGACGTCGAGTGTGTCGATGCCGACTTCCCAATCTGCAGTTTCATCTTGCAGCTGAATTCTGGTGTTGCCCTCAAGCGTGCCCTGCAATTCGCCCGGCCAGTCCGGCCAGTACTGGCCGGGGTCAAGTCCGCTCATGTTGGCCAGAAAGTCGGTTGATATTGAATTGGCAATTGAATGGGTATCGGCCCAGCTTGTCCGGGATTCAATATTGATCTGGCCGCCCAGCAATCCGATTTTCAGGAGTTGCAGCTGCAATTGCCGGCTATTGCCATGCGCATTCAGCTGAATGTCCAGTTTCGGTACTTGCGGGTATTCAAACCGGGTGGTTATATCCGCACTATAATCATCAATATTACCCTTGATGCTCAATGTCCCGTCGGCGCTGCGCAGGCTATCGGTGTCATTCAGCTTGTAGGCAACATTATTCCAGTGGCCATTCAGATCAAACGTTGGCAACTCGCCTTGCCAGTCTGCCTGTCCGTGCAATGAGATTTCACCGCTGGCGATATCATTTTCAATTAACTGTCCATGCAATTGCTTAATTTCGATGCTGTTATTATTGCCATTGATTGATAAATCCCAGACTGATGGCATGCGTTCATGCAAACGCGCGTTTATCCGGGCGCTGTAGTCTGTCAATGCACCGGCGATTATTATTTCACCATCGGCGGCCAGCGGTTGTGCCAGTTTGAAATCCCCGCTCAGATCAAAATGCGGTGCATTCGTTTCAGCTTCCAGCGAAACCAGACCTTGCAGATCAAGACGCATATCATTGACCTTTTCGTGCAGATTGAATTTTTGTAATTGCCAGTCTCGTTCGGTTCGGGCCAGCATTAAAGCGATATCGAATTTGAGGTTTTGTGCACCACTCAAATTTACTCCTGCTGTTACATCAAATGCCTGCAGATCACCACCGCCCGTCAGATCAATTCCCAGTCGTTGATTCGCGATGCCATAAGGTGACAGGTCCAATGCATCAACATGCACTTCACTTTGCCAGGTGAGTGACTCCAGCGGGTTCCGTAATTCAAGATCAATGCTTGCGATGGCAGGTTGTTGCAGATTGATGGCAAGCATCAACAGACTGGTATTACCGGCTATTTGTGCCTGCCCGGTGATTTCAGGTTGCTCCGCTAGTTGCAGCGTATAGTCAGTTTGCAGGTTTATCGGCCATTCGCCGCCAAGGCCAAGGCTGCCAGCGGTGGAAAGTTCAAATTCATTACCACCCAACTTTAGTTGTTTAATGCTCAGGAATTGTGCTTGTTGTGCTCCTGCAGTAGTGGCTGCAACCAGTCTGATGTCACGCAGCGGTATTAGCGTACCATTTGATTGAAACTGGAGTTCATCAATAATAATTTCGCCGAGCTGAATTTGCACTGGCAGGTCTACTGCTTCCGGTAATGTTAATGTTGCTGGTGCAGGCTCCGGATCTTCCGGACTGGTCGCGGTGATGTTCAGGGTGCCGATATGCAGTTTGCGGATATGCAATGTGTCATCAAGCAAGCTCCGCGGTGCCCAGGAGAAATCTATCTGACTGATAGTGATTTCAAGATCTGCAGTCTGATATTCAATTGCATCGAATGAGAAATTATCCAGCAGCCGGCCATTGGCGTTAACAAATTCAAATTCACCGGGGATAAATTTTTGCACCAGCCACAAGCTGCCATGCAGGCCGCTGGCAGTACCAAGTAATAACGCGGCCATTACCAGCAACAACAGGACACATACGCTGCCGAGCACCAGTACCCGGCGCAACAGTTTTTTCAGTGGCGGTAATATATTCATACGGCCGGTATCCTAGAAATCCGTACCGAAACCAAAATGCAGACGGAATGACGGATCGTTGCTGCTTATGTCACGGGCGACATCCAGCCGGATCAGACCGATCGGGGACAGCCAGCGCAGGCCCACGCCGGTACCGACTTCAATTTCGGCAGCTGAAAAGTCATTAAAGGCATTACCGAAGTCAACGAACGCTGCCGCACCCCAGTTGCTGTAGACCAGTTGCTCGTATTCGAAACTGCCGACCATCAGGTAACGGCCGCCAATGACACGGCCGTTTTCATCTTCCGGCCCGAGCGATTCGTAGTCGAATCCGCGGATACTGTTATCACCACCGGCAAAAAAGCGCAGCGAGCCCGGCAGGGCAGAGAAGTCGGAGACGGTAGTTGCGCCCAGATTCAGGCGTGCAAGCAGACGATTGCGCCAGCCAAGCCCATAGGCAATGTTCATCTGAATCCGGGTTTGCGCCATCGACAGATCGGAAGCCACGGATTCACTCGCGCCGCGGAACTCAAGGCTGACCCGGCCACCGCGTTGGGCGTAGATTGGATCATCAGCCCAACTGCGCCGCCAGCTCACGCCGGGCATGAGCAGTTTGGATGAACGCCGGGTCTGGGCGACTTCAAAATCTTCAAGCAAATAGCCCAATGACAGGGTTTCCTGCCAACCCCAGCGTTCCTGGCTATGGAACAAGCTGGTCTGGCCGCTGCGGCTTACACGGCTATCGGTATCTTCATTCAGTAATGATGCGTTGACGCCGACAGCGGCCTGACGATTCAGAAAAAACGGCATCAGGTAGGTGCTGGTCAGACTACTGGTCACCAATGAACCGCGTAAATCGGTATTCAGGGAATGGCCACGGTCATTCAGATAGCGTGCATCCCAGCCCAGGCGTATACGCGGCCCGGTATCGGTAGCAAAACCGGCACCGGCGGTATAGCGATTCGGCTTGCGTGTTTCCAGTCGTACGGCCAGGGGTACTTCGCGTTGTCCGGTTTCTGCTTCAGGCGGCACAGTGTCTGCCTCCGTAGCAGCGGCGGTTTCTGGTGTCTCTTCCCGGGTGCGCACTTCCACTGAACTGAACAGATCGCTGTCAATCAGGCGCTGGCGCAGGCGGACGGTATCGCGGGCCGAATACGGGGCATTGTCAGCAAACGGTATATAGTTGCGCAGGAAGTCATCCCGGAAAGGCGTTTCGCTGAATTGCACCGGCCCGAAGCGGTAGCGTGGGCCGGTAGCAAATTCCAGCCGGATATCCGCCAGTCCGGCCGCTACATCAACCCGCATCTCATGCCGGGTGAAACGTGCCTCAAAATAGCCATTTTCACGTGCGCTACGTTCAAACCGCGCTTTATAGGCATTGTAACTGGCATGCTCCAGTACGCTGTCCGGCTCGAAGGGATGGTCTGCGCGGATGCTGGTAAAAATATCCTTGTCGGCACCTTCACCTGTGATACTGATGTTGACACTGCCGATTCGAACCGGCTCACCGGGGGTAATTTGATAGCTGGCCTGCCAGCTGCCGTCATCGCGTTGTTCAAGTTCGCTGTCTATTTTCGGCGTGTAGTAACCGAAAACTTTCAGTGCTGTGCGGATATCCGCTTCAGCGTTGGCATGCAAATACCGCAGCCGCGATTCAGTCATGCCCGGGTCGTTTTTCTGGCGGTTGAGTCTGAGTGCGGCGTTGACATTTTCCAGCAGGGCATCGCTGACCCCTTCAATCCGGATACTGATATCCTGGCCCGGCTCAGCGGTGCTGGATGAATCGGTAGCGGCCGCGTCAGTATCGGCAGATTTGCCACCGCCGAAACCGGAACACGCTGCCAGCAGGACCAATGTCGATAGTGTCAGGGTTCGTGCCAGCGTGTTGCGGTTGAATGGCATTCTTGGTCTTGTGGTTTATTGCGATTGTATGGCCGCTTATAGTGACAACAGCTAAGCGGACAGGTTCAAGTACAAATTTTAAGGAATCTCTGATTTATTTAGAGATTCCTGCAGTACACGGATGTACTGCCATTTTTCAATCACTAAATGGATGAAAAGTTTGTCAAGCAGGCTATAGGCAGTATGGCGCGCAAGTGGTTAAATAGCGTGACGCTTTCCGGAGGTTAACGCATGCAAGATTACGGCAAATATTCCGAATTATTAACCCAGAGCTGGGACAATTTTATCCGCATTCTGGGTGACTATATACCCAGTTTGCTGGGCGCCCTGATTTTACTGGTCGTCGGTCTGGCACTGGCCTGGGTAGTGCGCTGGCTTATTTTGCGGCTCGGGACCGGACTTGACCGACTCTATCAACGGCTAGGTTTCGGGAACCAGCTTAGCAGCAATTGGTCAGCACGGCATGTGATATCCGGCATCGCTTTCTGGCTGATTATCCTGTTTTTTGTCACGGCAGCGGCAGAAAGCCTCGGTCTGCCCGGTCTGGCAGACTGGCTGAACAAGCTGATCGCGTTTTTGCCGGCGGTCATGGTGACACTGCTGATTATTGTTGTCGGCGTGTTGATTGGCGGTTATGCGCGTGAACGTGTACGTGTTTCCGCCGCCCAGGTTGGGCTGGAACAAACGGCGTTACTGGGTTCAATTGTCCGGCTGATTATTCTGACTGTTGCCGTTATTCTCGCTTTCCGGCATCTCGGTCTCGATGTTCACCTGATAGAGCAATTATTAATTATTGCAGTGGCTGCCTTTTTTGCCGCCGTTGCGTTGGCATTTGGACTGGGCGCTGGGCTGACAGTGAATAATATTATTTCATCACACTATGTACGCAAGATGTATCACCTGGGCCAACGTGTACGTATTAATGATATTGAGGGCGAGATAGTTGAACTAACGCCAACAGCTGTTGTGCTGGATACAGCCGGCGGCCGCATTGTCGTACCGGCAAAAAACTTTAACGAACATGCCAGCATATTGCTGGATTTGGATAGTGTCGATGGCCATTAGTCAGTTCACGCTGTCGATACTGGCCGCGCATCCACAGAATTCCGCGCAGTCGCTGGAAGTTTTTGAGCCACCGGTGTTGGCATCATTGCTGTCGGAGTTGCCAGCTACTACAGCCGCTGAAATTGTGCATGAATTACCGCCAGCACTTGCTGCAGCAACATTAACACTGATGGAAAATATGCTGGCCGCATCGGTGATAAAACATCTGGACGCCGACAGGGCAGCATTGATCCTGCGTCGCCTTGCACACGCCAAGCGCCATGAAGTCTTCAATCTGTTACCAGCTGCCCAATGGGTCAGTTTACGGATGGTATTGCGTTACCCTGAGGATACTGTCGGCGCAGTGATGGATCCAGATGTGTTGTCAGTGCATGCAGAAATGCCGGTGGAAAATATTTTGAAGAATATGCGGCTGTTCAAGAGCCAATTGCTGCATACGATATATGTCACGGATCGTAACCATGCATTTAGTGGAATACTGGATATACGCGAATTATTTTTTGCCCGTGACAATCAGCTCGCCGGTGAGCTTAGCCAGCGCCCGGAAGTCGTCATTACTGCACGTACGCCCCTGCATAGTGTCAAGTCTGATCGGTTCTGGGCGTCCGCCACGGAATATCCTGTTGTCGATAATCAACGTCGATTCCTCGGAGTATTGCACCGGAATTCATTATTGCAGGCAATGCAGCATTTACACGATAAAAGTCAGGATGCCGGGCTCGGTGAAACAGCACTGGCGCTTAGCGAAGTGCTGTGGAGTGCCTGGGCCGGAATATTCAGCGGCGCAGCGCCAATAGCCGCAGTGCCGCCGTCCACTGTTACTCAATCCAGGCAGGAGAATACGGATGAGTCATGATCACAGTCAGGCTGTGCTGGAATTGCATCAGCAGATGATTGGCCGCTATCCGGCCGAGGCAACGTCACGGCTGGAAGAGCTTGAGGCTGTAGAGGCTGCCCGGATACTGGGCGAATTGCCGGTCGCTGATACCATCAATATATGGCAGCGATTTTCCCCGGAAATTGGCAAGCGGATATTGCGCGAGATGCCTCTGGCGCAGGCAATTGAAGTCATGGACAAGATTGAGCCGGGTCGTGCGGCCTTGTTGTTGCGCGGGCAGGAACCGGCATTAATTAATGATCTGCTGGCAGGCGTCAAACCGGAAATTGCCGAAGATATTGGCAAGGCACTTGCGTACCCACCGGATAGCGCCGGTGCTTTGATGGATACCAATGTTATTTATTTCCATCCCGAAATGATTGTCAGCGCTGCATTGGCCCGTCTCCGTGCCCAGCAACGCCGGGGTTTTCGCGTGGTTTTTGTGGTTGATGATGACCAACATCTGGTGGGTATGGTGGAAATTCAGGATCTGGCACTGGCCGATGGCAATGATCGCTTGATCAAGCTGGTACGTAAAATTCCGGCACTGGTTTCCGAGTTGACTACCAAGGAAGAAATTGTCGAAATCCTGGACCGTTACCGGTTGACCGATCTGGCAGTAGTTGATTTTGGCGAAAGGCTTATAGGTGTGGTGCGTTATCACGCGTTGATGGATGCCGCACGCGAGGAATCCAGTGCTGATATCCAGACCATGGTCGGTGTCAGCAAGGATGAGAGAGCTTTTTCCAGTGTCGGCTTTACCGTGTGCAAACGTTTGCCCTGGCTGCATATAAACCTGGTGACTGCATTTATGGCGGCGGCGGTTGTCGGAATTTTTGAAGATACTATTGCGGCGTATACTGCATTGGCTGTGCTTTTACCGGTTGTTGCCGGCCAGTCTGGTAACGCCGGTGCCCAGGCACTCGCAGTCACCATGCGTGGTCTGGCTTTGCGTGAAGCCCGTATCCGCGACTGGAAAAGAATTGTTATGAAAGAATTTAATGTCGGTTTGCTAAATGGTATAGCGGTTGCCATTACAGCGGCCGTATGCGCTGGCATCTGGAGTGGTTCTGTCGGCATAGCCATTATTCTGAGCTTGTCAATGATCATATCCCTGGTGATTGCCGGGGTAACCGGGGCCGCAATACCGATTTTGCTTACCAGATTCGGCCAGGATCCGGCCACAGCGTCATCAATTTTCCTGACAACTGTCACAGATGTTGCCGGTTTTTTCAGTTTTTTGGGAATTGCGACACTTCTGGCCGGTCTGTTATAGAGTACAATTCCAGCCCAATCAGACGCTTTCCTTTCGCTGGTGCAGGCCTGGATTTCCAATCCCCCTGTTTTGAAAATCAGTCGTCAAGTTCAATTTGATGGATGGACTGAATTTCCACTGTTGGCGTCCTGATACCATTCCTCTAATTTTAATTCAGGTGCAGTATGTATTTGTCAAAAATGATCGGTTACGCAGTATGTTTCTGGATGGCGGGCAGCGTTATTGCGGCTGCATGTGTAAATGATATTCCAGATACTCAACAAATTTACGGCTGGAAAGAGAAAGTCAGGGTCTATCCCTCCGAAATGCTGTTTCGTGCCAAGCTGGACAGTGGCGCGAAAACATCTTCCATCAATGCAACCAGTATCAAGGAAATCAAGCGCGACGGCGATGACTGGGTGCGTTTTACAATCAATAATCTGGATGGTGATGAAGACACGCTGGAACTCGAAGTCGAGCGATTCGTAAAAATAAAACAACATGAAGGCCCGTCTGATCGGCGTCCGGTTGTCAGGATGGGTATCTGTCTTGGTACACTTTATAAAGAAGTCGAGGTTAATCTGGTTGATCGGTCAAAATTTATCACAGGTATGCTGATAGGGCGCGCTTTTATGGAAAAGGATGTGTTAATCGATCCCTCCACTACTTACTCTTATCCTGCCAAATGCAAAGTTGACGACAAAAAATGAGTAAGACACCACTTTATTGGCTGGCCGGAGTTCTGACTATTATCGGTAGTCTTTTCTTTGGCTATAAATGGATGTACATGGGTTACCCGTTAGTGCCGGGTACATCTGCAGATATCTGGCAGGTTGAAGTCAAGCTCAGCTTTAATGCAGCGAATGAGCCCATCAAGGTAGGGCTGTATGTTCCCGGTAATAACCGCAAGTTTACCTTGCTTGATGAAAACTTCATTTCACGCGGGTTTGGCCTGTCGACGGTTCGCGAGAATGGTAACCGGCGTGCCATCTGGTCAGTGCGTACTGCCAACGGTTCGCAGGCGCTTTATTACCGTACCACAGCAGAACAATTTGACAGTGGCAGCGGTGGTGACACGGTCCGGGTGATGCCTGAGGTCATGGATCATGAGTTCCAGGGTGCGGAATTTGAAGTGGCCAAAAATATTCTGCAGTCAGCGCAACAGCAATCGGCGGATCTTGATACGCTGGTTGCGCAACTGGTGAAGCGTGCCAATGATCCCGCGGATGATGATATTGCACTGCTGTTGAAGGGCGATACATCCGTCGAGAACCGCATAAGAATCACTGCCCGCTTGCTTGCTCTTGCCTATGTTCCCGCCCGTATGATGCATGGTCTTTATATGGTTGAGCGGCGTGGTGATGCACCACTGGAACCATGGCTGGAAGTTTTTGATGAAAAGAACTGGCGGCCATTTGATCCCGTAACCGGCCAGACAGGTGTTGCGGACAATTACCTGGTATTTTGGCGTGGCGATGATTCGCTCGTCAGTATCGACGGTGCCGAAAATGTGCAAACCAGGATTTCCCTGCAAAAGCTCGAGCTGGAAGCTGTCGAAGCCGCGGCCGCACGTCGGCATTACCTGAGCCCGGTGCTTGAAGGTATGTCGCTTTCCAGCCTGCCGCTTGCCACCCAGAATGTTTACAAGATTTTGCTGCTGATCCCGATTGGCGCATTCTTGCTTGTCATTATGCGTAATGTTATTGGCATCAAGACCTTCGGTACATTCATGCCGGTATTGATAGCATTATCATTCCGTGAAACCCAGTTGCTCTGGGGCATTACCCTGTTCTGTATTGTTGTCACGCTGGGTTTGAGTATCCGCTTTGCGCTTGACCGGCTGAAACTGTTGCTTGTGCCGAGGTTGACGGCTGTATTGACCATCGTTGTGTTGCTGATGATGATAATAAGCATAATCACCAATCATTTCGGTATCGAATCGGGCCTGTCGATAGCGTTGTTCCCGATGGTCATTATCACAATGACGATTGAGCGCATGTCAATTGTCTGGGATGAGCGTGGTGCCAATGATGCAATCAAGCAGGGTCTTGGCAGTCTGCTTTGCGCTGCGCTGGCATATCTGTTAATGAGCAACAGCCACGTTTCGCATCTGTTCACGGTATTCCCGGAATTGTTGTTGATACTGCTGGCGGCAACACTGTTACTGGGCCGCTATACCGGTTACCGTTTGCTTGAATTGAGCCGTTTCAAGGCACTGCTGGATCCGGTCAAATGAGGTCTTTACTGGCGACAGCGCGGAAACTCAGGGAAGCCGGTGTGCTGGCGATCAATGCACGCAATTGCGAATATACGCTCGCTTACAATCCGCGCCGTTTGTATCCGTTGGTGGACGACAAGCTGCGTACAAAAGAGATTATGCTGCAGGCCGGTCTGCGGGTGCCGGAATTATATGGTGTTGTTGAAATTGAACACCAGATCTCGGAACTGACCGCGTTTTTATCCAAGTATGATGATTTTGTTATCAAGCCGGCACAAGGCACCGGTGGTGATGGCATTATTGTGGTTACCGGCCGGGTAGGTGGAATGTATCGCAAGGCCAGTGGCAACCTGATGTCGGAACAGGAAATGGCCCATCATGTTTCGAGTACGCTCAGCGGTTTGTACAGTCTTGGTGGACACAATGACAAGGCAATTGTCGAGTCACGGGTAATATTTGATCCGGTGTTTGAAAAGATCAGTTTCCAGGGTGTGCCGGATATCCGTATTATTATTTTTCTCGGCGTCCCGGTAATGGCGATGGTGCGTTTGCCAACCCGCGCTTCCGATGGCAAGGCCAATCTGCATCAGGGAGCTATCGGTGCCGGCATTGATATTGCCACTGGTAAAACCATGACCGCTGTCTGGCACAACAATGTCATTGATCGGCATCCCGATACACACTATCCGATCACTGATATACAGGTGCCTCACTGGGATGAATTACTGGAAATATCGACACGCTGTCATGAACTGATCGGACTGGGTTACTTCGGGGTTGATCTGGTGCTGGATAAAGATGAAGGTCCGATGATTCTGGAACTGAATGCGCGCCCCGGCCTGAATATCCAGATTGCCAATCGCCGTGGTTTGCTGCACCGGCTTGAACACATCAAAAAACATGCGGCAAAATTGCGCGACCCGGCCAGCCGTATTGCCTTTGCGAAAGAAGAAATTGCGTCGATGCTCTGATAATTCATGGATGGATTAATCAGAGCTTCCTTAAATAAAAAAAGCCCACAATATTTATTGCGGGCTTTTTTGATGCAGTCAATGGCTGGGGGAAGAGGATTACTCCGGCCTTGCGGCTCTCGCCCTTCGGGCCAGCGGCACTTTGCGCCGCTGTTCCGATCCGCTTGCGCGGATCGGTCGAACCGGTTTGTTGTTGTGGAGGTTCGAATTCTTGTTTCCATAAATTAAAAACCCGCCAGTGGGCGGGTTGTTTTTAAATGGCTGGGGGAAGAGGATTCGAACCTCTACTGACGGAGTCAGAGTCCGTAGTCCTACCGTTAGACGATCCCCCAATGACAAGTTAAAAGTGACAAGTCTAAAGTTAAAAGCTGGCGAGTATTGCTGTCAACTTTCAGTCCGGCGTCGGCAATACTTGATGAGCCCTTGCAGCATCATGGAAATTCCCCGGCATTCCTGAATCAGCCGATTTGCATCCGTGTTATTGATAATTTCAAGCTGCTGGCAAATTGTTAACTGTGATCTCAATTCACCACAAGAACCTTTGGCAATGGCCAGGTAATGAGAGAATTGCCTGCTGGAATTTCGTTCGAAGCCTTCAGCGATATTCGAGGATATCGAAATCGCTGCACGAGTCATCTGGTCTTTCAGGGCATGATCCCGGCAGGAAATCAGCGCCCGGTAGATATTGACTGCAAGTGCGACGCTGCGTTTCCAGACATCCAGATTTTCAAAGGCATCCATGCCCGTCTTTTCACTTTGTACTTTGTACTTTGGACTTTTTACTGCCGTGTTAACGCTTGCTGTATTGCGGACGCTTACGGGCTTTGTGCAGGCCAATCTTCTTGCGTTCAACTTCGCGGGAATCGCGGGTGACAAAACCAGCCCGGCGCAGCGGTGACAACAGTGTGTTGTCATACAGCACCAGGGCGCGGGTAATGCCGTGACGGATGGCGCCGGCCTGGCCGGAAATGCCGCCACCGCTGACGGTAATATCGATATCAAACTGATCAGTCAGTTCGACCAGTTCCAGCGGCTGGCGTACCAGCATGCGACCGGTTTCGCGGCCAAAATAAACGTCCAGCGGACGCTTGTTGATAGTAATCTGGCCATTGCCGCGACGCAGAAAAACACGTGCTGATGAGCTCTTGCGGCGACCGGTGCTATAAAACTGTTCAGTCATGGAATGGGTTCCGGTTCAGGAAATTAGATTTCAAGCGGCTGCGGCTGTTGTGCGCTGTGCTGGTGGTCCGCACCGGCATACACTTTCAGCTTGCGAAACATGGCACGACCCAGCGGGCCTTTCGGCAGCATGCCTTTTACCGCGAGTTCGATTACACGTTCCGGCTTGTCGGCCACGAGTTTGTCAAAACTGGTGGTTTTCAGACCGCCCGGATAACCGGAGTGACGGTAATACAGTTTATCAGTGGTCTTGCGGCCAGTGACTTTGACACCGCCAGCATTGACAACGACGATATAATCGCCGGTATCGATATTCGGGGTATAGACAGGTTTATGCTTGCCACGCAGGCGCTTGGCGATTTCACTGGCCAGACGGCCCAGTGTTTTGCCATTGGCATCAACGACATACCAGTCGCGGCGCAGCTCAGCAGGTTTGGCGGTGTAGGTTTTCATTGCTTATTCAACAGGTTATCGGGTCGCTAAAGGGGGCGAATAGTAAGGCTTTGCGGCCGTTGCTGTCAACCTGTGTGGCCGCTATAAGGTGCCTTTATGCAGGCCGGCTGAAGCCGCGCTAGAATAGTCTGAATCACACTCTTTCAGCAACGATTAACCCGTATACCGTCATGCCAGTTTTGCGCCGACATTTTTCTGCTTTTGATAACTGCATCATGCGGTTACAGCAGCCATTGGCCCCGGAGCAGCCCGCGACTGCGCCGACCCGGGCCAATCCCGCCGCCGATCTGCCCGCAGCACAGCTCAATGAGTCCGAACGAACCCGGTCAGGGGCCCTGATGCGGGTAAATCATGCCGGCGAGGTTTGTGCGCAGGCGTTGTATCACGGTCAGGCCTGGACTGCACGTACCGATAAACTGCGTCAGCATCTGTATGCCGCCGCTGCCGAGGAAGCCGATCATCTTGCCTGGTGCGAACAGCGTTTGGTGGAATTACAGGATCATACCAGTCATTTAAACCCGCTTTGGTGTGGCGGCTCAATGGCGTTGGGGGCATTGGCCGGGCTGGCCGGGGATCGCTGGAGCCTGGGTTTTGTCGCCGAAACCGAGCGCCAGGTAGAACAGCATCTGGAAGGCCACCGCCAGCGGTTGCCGGCAATTGACCGCCGCAGCCGGGCAATTGTCGAACAGATGCAACTGGATGAAGCCCGGCATGGCCGTCAGGCACTGGAAGCCGGTGGCGTCATATTGCCAGCCGCGTTGCGCTGGATAATGCGCGGCATGGCCAAAATCATGACGACGACCGCACACCGCTTCTAGTTTTGACGTTGCGGGCCAGGGGTTCCGACTCCTGCAGTCCATAGCAAATAATCTTCGTCCGGCAGTCTTGAAATTTGATTGCCCCTGCCCCATTTGATTGGAGTAAGCCGACCCTAATCAGCACGTACGGAGGTGCAAAATGGCCATGCTACGTTACGAGCCGTGGA
>JBBDSJ010000130.1:18207-26970 GCA_040905025.1 Gammaproteobacteria bacterium
CCTAATCAGCACGTACGGAGGTGCAAAATGGCCATGCTACGTTACGAGCCGTGGAGCCTGCTGCGGCAATTTCAGAATGAGTTGAACAATCTCGGTTATCAGGAGGCTGTTGCCAATGACGGGGCCGAGCCGGATCAGTCCAATGTTGTGACCAGTCACTGGCGCCCGGCCGTGGATATCCGTGAAGAGACCGATCGCTTTGTGATTCTTGCAGACTTGCCGGGAGTCGATCCGGCCGACATCGAAATTACGATGGAAAACGGTGTGCTGACCCTGAAAGGTGAGCGCCAGTTCAGCAAGGAAGAGAATACCGACAGCTATCGCCGGGTAGAGCGTTCCTATGGATCCTTCTATCGGCGCTTCAGCTTGCCGGATACTGCCGATGCCGAGCGCATTGAGGCACGTGGCAAAAACGGCGTACTGGAAATCGTGTTACCAAAACAGGCACAGGTACAGCCACGCAAGATTACTGTACAGTCCTGATAACCTGCTGCAGTTAAACGGGCGGATATGCCCATCCGCCCGTTTATGTTCCAGACGCACCGTGGCTGAACTTTTCCGGCTCCCCGAACCACTAAATTCCAGATTTTGCGACGTGGAGGCAATAGTCCTGACATTACCTCCGCTGTTCGTTGTCTTTTCAATTTCAGTCCGAGCCTTACAGGTGGGAATTAACTAATGAGCCGATCAATTTTTGCACATTTGTCCCTTTGGATATTGCTATCGCTGCAAGCTGTTGGTGTGAGTGCAGCATTGCCGATAAAAGCTGATGGCGAACCGCTGCCAAGTTTGGCACCGATGCTGAACAAGACGACGCCCTCGGTGGTGAATATTTCCACCAAGGGCACAGTCAGAATGCAGCAGAATCCATTGTTCAATGACCCCTTTTTCCGGCGTTTCTTTGATATACCGAGCATGCCGCGTGAACGCAAAACCCAGAGTCTGGGGTCCGGCGTGATCGTCGATGCAGAAGAAGGTCTGGTACTGACCAATAATCATGTGATTGCCAATGCCGACGAG
Organism: Gammaproteobacteria bacterium; assembly: GCA_040905025.1. Classification (GTDB taxonomy): domain Bacteria; phylum Pseudomonadota; class Gammaproteobacteria; order Methylohalomonadales; family Methylohalomonadaceae; genus JBBDSJ01. The sequence goes on from JBBDSJ010000130.1 coordinate 19,228, forward strand.
ATCACCGTTACACTGCGTGATGGCCGCGAATTTGCAGCGGAACTGCAGGGGACTGACCCGGAAACCGATGTGGCTGTCATCAAGATACCGGCGGAAGATCTTGACGCTATCAAGATGGCTGATTCCGATGACCTGCAGGTGGGTGACTTTGTCGTTGCCATCGGCAATCCGTTTGGTCTTGGCCAGACCGTAACTTCGGGCATTGTCAGCGCACTGGCGCGCAGTGGCCTGAGCATTCTGGGCTATGAAGATTTTATCCAGACCGATGCGTCCATTAATCCCGGCAACTCCGGTGGTGCACTGGTGAACCTGAATGGTGAACTGGTCGGTATCAACACGGCGATCTTTTCACAGGCCGGTGGCAATATCGGCATTGGCTTTGCCATCCCGATCAATCTGGCCATGCAGGTTATGGAACAGCTGCTCGAATACGGCGAGGTCAAACGTGCATTCATCGGTGTGCAGGTACAGGACCTGACACCGCCTTTGGCAGAAGCTTTTGGTATTGATGAGCAGAACCAGTCCGGGGGTGCAGTTATCGTTGATGTGCTGGATGATTCACCCGCCAGTAAAGCCGGTCTCAAATCCGGTGATGTCGTTTTAGGCATGAACGACCGGCGGGTAGAGAATGCCGGGCAGTTGCGAAACGCCATAGGTTTACTGCGGGTGGGGGAAGAATTTCAGCTCGAGATCCTGCGTGACGGTAAAAGTCGCCAATACAGCCTGGAAACTGTCGAGACGGACGAATCCGTGGCAAGCACAGGTATACGTAATGAATTGTTGCAGGGCATAACACTGGAAGAACTGGACGAAGAGCATCCCCGTTTCGGCAACGTCATGGGTGTGCGTGTGACGGCACTGGAACGTGACAGCCGCGCCTGGGCGAGTGGTCTGCGCGAAGGTGACGTGATTACTTCCGTGAATCGTCAGCCAATCAGAGGCATGAATGATTTTCTGCAACTGGTTGATGGTCAGCAGGGGCCCTTGCTGCTGCGAATATTACGCGGGAATTCTGCGGCATTCCTTGTAATCAACTAGTGACTCAGCATGTTGTGCCTTCCCCCTTCCTGGGGGAAGGTTGGGATGGGGATAAACTACAACACCTGAATTAAGGGATTAAATTTCCCGATATGGCGTTATCTCCTTCCCGCAGGAGAAGAGAAATTCTGTTTTGAGACCACTTCCAACGCAACTGAATACTGCGCTACTTGCTCTTCCGGAGTGAAGTAACACCGGGCAGTTTGCAGTCGGCAACTGCAGCCGCAATCAGCTCGATCAGGCGCATGCGCGGGAATGTTTTGCGGTAAGCCAGCGTGACATCACGATACGGTTGCGGTTCGGCGAATGGCCGGAACTCCAGCAGTCCTTCCAGATTGTTGCCGTTACTGGCAGAAGTACATGGTAATACGGTGACGCCGGCACCGGATCCGACCATATGGCGGATAGTTTCAATCGAACTGCTCTCCAGTGTTCGCTGAATCTCGCCGCCGGCAGAAGTGCTGTGGCGGACACAATTCGGGCAAACATCCATGACCTGTTCGCGAAAGCAGTTGCCGGCGCGCAGCAGCAGCAATGTTTCATTATTCAGTTGATTCGCCTGGATGGCTTTATGTCTGGTCAGTGGATGTTTACTGGGCAGGGTGACCACAAACGGTTCACGATAAAGCGGCTGTGTTTCCAGACTGGTTACACTGAATGGCAATGATACGATGATCAAATCCAGCTCACCGCTGCGCAGCTTTTCACTGAGTTGTTCGGTAAAATGTTCCTCGATGAGCAATGTCAGCTCCGGTGCGCGTTTATGCAGCAGCGGAATGAGTTTTGGCAACAGGTATGGGCCGATAGTGTAAATCACGCCCAGTCGCAGCTGGCCCTTCAAATCGTCCAGGCCTTCCCGGGCAATGTGTTTTATAGTTTCCGCTTCTTCCAGTACCACCCGTGCCTGGGCAATGACGCGCTCGCCAATCGGGGTAATACTGACATCGTGCTGGCGCCGTTCGAACAGTTTTACCCCCAGTTCTTCTTCCAGCTTCTTGATGGCAACACTCAGGGTGGGCTGACTGACGTGGCAGCTTTCGGCAGCATGGCCAAAGTGCAATTCCCGCGCAACGGCGGCGATGTAGCGTAATTCTGTCAGGGTCATCGGGATAGTTTCCTGCTGGCTGAACAACTGCAAATATTTGCAGTCTTATAATGCAATATTACTATGACATCCTCCGGGGTACACACCATGTCGCTTTTCAATCATTCTGGCCGTCTATCGCTATCATTGCTGAGTTTGCTGTTACTGGCCGGTTGCGCCAGCAATATTCCGCGTCAAATCAGCGAAACGCCTGCTGACAACCCCAGCGTTAAGCAGGTGCGCAGCAATATCGAACCCTATCAGAGCCGGTCTGTACGCTGGGGTGGCACTATTGCTGCTGTTGAGAATAAAGAAAATGAGACCTGGATTGAAGTGGTCACAGCTGATTTAGGCAGTACTGGCCGGCCGCGCCAGAGCGATAAATCCTATGGCCGCTTTCTGGCGCGGATATCAGGATTCGTCGATCCACAAATTTATGCCGAAGATCGTGAATTGACCGTTTACGGTACTGTTGAAAGCCGGATTGTGCGGCCGATTGGCGAACATCCCTACACCTATCCGTTGATCAAGGCAGAAAGTTATCATCTGTGGCCGGAATATGTGGCTAACCAGCATAATTACGGTGGTTACTACGGCAGTCCCTATGGTTTTTATCCCCATTACGGGTTTTATTATCCGTATCATTCACGGGCACGGTTTCATTACGGCTTTGGACATCGGTACTACTGGTAGGGGGTGTTGTGCCAGAAAATCGAGGGCAGGAAATTCTTATTTGGCCATGATGAGCAGGTCGGCAGCCGGTTGGGACTGCTGCGTTTGGTAGTGTTCACCGGTCAGTAATATTTCAAGCAAATCAATATCCACATAGCGGGCACCATGGGCATTGCCTTGTCGTACGGTGAAAGGCTGTTGCGGGCCGCCGAGTTGATCAACGACCAGTGAAGCACCACTGAAATCATGATGTTCGGTGAATTGGTGGGTGGTAATGATGGTTTTCAGACCTGCAGCACGGGCGGCACGATTACCATTGGCGGTGTCCTCGATGGCGATACACTCATCCGGCGCCAGGCCCAGTTCAGCCAGTGCATACTGATAAACGGCAGGTGAAGGTTTCTTGTCGACAACGATATCGCTGGTGACAATGGCTTCAAAAATGCTTTCCGGAGGCACACCGAGTGCATTGTGTAACAGGGTATCTACATTTGGACTCGAGGTGCTGGTGGCAATAGCCAGATGCAGGCGTCTGTGGCGGGCTTCATTGATGAGTCGCATAACGCCATCACGAAAACCGATATGACCTGCAACCAGTTTTTCGCGGTAAATTTCTGATTTACGTTGATGCATGCGCAGCGCAAGATCACGAGTGGCAGTAGCTGAGAGTTTCGGTTTCAGGTGCTTGCTGGCGTATTCACGAATACGCTCACGACCACCGGAAATAGCAAGCAAACTGACATAGTCCGCAGCACTCCAGTGCCAGTCCAGATCAAATTCACCAAAGGCATCATTGAATGCCTGACGATGATAATTTTCGGTATCGGCCAAGGTGCCATCAACATCAAAAATGATGGCCTGCAATGCAAGTGCGCTGGTGCTCAAAGGACCGGGCTGCTACGAAATAAGGTGTAAAAAAGACGGTTATTCATTGATACCGTTCGAGAAAAATTTATGATGCAATGCAATAATAGGACATTTTCTTGCAAACGTCTACACTGAATCAGATGTGGCCTGAACAGACAAGTTCAGACGCCGGTTCACAGACTAAAATCCGTAGCTGCTCTGTGGCCTATATCCGGGGGTAAAGCACCATGACCACAACAAAGCACAAGCCCGGCCCGGAAGCCGTTGTTTCCCCTGAATTTACCCGTCTGCTCAACTGTGATGAGCCGCTCAATCTGGCCGAGGCAGCATTATTAATCGCCCGGACTGAATATCCGGACCTGGTCATTGAGGACTATCTGCGCCAACTGGACGATATCGCGCTGGTCATTGCCGGGCGATTGCCAACCCCGTGCACGACGCCACAATTGCTCGGCCAGATTAATGAATACCTGTTCACGGATCTGCGCTTTGAAGGCAATCTGGATGACTTCCAGAACCCTCAAAACAGCTATTTCAATGACGTGCTGGAATTGCGGCTCGGCATACCGATTACATTGTCGTTGTTGTACATGGAAATCGGCCAGCGACTCGGGCTGAGTATCTCGGGCATCTCGTTCCCGGGGCATTTTCTGGTGAGCCTGGAGACAGATTCGGGCTTGATCGTGCTGGATCCGTTTGCCGGCGGCATATCCCTGGATGAAGCCGACCTGTGGCGGCGACTGGAGCATGTCACGGCAAAAGCGCAGCAGATGAATTTCGATCTGGAAGCATTGCTACAGCCCGCTACGCCGGAAGCAATACTGTTGCGAATGTTGCGCAATCTGAAACAGATTTATCATGACCGTAATGACAAGGAACGCAGCTTGAGGATACTGAATCTGATGCTGGCCATTACACCCGATGCGGTAAGTGAACTGGAAGCACGCGCGGAACTGCATGAACGGTTGAACTGCTTTCGCGCAGCCAGCGATGATTTCGAACGCCTGAGTCTGCTCGCGCAGACACCGCATCGCAGTGCGCAGTTTGCCAGCAAGGGCGCCGAGCTGCGTGCACGTGCGCTGCGTTTACATTAAGGGCATTTGCACCAGGGCATGACCAGACCGGAACAAACCTTCCAGCCACAGACGAATAATGTTCGCAAAGGCCGTGGCGCAGTCAGCCAGCCGGACGCCCGCTATTTGCCGCAAACGCGGGAACCGTATGCTGATGGCTGGTCCGAACCGGATATGCCGCCGCTGCGTACCACGGTGACGGTTGAACACAGTAAAAGCATTATTTCGCGCAATCAGTCACCGGATATTCCATTCACACAATCCATCAATCCCTACAGGGGCTGTGAACACGGGTGCATATATTGTTATGCAAGGCCGGCGCATGCCTATATGGATTTGTCACCGGGACTGGACTTTGAAAGCCGCCTGTTTGCCAAACCTGATGCCGCCGAGCTGCTGCGCAAGGAACTCACACGGTCAGGCTATGAGTGTTCACCGATAGCACTGGGCGCAAATACCGATCCGTATCAACCGATTGAGCGTGACTGGCAGATAACACGCCAGATACTTGAAGTCCTGAATGAATGCAACCATCCATGCACCATTGTGACCAAATCCGCACGCGTAGAACGCGATATCGATTTGCTCGCCGATATGGCAGCAAAAAAACTGGTCAAGGTATTCATATCAATCACGACGCTGGATCACAATGTTACCCGCACACTGGAACCCCGGGCGACAGCGCCGGCAAAACGCTTGCAAACCCTGCGGCGTCTGAATGCGGTCGGGATCCCGACCGGCGTGATGTTTGCACCGGTGATACCGGCGATTAATGATATGGAGCTGGAACAGGTGCTGGAAGCCGCAAGCGCAGCAGGCGTTCAGCAAGCCGGTTACGTGATGCTGCGGTTACCGGTGGAAGTGAAAACATTATTCCGCGAATGGCTGGATGCACACTATCCGGATCGCGCCCGGCATGTGATGAGCCTGGTCAATCAAATCCGTGACGGCCGTGATAATGATTCCGAATTTGGCAGTCGTATGCAGGGGCAGGGCGTGTTTGCCGAGTTGATTAAAAACCGGTTTCGGAAAACCTGCCAGAAACTGGCATTGAACAAGAATGCAGTAAAACTTGATTGCAGTCAGTTCATGCCGCCAGAAAAAAACAAGCAACAGATGAGTTTGTTCTAGAACCCAGCTTAAATAGCCATAATGCGATCGGGCCAGGATAGTATTGGTAGGAGCCTGCTTTAGCAGGCGAATATGAAGAGCAAATATTTTCGGATTATTTGGTTTGTTTCTTTACTGCTGGTATGAATGCCGCCTTCAATATTTTCGAACCGAATTCGACCCTTCTCAAAAATCAAAATCTTTTCAATCATTCCGATAAGATCGCTGGCACATCCGCCAAAGATTTGGCCTGCGGCCCAAAGTATCTTCGTTTGGTTTCAATGAGGCCGCAGCGTAACGCTGCGGAAAACGCGAATGTACAACTACGCGGCCTCTTCATTTGTTGAGCTTCAATGAGGCCGCAGCGTAACGCTGCGGAAAACTGTGATGTATGGGAGTCAGATTGCGGCGTGGCTTACGCTTCAATGAGGCCGCAGCGTAACGCTGCGGAAAACAGGGTAAAACAGGTTATGAGAAAGCAGGGTAAGTCGCTTCAATGAGGCCGCAGCGTAACGCTGCGGAAAACATTGGACCAATGTATCCGGTCGTGAATTCCGGGACCATGCTTCAATGAGGCCGCAGCGTAACGCTGCGGAAAACGTGCGCCTGCTGACTGGCCTGAAGGTGCCACTGAATGCTTCAATGAGGCCGCAGCGTAACGCTGCGGAAAACCGGAATAACCTTGCTGCTTCGCATACTCATATTGCTGCTTCAATGAGGCCGCAGCGTAACGCTGCGGAAAACACTACCGCCTGCGTCATAACATTGACATGCGCGCAGTGCTTCAATGAGGCCGCAGCGTAACGCTGCGGAAAACTGGCAGAACCATGTGCCGCGTTTACCTGAAAGTGATGGCTTCAATGAGGCCGCAGCGTAACGCTGCGGAAAACCTCGGATGATTTAATCACCTCGCGTTCTGCGGTGCTGCTTCAATGAGGCCGCAGCGTAACGCTGCGGAAAACGCCGGTCTGGATGCTGTCCGTGGCGGGTGGTTTCCGCTTCAATGAGGCCGCAGCGTAACGCTGCGGAAAACGAGCTGCCTAAAACAGCTGTCTCGCAATGACTTCGGGCTTCAATGAGGCCGCAGCGTAACGCTGCGGAAAACCTGCCATTCGCCGCCAGACCTAAACGGCGTCTGAACTGCTTCAATGAGGCCGCAGCGTAACGCTGCGGAAAACGCGAACTCAAATATCATTCCGAACGACGGAAGTTATTCGCTTCAATGAGGCCGCAGCGTAACGCTGCGGAAAACTGATGTGCTGGATGATTCCGAATTTAACCTTGAATCGCTTCAATGAGGCCGCAGCGTAACGCTGCGGAAAACCTCGAGCTAGATGACAAACTAACTACATTACTAACGCTTCAATGAGGCCGCAGCGTAACGCTGCGGAAAACGACTATTACCGCGCTTATCATTGCGGTTGGTCTGATTGCTTCAATGAGGCCGCAGCGTAACGCTGCGGAAAACCCACCACGGAAACTTCCGAAGAGGGTGATCAAGCGCGCTTCAATGAGGCCGCAGCGTAACGCTGCGGAAAACTGCAACATCTCCCTAAAGTGTTAAATAGCTGAAACCGCTTCAATGAGGCCGCAGCGTAACGCTGCGGAAAACTGGTATCCCTCTGTTTCTGCTTGTTGGGCCTCGTCTGCTTCAATGAGGCCGCAGCGTAACGCTGCGGAAAACAACCGGGGCTGGTGGCCATGGGGGATGACGAACATTGCTTCAATGAGGCCGCAGCGTAACGCTGCGGAAAACCACGTGCCGGGATCACCCTCAGTGCATGGCTGAGCTGCTTCAATGAGGCCGCAGCGTAACGCTGCGGAAAACATTATTTCGATGCATCAACTCCGACAGGTCAAGGTGCTTCAATGAGGCCGCAGCGTAACGCTGCGGAAAAC
>JBBDSJ010000130.1:27070-39652 GCA_040905025.1 Gammaproteobacteria bacterium
AACTCCGACAGGTCAAGGTGCTTCAATGAGGCCGCAGCGTAACGCTGCGGAAAACAGCTCCCTTGCTGAGCTGTACCGGACAAGCTTTCCAGCACGTTATTGCGAGCACTGTCGATTTTCTGATTTGCATAGTATTCTCATCTCAGGTTGAGAGCCAAGATAGTAATATAACGCTTTAATTTTTAAAGAACAAAAATTCTACGAGCGCTCCCCGGTAAAATACGTAATATCGGAGTGCTCGCGACCTCTGGGCAAAATTAAACCACTATAGCCTCCCGTTCAACCGCGTTGAAACTCTTGCCTAGACTGACCACACGCGGATCTACAGACTCCGCTGGCCCGATGTCCAGCATCAATACATGATCAGCCTTATGGTGAATGATTTCATCGAGTGTTGCGAGTAATTCCGCATGCCGTTTGCGGCTCAGCCGACATTGAAATACGGAAAGTTGTAGCCATTCACCATAACCTTTCATTAGCTTGAATACGGCACGCCAGCGCTTGGTATCGCTGATGTCATAGGTCACGATATAAAGATGTTCGTCCATTTTGTCACCGCGTTATAAAATTGGGGTAGTCAGGAATCTCGCCAAGCAGAAAACGACCGAGCAACCGCGCCTGTATTTCCAGCAAGCGTCGATAGCTGACTTTGTATCCGAATAAAGGATGTGTCACTTCTTGGCTCAAGCGTCTTTCAAAGCCGGCGATAAAGCGTTTACGGCCATCGTTGGTTAACGACACGCTGCCGGCAACGGATATGAAATCACTGGGCCGGACTTCGCCATTATTGATTGCCATGATAACACTGGAATCCGCAATAATCGGCCGAAACGGTTCCATTAAATCCAGTGCCAGCGCGGGCCGACCATAACGCGGTTGATGATAAAAGCCACAGTAGGGATCCAGCCCGACAGCTGATATCGTGACTGACCAAGTGCGTACCAACAGACTGTAGGCATAAGACAGCATGGCGTTGACCGGGTCGGTAGGCGGCCGACGGTTGCGTTGCGTAAAATCAAATTTTAACGAAGCCGCGTCTTCATTATCTTTTTTTATAAGTTTGTCAAAATTGCCAAAGTAACGTGACGCGGCATTGCCTTCGACGCCGAGCAAGGTTTGTAAATCCCGGGCACGGGTGCTGCTATCAATATCCTGTTTGAAGCTGTCAATCAGCCGGGTATTGTCAGTTTCTTCGTCGCGCCAGTTGCGGCGCATAAAGGTACGGCTGTTTTGTATCTTGGCTTTCACCAGACTGCGTGCAATACGCAAACAAATTAGCGGATCGAAACTGGCGCGATACTGGGCGGCACGCAGCTCGATATTTTTATGCCCCACGCCATGGCTGTGTCCGAGAAACCAGCCGCCATAAGAATGCCAGGTGATCGGGATCTCCCGGCGCATCAGCTCATGCATCGTTGGCGTTGTTACATAGATATTGCCCATCAACACCAATTGTGACACTTCGGCAAGTCTTGCCGTATTTACTTTCTTGTCCTCAATGAGAATTTCAAGCGTCTCGCCACGCTTTTTCACTGACGCACTGTGTGCCTGCACATACAGTGGCAGCGCTTCATGATGGCCCACAAACAACGGCCGGGGTTCGGGGCCAAACCGGTTCAGAAAATTTACTTCATCCGGCAGGCAAATACCCACCAGGGAACAGCGCGGACACTTGGGGCTATCTTCAAGTGGTGGGGGTGATTGGCCACCGGCCGCAATCAGGCGCAGACCATTGATTGCATTCAGTGTTGTTGCCCGTAATTCGTCATCAAATTCAACACGAACGCGTTCTTTTGAAGCCGCAAAATAAAGCAGGCCTTCATTACATTCATAGCCGTGCTCTTCCAGCAACATACCCTGCACGCACACCTGTACGCGTTCCGGATCATAAGCACCCCTGGCCACATGCGGGCGTTTACCGCGTTTGTAATCCACCGGTACAACTTTATTGCCTTCGCCCTCAATCAAATCGATTTTGGCGATGAGCCCGAGCCGGTTGGAAGACAACGTAATCGAGCGGGCCTGGTAAGGTTCCTCATCCGCTGTGTCTGCATCAGGCTCGGGCAAATCACCACCGGGCTTGTCAACACGCCGGTGCTGGTAACGGCCATCGACCGTATCGACGGAATCCGCCCACTCCCCTTGCACCCATTCCAGATAGGCCAGGCGCGGGCAGTATTGGTACTCATTGACCATACGCGCCGGGATCAGCGGCAGATCACCGGAAAACTCAGGGAAGGGTAGCGCCAGTTCGGCCTGTGATTCGCTCACGGGCAATCCTTAGCTTGTTGATATTCCTAAAGAATAGCAGGGTATCCCGAAAATTCCGGAAAAGTTGAAAACAAGGCCTGCTCCACAGCAGATATTAAGGCTATCAGGCCGACATGTTGTTATACTTGTATAGCAAATGGAGAAATAACATGCTAGCCATAAGACTCCCACCGGAAATAGAGCAGCGGCTTGCCGAGCTTGCCAAGCGCACTGGCCGCAGTAAAACCTATTACGCCCGTGAAGCGATCCTTGAGCATCTGGATGACCTCGAGGATTATTATCTTGCGGCATCACGTGTAGAGGAAGAACGTTTGTCACTGGAAGACGTGGAGCGCCGACTTGGGCTGGAAGATTGAATTTGTCAGCAGTGCTGAAAAAGACCTGAAGAAAGTCGGTCCTGAAGCAAGCCGCCGCATCATCCGTTTTCTTCGTGAACGAATCATAAAACTTGATAACCCGCGTGCTTTGGGCGAACCGTTACACGGACCGGAGCTAGGCAAATTCTGGAAATACCGCATAGGTCAATACCGAATCATCGCATCAATAGAAGATAGCGAACTGGTGATACTGGTTGTGCGTATTGGGCATAGAAGTCAGGTGTATCGTTGATTTTTGAAATTAGACCAACTCAGGAAACTTCATTTTCAGTTGGTCTAAAAAGACCTAGTCCGAAATGACAGCCAAAGCCCAATGCCAATGGACCGCTGACTGGTTCGGAAAAAGATATACGCCAAAAGCTGCCTTGGCGATCCGGCTGAGCTAACCCGCGTTTATTTCGAAAACGACTAAAATGGATAGGCTTGCGCTCACGGCCTTTGATGCGGATTGATTCCAGTCGTTCTAGCTTGATTGGTTCCGGGAATCCACGCTCCCGGCATTCGCGACGAATCTGATCTTCAACAGTATAGTTTTTCTTGCAATGCCAGGGGTGTAGATAAGGCGTGATGGATTGCCATTTGGTCGAGTGGGTAAGCAAGGAGCTACTATTTTCGTTGCCAATGCTTTCCAGCACCAGTCGCCATTCACCACCATCACGACTCCAGATTCGGTTGAGTTTCTCCACAACCCGACGCTGTTCACTGTCCATGCTTGCAGGGACGTGTAGCAGTAATCTGTCAATGTAACCACTGTCATTGGAGTCCCAGGGCAGGTAGAAGGCATGACTGTGGCGATTGTCTTCCGCCAAACCGTGTCCTGAAAATATGGCAGGAATGTTATCCGCGCCAAATTTTCTTTTGGCCTGGCTCATGACAGCCTGCCGCAACAGTTCACCGATGCGCAGGCTGTCTTCAGCCCGTGGCAAAGGTTTACCGATAACAAGAAATTGTGCGGTAGTGGCCGAAGGTGCTATCGCCTTAGGTATCATTCGCTTTGGCCGTAATGCATCGACCGGCCGTAGGTAGGTGACCTTTTGCGCGGCGGGTGGCTGGTTCCAGCCTTGTTTGCGTAGATCAGCAGTGTCGATGGAAAGAGCATCCAGGAGATTGTCCGGTAGAGTTGCCCCCAGTTTCTTTATTGCTTTTTTGTCGGTGAGGAAGCGTTCGCGGATGGCCTCATACTCTAGTTTCGGCAAACCGGTATAGAGTGAGATAGCTTCGCCTTTTAGCTCGCCGGTATCAGTGTCTAATGCTTCATTACCCGGCCTGCAATTTGGTTCATGCGGTTCGTCAATGCGCGTTGCTTCCACCCATGATTCTGCGCGACCCAGATAGCCCATTACGGCTAATAGATCATCAAGTAAAGCAGTCTGCTCATCCGGTAATGTCAAATTTGGCCAGCTAACGGTGAGCGGCTGATTCTTCTCGACCGCTGTGAAAGCATCAAATATGAGCGATGTTTTATCCACTGCAAACTGGGGCATGTAGTGGCGCGTGTGACTGTGACTGGCAGCTGGCAAGCAATATTCGGGTAGTTCTTCTGTGAGCGATTCAATCAGGGTTAGTAGTGTTGCTTCCGTATGCTTGCCGGTTTCTTTGATCTTGTGATGCCAGGTTGCAATCAAGGCGCGCAGTATGCGCCAGGGTTCCGGTGGCCAGGCAACTGCGCCTTCGTTGACATGCCTGTCCCATGGGGTGGCGTGGTAGCGTCCTGCAGGAAAAGTGAAGGCGAGTGTTAGCATGGTTTAGTCCTCGCTGCTCTCGTCATCACCTTTCTTGCCTTTCTTTGCTTTGCCTCCACCTGTATATTTTACAATAGTTTGCTCGAAACCAGCTTCGCTCTTGGCTTTGTCTATCAAAGTCGGCAATGCGTCAACAAGTTCTTGCAGAGATGGTAAATCGAAACCTTGTGGGCGCTTGATGTCAATGCGCTCACATTCGAGATCGCAGGCAGTGCGCAGGCGCAAGCCTGTATCCAGAAAGGCCTGGATTTTATAGAGCGCAACCGCTATAAGGAGCTGGTAAATGTTGTCGCCAAAGCCATAACCCCGTAGTTGTGCCAGATCAAGGTTGAAGTAGGCACTGATTTCCGGTGATACAAATTCGTCGCGAGAGAAAGGCACATTGCCGTACCCTTCTTTGGCACTCTTACCCTCACCCTGGTTACCCGGCTGGACAATATCATTCTTCACGCCGCCGCTCGCTGCTACCTTTATGTTCTTAGCTTCAATGAAAGCAGATAGTGCACGTGGTAACCGTAGCCGACCGCCGGCAAGTTCACCTTTCGCAAGAAACACTCCATGTAATAGAGCATTAATATCAAGGTAGAGCAATACAGACGCTAATTTGCGCAGATCTACAATACCTTTATCCAAAGCAGCGAGTTCAGATTTTAAAACATCAAACACCGGTGTCTTCTTTCCCTCATTGTCTACTGCTTCGAGAATATAGGGTGAATTAATCCGATGCGCTTCCAGCACGGAATTCGTCAGTGGCTTACCATCCTTGTCATTGACTTTGATGACGGATAGCCCCTTGAGTGGTCCAACCCAATCGTCGGCAACCTTGTCCCAGCAGACGACTTCTAGGCGATTCGCCATGCTCTGGGCGGATTCCACCAGTAACATGGGCGTACCGTCAGGACCATCGTACTGAGCGGCACCAATTTCCGGGAAGCCGGTGGGTTGAAAACGGGTACCCTGTAACGGTTTAAGTTTTGCCTCTAATAAGAGGCGGGGAGCATTGTCGATAGTGGAAAGATTGAGGCTCATAGTTTTTCTCCTTGGATCAATTTGAATCAAACAGTGGTGGCCATATTGGCCTCAGTTTCGGGTTCTTCTAACAGGTTGCGGGCAAGTGTGCCGGTTGCGCCGTAGCGCAACGGAATTAACAATGCTGCGGTAGCACGTTCTGCTCTGATACCAGCAAGTGTTGGAACGATCCCGGTCTTGGCAAAATATGGCGCTAAGCCAGATGCACGCAGACGCCGATATGCGATTTGCACGGCCTTATTGCCCTGGTTGCCTGCGCCAAGCTGAGCCAGCATTCCTGTCGGAATGGGAAGTTCGTCTGTTACACCGAGATAGCCCAGATTCTGGAGAATATGGTTGGGCGTAAGCGCCAGTTTCATCAATCCGAAAGCCGCTGGCAGCGCTCCATCACCTGCCGAGCGATCCGTGTCTTTCGGAATATCGCAAAGGCTCAGGCCTGGCAGGAGCGATGCGATGCGTCTATCCATGTAGTCGTCCTGTAAAAAAGCGGCAATATCGTCGAGGGTGGCGCCAGCAGGACTCGCTAGAGGTTTGTCTTTCATGCCCAGCTTATTTGTAAGCCACAGTCGGCGCTCCAGCAGTGAATACAATGTATCGATCAAGCGAGCTTTCTGGCCGGAATGGAAACGTACAGTTTCATTTGAATCAGGCGTCATCCATTGAGAAAACTTACGCTCTACCGGGAAAAGTTGCGCGCGCAATGGCAAAGGCTGATCTCCAACACCATGCAAGCCGGCCAAAGCTTTGGCAATGCGAAACTCGGGAGTGCCATCATCCGCCTCGTTCACCCAATGTTCGGATAATTGCGGAACAGGATTGATTTCCTCGCGGACTTTCTGGCTTGTAGCCATCGCTTGGTGTATATCGTCAAGCAGTATGATTAAGGATTGTATTTCGGCTTTGTTAGGCTTGTGGCCGGACAGATCAAATAATCGATCTTCCAGCTGACGGCACAGCATCAAGAAGCGATTGGGTGTGTTATCTCCACGACAAAATTTGCGGAACCGATTAAGCCAATTATGTTTGTCGAGTTCATCCAGAAGATTTGATTGGGGTTCGTCGCTGACCTGCACGCGCGACAGAGGCGTGGCAAAATAGGATCTGCCGTTGCGTTCTAACAGCCCGTACCGTTGGAAGCTACCTATGCCACGATAGCCTCCTAAATGATGCACGGCACGAACAAAGTCCAAAGCGTCGTGTGCGGGTTTCCTTCCCAGCGCCACCCGGCCTTCGGCCAGCAAGGCGCGAGTTTCGGTATAGCTGGCAGGCTGCCGCCACAGAGGCAACCACATCTCTCCCCTCGGCTTGCTTGCATCACCTTTTGCATAACTTCCCGCACCAGCACAAACAGCATGTACTGTGAACGGGTAGCTCAGAATCCCTGCGGGATCATTGGCACTTCGCCGTACGGCTGCACTGGCAAAAACTAGTGTGCCCTCAAGAGTAAGGATGTAATCCCATGGATTAACTCCAGCCCGATTGTCTTCGAAACCGACTGAAGCGTTTAATCCACCAGCATCGGACGGTGAAAAATGCCCAGGAGTCTGGTTCATCGCTATATCGGGCAATACGTGGCCGAACAACGATGCTGACAAGGCTGCATCGTGTTTCCTGTCAGCGACACAAGCTACAATTTGTTGTGCAAAACCCGAAACATAGCTTCCACTTCCTTCATTGCCACCAGTGCCCAGCAGAGGCGGAAACTTACGGTCATCACCTGTGAGGAGGTAGCAAGTGTCCAACCATTCCAGCAGACGGTCTGGCAGTTCGGAGCGACAAATACGCAACAGTTCAAGTTTCTCTTCGTCGGACGGCTTTTCATGAATTCCGTACCGCAGAAGTATGCCGCGAACAAGCTGGATCATATCGCGAAATGACTGCAATCGCTCCTTATCCGATACTTCCATTTGAGATAAAGCCTCCCGCGCGGTTTTCTCTGAGGCACCTTTATAAAAGCCGGAACGAGCACCCCACGGCGCAACTAATGGGGTGGGTTCGTAGTCATTCAAAAAGAAGTCAAGGACACTCTGTTCATCGAGAGGCGTTAACAACACGAATAGATCGCCGCGCCAGCAGCCACGAGTTTCGGGATACTTAGCAGACAGCAGACGTAGAATGCCCAGCGCCTTCAGGTAATTGGCAAGAGGCGTTGGAGTGCAGCCAGGGAGCATGATTTCATTCATGGTTATCTTCTCCTTGTTCAGCGGCGGATGCACGCCAATCGGCCAGTCGCACCAGAGTTTCGAGCCAAGCAAGCTTGAAGGGGCCATGTTCGTCCAAAAGCCTCAGGCTGCGTTCGGTCCAGGATCGGCCTTGTTCGCCTTGACCCATCTCCATGAGGGCGAGTTTCAGTGTCGTCTCATTGCTGTGTTCACCATCAAAATCCAATGCGGGTAGTACTTCGCCTTCCCAGATGCCACGCGCGAAGCGTTTCACGCCTTTGTCAGCCTCTTCCGTCGGCATGGCGCGCAGGCTCATCCGCACCTTGCCGTGATGGGCAAGGATTAAATAGGCGATCAGATTGGTATCCGGCTCACCATCATGCTGATCCAGCCAGGCAAGCATTGAGGCCAGTTCATGGCGGAAGAACTTCCGGCTATGGCGTCCCTTACAAGGAGACTTTGCAAGAAAGCCTTGTGGAGCACTCTCGCAGGAATGCATTGTTCGGTTGAAGACTTCATGTGCTTTGCCCAGATCATGCCAGCGGCCAGCGCGTACGATGCTGTCCTTGTGGTCTAATTCACCCACGTTGGTACATAGTGTTTCAGCATGTTTAGCGACATGGCCCAGATGATCGGCCAGGGCCACCGGCTTGTTCTGGCGTGAGCGCCAGTCTTCGGAATAGGCATCATTTTCCTGTTGATTGCCTGATGCAAGCGCTGGCACAGCGGATTTCTTGAGGCTGGCATCAAACCCGGTATTTTCGTCATAGCCCCCGGCCGCCGCACTTGCGAGCAATGTCATGCCGGGCCGTGGTTCACGTGTCAGTTTTGTCCATTGACGATCCAGCGTATCCCAATACCAGAGTGTCACGTCCTTGCGTTTGGAAAAATCCCGGGCTTGGCTAATAGATACGGGACAGAGTTCGTTACGTTCTGGTTTGCCCTGAAGTTCCGGTGAATTCGGATCATCCTTGAAGTCGCGCCAGAATATCTGCACGCCGGGGGTGCCGGTGTCACGGATATAGTCGGATATATCAACATCGAATCCGGATAAATCCGGATCGGTATTGAATAGGTCCAGCAGATCCTTGCGGCGTATTACAGCGCTGAGCGGTCGCGCCTCATCCGTAGCTGGCAAGTCATGAGCGTTGGCGCTGGCCAAAGATTCCAGTTTGTCGCGTGCCTGGCTGAGCGACTCGTTGGTGTAGGGCAGGGCATCGGCATCCTCTTCGATGTCTACCCAGTAAATGCTGGCCCCATCTTTATTGTATTCGCCGTAACGATTGCAACGGCCAAAACGTTGTACCATGGAAGCCCACGGCGCGAGTTCGGTTATCAGAGTCTTGGATGATATATCCACGCCGGCTTCGATAGCCTGCGTTGCTACGATAATACGATCCTCATCTGATTCTTTACGCAGGTGCTGTGTCTGTGCTGCGCGCTCCTTGGCGCGAAAACGGGAATGAATCAGCAGATCAGATTTATCTTCTCTTTGTTCGCGTAGCCGACGAAATAATTGTTGTGCTCGATCCACACGGTTGACAATAATCAGTGTCTGCGTAGTTTCGTTATGGTGTTGTAGTACCAAGTTGACAAGATTATCAAGATAATCTGCCAGACCTTGTTTATTGCTTGTATCTTTGGTGATGGTGACATTTGCTTTATGCAGTGATTTCACGGCTGCGAGTCGTTCGCCAGCCTGCTTGCGATCTGTATCAGTAATGCCTCGTGATGCAAGCGAATCCAGATGCGGCTTCATATCTACCGTGGCCAGCCAGTCCCGGTTCAAGGTGGCCGATACCCATAGTGTTCGGCTTTTCTTCGCGAGCGGGAAACCACGGCGAAAGGCATCGAGTTGCGCTGATGTAGCAAGGCCCGCCCCCATTAACTGCACTTCGTCGTATACCCAAAGGCAATCATTGTGCAGCAATGAGAAATGAATTGGCCACTGGTAGCGGCTCATGCCATAGCCGCGCATCAGTGCGCGTGACAGCAGCATGTCCTGGGTCCCGATCAGGATCATGTCTTCTTCAGGACGCTCGGCCCAAGGACGCTCGGCCCAGGATTTGAGATTGGATTCTCCACCCATCAATAAATGCACGGAGACCTTGTTTTCGCCGACTTTGCCAGATATACCAAGGTTTTCCAGCCATTGACGGATATTGCTCTCGGTTTGCTCAACCAGAACTCGCATAGGCAGGCACCAGACCAGCCGGCGCGGGGTATCGCTATCTGCATCCAGCGCACGTTCACCTTCACGCCAGCCGCGTTTCCAGAGCCAGGCGAGCGTGACGGCAGCGGTCTTTCCCAGTCCTGTAGGTATATCCAGTAGATCCGGCCAGTCTTGCTCAGCCAGTTTGCCCTGGTAGTCGTACGGCCCAAAATTATTATCTATTGTATTGCCGTAAGCGCGCCTGAAAAAATCCTCGAATTCCATCTATAAATCCCTGATTTATGCCTTAATTTTATTAAGCCCCAGTACTCTCGGGCTAAGATCAAGAGTATGTTGCTCATTGATTTCAGATTGGGTGCTGAAGGATCGGGAGTGATCCGGTATCTCAATGCGCCGGGTTTGGCAGGAGTCGCTTAGGCGTGTGAAGCGGCTGCTGGTGTTTCCCTGCATGTCATGACTGCTGCCAACAGGGCAGGCCAGCGGTTGTCCGGGTGGCTGTGTCATTTTCCGTTATCCATATCGGTCACGTCCTCGTGATTGATTGTTTGTTCCGGTTGCAGCGGATGGCAACCGGTATCCCACCACAGTGCCTGCAGTCGCGCCAGCCAGTGGCCATGCTGGCGAATACGGTCTTTTACTTTTTCTACCGCATTAAGCCAGTCTAGCAAATATTGCCGGGTGCGGAATTCGAGCAGGAAATCAAACAGTGCGTTTTGATCGGCGGCCGTCCAGTGTCTGATTTCCTGTTCTATCAGCGTGGCTAGAGTGTGCCCACTTGCGTAAGGTACTCGCTTTTCCGGTGGCGTATGGGCTTCATCAAAATACTGCGGGGGTATTTTGCGGGCAGTACCGCTGCGAAAATACAACACATCCAGGTAGGCGTAGAGCTGGGCGGTGTCGTTGATGACCATGAGTTCATGCGTGCGGATGCCGCGCGCGGCGTTCTCCAGCATGTCCGTCAGGGAGTCAGCTTGTATTGCAAAATGGCGGCCACTGGGTAATTGCGGCATGGCGATCATCCCAGTTCCACCACGAAGCGGATGCGTTGCCAGGGGTTTTTATCTTCCTGCAGCGCGGGCAGGCTGGAGCAGCCGACCACCGCGCCTGCCGGCAGCTGAAAGAGTCGTCTTCGGTTCATGGCATTGACTTACGAGTGTCCTCAACACCATTATTCAATGCCTGCTGGCTCATTTGATGAGCCTTAGCCAGGATTTTTTTAGCCATTTCTCATCACAACAGACGCAATCATGCTTTATGACAAAAAATAACTTTTCGGCAAATGACGACGGCGACAACGAACTCAATGTATTGTTTTCCGTTAGTGCCCGGATATTGCTGAAGTCAGATGATTTGCCGGCCTACCTTGACTGGATTGCCGAGTCAGGGCCGATGCTGGCACCCACGCTGGCCAAAAGCATCAACCCCGATACCGGGCCGGTGGGTAATGCGTTCCGCGCGCTGGGGATTTCGATCTATGAAGCCATGCCATTGCCAGCCCATAATTACCGTGTGCGTGCGGTGCCGCGTCCTGGCCGCAATGCGCCGTGTTTATGCGGTTCCAGCCGCAAGTACAAGCACTGTTGTCTCACGCTTGAAGGTGTGTTGTCTTTCCGGGAGTACAACATGCTGCGGCATGTCCTTGATTATCTGCCCAAGAAGGAATTTTCCAGCTTGCCGGACACGGCTGTTGCGCCAGTGGCGATCGCGGATACGGCGCACCAATGGCGTAATGAAAATGAACTGCTGCGCGCGGTGGCGTTGCTGGAGCCATGGTTTGCCGGCAGCGGGAAATTGAACGGCAAGCTGGCGCCGCTGTTTGATGAATTGATGGATTTGTATTACTTGCTCGGTAATACCCGTAAACGCAGCCGCTTGACGGAAACGCTGAAGCAACGCGGGGATCGGGAATTGCGCGCAACCGCTTTACAACGGCAAGCCACCATATTGGCAGATCGTGGTCAGTTCGATGAGGCCTGGCAGGCCTTTACCGATGCCCAGCGTGAATATCCGGACGATCCGGCATTGTCTATGCTGGAAACGACCTTGTTGCTATCGCGTGGTGAATATGATCGGGCGCGTGAACGGGCACGCTTCTGGATAGCACGTATTGCGCGGCTCGGTGATCCGGATTTTGCTGAACTGTTGCGCGTTTTGCATGAAGTGGCGGCTGATCCACAGCAGGCATTGGCGGATATCGGCCGCGAAATGCATCCCGGCCTGGATAGTCTGGCACGTCTGTTTGCCGCCGCACCGCCAGCGGCCGCGTGTTATCAAATTGCACCGGCCGATATGGATGGCGTATTACTGCCTGACAAGACAATTGCCGGCATCGAAGCACGTTGGCGCGAGCTTTTTCCTCAGGTCAAGCCGATGTTGACGATGACGCAACATGACGACACCCGTATGTGGGATCAACCCGAGGATTGGCTACGGTTGCTGGAAAAGTCGCCGCGTGCCTGGCAGAGCCTGGATATCATTGATGATCTGGCGATGGCGGTGGATGCGCTGCAATTGATGGGCGTCGATACGACGTTGCTGGAGCCGTTGCTGGATCGTGGCACGGCATTACTGCAAGCCAATCTGGAAATGGCGGCAACTGTCACATTGCCCTGGGGTTTCATGGAAAACCGGCCGGCGTTACGCTTGCTGGCACACCGTCTGTTCCGTACCCTGCATTATACTGACAGCAATTCAACATTATTATCGGACGTGGTAAAGCAAGCAGAAACACTGCTGACGCTGAATCCGAATGACAATCATGGTATTCGCGACTTGTTGATGCGCGGTTATCTGGAAGCCGATGAACTGGACAAGGCGCTGGCGTTGGC
>JBBDSJ010000130.1:39752-76279 GCA_040905025.1 Gammaproteobacteria bacterium
TGTTGATGCGCGGTTATCTGGAAGCCGATGAACTGGACAAGGCGCTGGCGTTGGCAGAGCGCTTTCCGGATGATCTTTGCGGCATCGAATTGGGTCGTATCCTGACGCTGTATCGTCTGGGCAGACTCGACGCCGCGCAGCAAGCACTCGAGACGACTGCAACGGATTTCAATCATGCAATCAAGATGTTGTTGGCCAAGAATCCGAAAGCACCACGTCAGTCTGGCTACGGTATCGCACGCGGCAGTGCCGAGGAAGCCTGGGAATACCGGTTGCAATATCTTGAGCAATGGCGGCAGGCTGGTGCATTGGACTGGTTGCGACAGGCTTGGCGCAGCATTGATAAATCGGTGAAAGACCGTGGATCGAAATAGAGCACGATGAAATCATGGAAGCTCTGATTAATTCAGAGGTTCCTTATTCTGTATAGCTTTAGTTTCCTGGTAATGGCTTCTAAACTGGCAAGTTTGATCTGGATTTATTCATTTTTATTATCATCGCCGGTAAACTCCGGTGCCTGCAAACTTCGTGCGGCATGGTCCAGCGGTTCAATGGTTTCGAGCTCGGTATCAGCCGGGCTGGATTCGAGTTCCTGAAAGCGCCGGGCAGTCACGAGCACGCGTGATTCGAGTGTGCCGGTAGCCTTGTTGTAGGCATCCATTGCGCTATCAAGACCTTTGCCAACCTTGCCCCAGTGACCGGCGAGTACCGACAAGCGGCTATACAATTCCTTGCCGAGTTGGCTGATAATTTGTGCGTCCTTGGCCAGCGCTTCCTGGCGCCAGCCATAGGCGACTGCACGTAACAATGCAATCAATGTGGTGGGTGTCGCCGGGATAACTTTTTCCTTGACGCCGAATTCAATCAAACCCGGATCCTGTTGTAACGCGGCGCTGAAAAACATTTCGCCGGGCAGGAACAGCACCACGAATTCGGGCGCCTGTTCGAACTGTTCCCAGTAACTTTTGCGGCCGAGATCGGTGATATGCTTACGCACCTGGCGGGCATGATCGGCGAGATGGGTATTGCGGCTGTTGTCATCAGCGGCTTCGGTGGCATCCAGATACGCCGAGACCGGTGCCTTGGCATCGACAACAATCTGTTTGCCACCGGGCAGGCGCACGATCATGTCCGGGCGCAGCCGGCCATCTTCGGTGGTGCGGCTTTGCTGCTCCATGAAATCGCAATATTCAATCATGTCGGCCATTTCGACGACACGTTTGAGTTGAATTTCACCCCAGCGGCCCCGCACAGTCGGTTGCCTTAATGCCTTGACCAGATTGGCGGTTTCCTTGTGCAGATTGGGTATGTGGGTTTCGACCAGACCGCGTAACTGTTCATTCAACGCTGAATAAGACTCCAGCCGTTTGGCTTCTATATCACCGAGTTTGGTGTCGACCTTGGCCAGCGATTCCTTGATCGGTTTGACCAGATCATCAACAGCTTTCTGGCGTTTCTCCAGATCATTTTCGGCGCCTTGCTGGAATTTACCCAGCTCGCTTTTGGCCAGATGCAGAAAGCGTTGATTATTGGTTTCGAGCGCATCAGCAGACAGCGCCTTGAATGCATCGCCAAGTTTTTGCTGGGCTTCGTTCAGGAGTTTGAGTTTTTCTTCAGCCTGCTTGCGTTCGTTGGCAAGTTCGGTTTCGAGACGCGCCAGCCGGATTTCATAGTCGGTGGCCGCAGTACGGCTGGCCTGTAATTCCAGCTCCAGTTTTTCAACCTGTAGTCCCTTGTCCTGTAATTGATGAACCAGTGCGTTGCGGCGCGGCAGCAAAACCAGCCAGATCAGCAATGCACCCAGTGCAAATGCAATGGCCAGTGCGATGAGCAGACTGGCCGGATCAGCAAGCCTGTCCGGCAGTTGAGTGAGTAGTTCATTCATAAATATCTAGAGCGACGATAGTTCGGCTTGACTAGTTTGGCTTGCAATAGGCTCATTCAGTGAGCCTGGGATCAGGCGACTGAAGTTGTTCAGTCAGGGTTTGCATTTCCTCAAGCGCCAGTATGATTTCTTCAAGGGGTAAATCGGCCCATCGCCGTAGCTGTTCACGTCGGGCGCCTGTGAATGTGGTCAGTTGCCAGTCAAAATTTTCCAGTGACTGGGTGGGTTGATTATCAGACATTGGGCTTTTTCCGCAAACGCAGATTTTCGATATCGATTTGGTCTTGTGGCCGATTGGCAATTTTTTCATGGCAATCAACGTTTCGATTGTAACGAATCTTACGCTCAATTTGCCAAACAGGGGTTTGATAAGTGCGTTGTTATATTCATTTTCAAATACAAACGGTTCGTCAACAAATATATCTACAGGCGTTGCCTGGTGCTTATCACTCCAGAATTGTAATACCTGCATATTTTTCTCTCTGATCCAGCTGTTTCTGAGGCTGGTGTCAGCAAATTGTTTGGCGGTGATCGGAAGCAGCGGTTTGTACTCCAGTGTCTTCAGTGCGGCGAATGTGCGCTGTATATTTTCAGGCACTAATTGAATTACGCAATCAACATCCTTTGTAAAACGGGAATAGCCATGCGCGTTAACCGCCAGACCGCCGACAATAAGATAGCGCACTTCAGCATCTTCAAGCGCGGAAACCAGAGCGGTAAAACTATCAAGTTTCATGACGGTATATCCTGCTCCCGGTATATACCCATGGTTTCCTGCAGTCGTTGGCGTATCAAGCTTCTCAGTTCAAGCGGCGCCAGTACTTCCACATCCGGGCCGTATTTCAGGATATCCATGATCAGTTCAGTCGGGTTGCCGTAGGGGATACGCAGTTCATAGCAGCCATCAGTCAGTATCTTGCCTTGCTGATCAGGATGCCACTGTTCATCGGCGACCCAGCGTGCGGCGTCCGCATTGAACCGCAGTACAGCGGTTTGATCGGCAGTACCTGAAAAAATACCGTAGGCAGCAGCATAGTAGTTATTCAATTCGGTTTCGCTGATTTCACGCGCCGGTTTGTCAAGTAAATCACGCGGACTCATGCGATCCAGCGAAAAGCTGCGCAAGTCCTTCCGTAAATGACACCAGCTGTCCAGATACCAGTTGTCACGATAATAAATCAGTCGTTGGGGTGATACGACGCGTTCGGTCAGTTCATCGCTGCCGCGGCTGCGGTATAGAATACGAATCCGGCGCCGGTCGAGCAGGGCGGTGGCGACTTTCCGGAAGGCTTCCAGATCGGTGCCGCGTGCGGCGTGTTGCAAAATACGCACGCGCTGATCAATTTGCGGATGACCGGCATGCTGATGATGCAGAATCGCGGTAATGCGGTCGCGCAGCGGTTTGAGATGTTCCTGCAACAGGCCGGGCTGCAGGTCGGTCAACAGTTTCTGGCTGACCATCAGTGCGAACAGTTCGCTGGTGTTCAGCCACAAACCGGGAAGTTCGAACAGCGGCTGTTGCTGCCGATCATAGTAGTAACCGTTGCGTTCGCGATCATACTCGACGGGTGCGCCCAACTGATCACGCAGGTTCCTGATGATCCGGTTGACAGTGGCACGCGAACATTCGAGCTTTACGCCAATATCCTGTAACGAAACCGGCGTTTTACGGCTGGATAGAATCTTATGCAGTGCAAAAATTCGATCAAATTTATCCATGTCGCAAAACCGGATAGCGGGGTCGGTGACGACCTGTATTATGCATCAGCGGGCATCGCATACATGCAGGTCGTCAGCCTCTGCTGTCTGTGCTGACAGCCCCGGCAATTGTTCCAGCAAGACCTGCGCCATATCGCCGCACTGCTTTAACTCCTGCATGACATTTGAGTTGCTGATTTGCTTGCCGTATTCCAGCGCCAGCTGTTGCGCCTGATCACGCTGGCCGGCGTCGCACAGGGCATTGATTTCCTGTTCCATGACTTCCGCCCGGGCTCCGAATATCTCCAGTTCGGATTCATCAACACGCGTCATGCACTTTTGCATTTGCTCGGCCTGTTGCATCATTTGCTGCATTTGTTCTTCCGTCATGTCAGCACCGGCATGAACGGCTGCGGCGGCCAGCGTAAAAGCCAGGCAAGCAATAGTCGGAATCTTGATTGGCATGCAGGGCTCTCCCATGGGGGTAGTTTGCAACAAAGCCGTTCTCCGCTTGACCATGATGTCGCGTAGAATACCGGCAGATTATTATTGAGGCTCTGAATTATTGCCTTCAGATAAACGGCCAGTGCCCATCATGACACCACTCGAACAATATCGCCAAGACCTGAAAGCCGGCCGCCTGGAGCCAGACGCTGCGCAGGCAGCCCTGGTCAAACGGTTGCAGATTTTGTTTGATGGACTGACTGCTGCTGACAGCCCGGCTGGCTGGTGGCAGAAACTGTCCCGGCGCTGGTCAGGCAATACAGGCCGGCCTGTGCGTGGGTTGTATATCTGGGGCACGGTGGGCCGCGGCAAAACCATGCTTGTCGATATGTTTTACAGTCATTTGCCGTTTGAACAAAAACTGCGCATGCATTTTCATCGGTTCATGCAGCAGATTCACCGCGAACTCGGCAAGTTGAAAGACACCAGCGATCCGTTGCAGATAGTCGCTGATCGGTTTGCGGAACGGGCGCGGGTGATATGTTTCGACGAATTTCATGTTGATGATATTGCCGATGCCATGTTGCTGGGTGGTTTGTTGAAAGCATTGTTTGACCGTGGCGTGATATTGATTGCAACCTCGAATACCGAACTTGCGCGACTGTATTGGGACGGGTTACAGCGCGAGCGCTTTCTGCCGGCAATTGCGCTAATTGAAGAACACACTGAAGTGGTCTGTATAGGTGGTGAAACTGATCACCGGTTGCAATTTCTCGATACCGCTGAAATTTATCATGCGCCGCTGGATGAGCAGGCGGAAGCCTGTCTGCAACGTAATTTTGAGCATCTTGCCCCGGAGCCGGGCAGCGAGAATGCAGTGATTGAAATCGAAGGCCGTTCGCTGCAAACCGTACGTGAAGCTGATGGCATTGCCTGGTTCGAGTTTGATGCACTGTGTGATGGTCCACGCAGCGCCGCGGATTACATTGAAATTGCCCGCACTTACCAAACAGTACTACTGGCCAATGTACCCAGGCTTGGAACGGATAATGAAGATCAGGCTAGACGCCTGATTAATCTTGTCGATGAGCTCTATGATCGGCGCGTGAAGTTGATCATGTCGGCCGCCGAACAACCCCGGACCCTGTATTGCGGCAGCCGCCATGCCGCGGATTTTCAGCGTACTGTCAGTCGTCTGATTGAAATGCGCAGCCACACTTATCTGGCCGGCTCGCATCGGCCCTGAGCACCAAACTGTTTCTGCAACGTTGTAAAAAAGTTACAGCGTAATCAGCCTGATTTCACATTCTTTCCACATTCTAAACATATAGTTAAGGTAATCTGTTGACAAACAGTATTAAATTGACTATACCTACAAGTGTGGTATTTTATTAACAACAACCTGAATATGTACCTTTCAGGCAACACTTTAATCAACGAATACGCTCACCCCGCATTCGTAATAAACTAGAAGTAAATCAATAAGATGCAATCAGCTACAAGTACAGGTAGCCAGCAAAATCTGGAGTCCCGCATTGCACAAGTGCTGGAGCATCGCTACGGTGATGGTTTGGTGTACTTGCCGAAAGAATGGCCTGAGCAACTGTTGGGCATGGCACGGCAGTTTGGATTTGTTGACGCAGAAGGGTATCTGACCCGCAAGGGTCGTGCGCTGCTGGCGCGTTACCACTTCGCCTGATAAACATATTTCTGCAGAACTGATCGACCGGCTTGTTAAAGGTCATGCTGCTGGTTGTCCATATCCAGCGGTAGTTCCACTTCAACGCGCAAGCCCCCCAGACTGGATTCACTGAAACTCAGTGTGCCCTGATATTGTTCGACAATATCGCGCACTATTGCCAGTCCGAGACCATGCCCTTCCTTGCGCTCATCCAGGCGCACACCGCGTTCAGCCATACTGGTTCGTAATTCAGGCGGGCAGCCCGGACCATCATCGTCAACAATCACTATCAACTTGTTTGTATCTGGCAGCTTGACCTGCACTTCCGATTCACACCATTTACAGGCGTTGTCGATCAGATTACCGAGCAGCTCAAGCATGTCCTCGCGTTCAACCGACCAGTTGCCGGTACTTTTATCCACCAGCCGGATATTGATATCACGCATGGCATGGGCGCGGCGCAGGACATCCAGTAGCGGTGGCAAATCGGTCGCCGGATTGAAGCGGGCGCCGGAATTCGGACTCCCGGCCAGCCGCGCACGGCTGAGTTCATGCTGCAGTCGCTCATGAATGGCATGTGTTTGTTGTTCGAGTTGTTCACGCAGTTCTGGATTTTGATCCAGCGCCGGATTGCGTGCCGTTTGTGTCAATATCGTCAGCGGGGTTTTTAACGCATGGGCAAGATTACCGACCATGCGCCGCGAGCGTTCGACGCGTTGACTGAGTAGTTGCAGCAGACGGTTAACTTCACGCACCAGTGGCCGGATTTCTTCAGGCATATTTTCACGTACGCTATTAATTTCACCCCGGGCAAGTCGGCGTAAATCCTTTTGTACTCCCTGAACAGGTGCTAATGCCCGATGCAGTAGCAGGGTTTGCAATATCAGCAACAGAAGTAGCAAGCCTGTCGATAACAGCAAATAATCGCGCTGAAAGTCGGTGATGTTCGCTTCAATTAAAGACAGATCTTCAGCGACGGCGATGGATATATCCTGGCCCTGCTTGCGAAATCCCTGCACCAGAATCAGCAGGGGCTGTTCCAGCGGTCCGATCTGGCGTAGCTGCTGTTTCTCACCAACACCCACCGCGGCAACATCCAAATCCTGATCCCAGAGTGTCGCCGAGCGCAGTATGGTGGTTGCTGTTTCGATGCGGTAGTAATGCCCGGAGAAAGGCCGTTCGTCGAAATAGGTTTGATGCTCCTGGTTTAATACGGCCTTGCCGTCGGCATCAAAAACAAGTCCGGCCAACAGACTGTCGATATCAATCTGCAAACGGCTTTGCACATAGCTTTCGGTAACTTCGCGTAATGTGTAACTGGCGAGCCACCATTGCAGTGCCATAACAAATGTGAGACTGATGGCGAGACCAAGGCCAAGTTTGCCACGCAGGGATTTCACAAGGGTATGGAATAATTATTTCGTATCAGAAAATACATAGCCCTGACCGCGACGCGTCTGAATAATATTATCACCGAGTTTGCGGCGTAGACGTTTGACATAGACTTCAATGGTATTGCTGTCACTTTCCTGGTCGCCATCATAAACATGTTCGGACAAACGGCGTTTGGATAACATCCGGCCCGGATGCAGCATGAAATAATGCAGCAGACGAAATTCCATGCCGGTCAGTTCAATCGTATTGTCCTGACCAATGCTAACCTGTTGACGTTCCGGGTCCAGTGTCAGACCGGCAACTGAAATCAGTTCATGGCTCTGGCCATGCCGGCGCCGCATTACCGCACGGATGCGGGCAATCAGTTCTTCAGTGTGAAACGGTTTGCCGAGATAATCATCGGCACCGGCCTTGAGTCCGTCAACCCGCTCATGCCAGGCATCGCGTGCAGTGAGAATGACCACGGGTATATCCTTGCCTTGTTGCCGCCAGCTTGCCAGCACATCCAGACCGGGACGTTTAGGCAGGCCCAGATCCAGAACAATAACATCATAAGGTTCGGTCGCGCCCAGAAACTCACCATCTTCACCGTCGCTGGCAATATCAACAGCAAAGCCGGCAGCCTTTAATGACTGCCGCAAATCATCTTGTAGTGCGATATCGTCTTCAACCAGCAACAAGCGCATAATATTTTTCTAGTCCCAATCACGCTGTTTGTACAGTACTTCACCACTGCGGGCATCAACTTCAATGTCCCATTCAGCTTTGTCATTATCGCTTAGCTCAATTTCATAATAGTAGCGTAATAAACCCCGGTCGAAATCCAGATCAGTGACCTGCCCGTTATATTGTCGCTCGACAGTGGTAATTATGTGTTCCGGTGAAATAATCTTGCCAGATCGGCTCAAGGCGCGCATGGCGCTGTCGTCATCCAGTACTATTGCCGGAATCCAGCTGGCACGATAACGGCTGCCTTCATAGATATCGTCAGCAAAAACAATAATCAATGCGCTGCCAGTAACAAATATCAACAAAATGGCACCGGAATAAATCCATTTCCATCGCCACTTGCTGGCGCTCCCGGTTTCAGAATTTTTTTCAGTATCTGTGTTCATGCGAGCACGAATCAATCATCGATCTCACGCTTCAGCAATTCGCCATTGCGGGCATCAAGTTCCAGATCCCAGACCATGCCATCGTCATCGACATATTCGATTTCATAAACATACAGGCCATCATCCTCATCAAGCTCAATTTCAATAATACGGCCGGGGTAATCGCGGCGCATTTTCACAATAATGTCTTCAAGCGGCATGATGCTGCCGGCTTCTTTCAGACGCCGGATTTCATCAATATCGGCATCGACCAGCAGCAGGTGTTGATCACTGGACTGATCCGGTTGTGTATTGATCCAGTCTGCCGTTGCCGCCCGCATACCGAGCAGCAGTATAACGACAGTGAGCAAGAACACGCGAAAATGTATAGTAGTAGCAGGCATGGTTATCATTATGTAGTCAGTATCAATGAGAATGTCAGGCTAATCACCGGACACAACAGCAACCGGTGCTGCTGCAGCTGCAACACCGGTATGCATTTAATAATTATGGCGTTCGCGTTCTTCCTTGAGCACGTCACCGGTATAGGCATCAACATCCAGTTCCCACTCGTAACCTTCGTTATCAAACAGTTCGAGTTCGTAATAATCGCCACGGGCTTCGCGGTCGAGTTCAATTCCCACCACTTTTCCGTTGTACTGGCTTTCAAACCGGCTGATGATCTCTTCCATCGGAATTACATTCTGGCCGCCTTGCTGCCGTGCAACCGGAGCCTCGGCCACGACCCATGTATCCGGCAGGTTGATGCTGTCTATGGAGTCGGCAGCGATTGCAGCAGTCGTGCCCAACAGGGCGATGCTGATAGTCATTGTCAGGATTCTACCGTTCATGCTGTCATTCCTCCTGTAGAGGGAAAATTGAGAACGGTGCCAAGGATAGGCGGGTCAAATGAATCGAGGCTGAACTGCAGCCAAACTTTACCTGAATACCAAAAGCCGGTTTTTAATTACTATTATTCATATAGATAGGCATAATTAGCCCTTTTCTGAATATCGATTTGTTGCTATCTTGCCTGACCCTGCAAGCCCGGCGGCCATTGTGCCCGCTGCCAAGCGCCTGAAAGCCTGCTTGCCGCACACATCTGGAAATTACTATGACGAGCTGGAAAGACACATTAACCAACGAAATGCCTGCGGATCTTGCCGCCGAGATTGATGCGTTTCAAACGCAGATCGAACTGAAAAAACAGGGCAAGATTGATGATAAATTATTTGCTGAAACGCGCCTGCGCCGCGGTGCCTATGGCCAGCGCTATGATAATGGCCAGCGCCACGATGGTGTTGAGACGCGCGAGCTGAAATTCCCGACCCCGGCGACCAAGGGCCCGGATACGCTCTGGGATGCGCCCGGCATGATGCGTATCAAGATCCCGTTCGGGGGCCTGAACACCGAACAAATGGAAGTACTGGCGGATATGGCCGAGGAATACTCGGACGCGATTTGCCACGTTACCACGCGTCAGGACATACAGCTGCATTACATTCATATAGATGACACCCCGGATCTGCAGCGGCGTCTGGCGGCAGTCGGTATCACTACCCGCGAAGCCTGCGGCAACGGCGTCCGCAACGTGACGGCCTGCCCTATTTCCGGTGTCTGCAGTGATGAAAGTTTCGATGTCACGCCGTATTCGAAGGCGATGGCGTTTTTCCTGCTTGGCCACCCCGATACGCAGGATTTCGGCCGCAAGTTCAAGGTGGCGTTTTCCGGCTGCAAGGGCAAGGCCTGCGGCCTGACCAGTATTCATGATTTGGGTTTTATTGCGCGCACCCGGACCGTCGACGGAAAAGCGCAGCGCGGTTTTGAAATGTATGTTGGCGGCGGTCTCGGTGCCGTGCCGTATGAAGCCAAACTGTTTGATGAATTTGTGCCGGAAGAGGAAATCATGCCGCTGGCGCAGGCCATGTCACGTGTGTACGCGCGTCTGGGTGAAAAACGCAACCGTGGCCGGGCGCGCGTCAAGTTCCTGATCGATAAAATCGGTATTGGTGAGTTCCGCCGGCTGGTGCTCGAAGAGCGCAAGATCCTGCCACATGATGATCGCTGGACGAATTACCTGGGAGACGTGCGGGTCTGGGAAGAAACGCCGGTCAGGGAAGCTGCTGAACTGAAAGCCGGTATTACCGATGCCCAGTTTGAAACCTGGCGCGCGACCAATGTGTATCGCCAGAAACAGGCGGGTTATGCCACGGTGACAGTGGCGCTGCCCCTGGGCGATCTGACCTCCTGGCAAATGCGCCAACTGGCCGACATCGCACGCAAGTACAGTGGTGACAATATCCGCCTGACCGTGGAACAGAATATTGTGTTGCGCTGGGTCGCCGCAGCGGACCTGCCCGCCTTGTACAAGGAACTCGAAAACATCGGTTTGAGCCAGGCCGGCGCCGGGACCATCTTTGATGTGGTCGCCTGTCCGGGTACCGATACCTGCAAGCTCGGTATTTCATCATCGCGTGGTCTCGCCGGTGAATTGCATGAACGGCTGGCAACGCGTTATCAGCAATTCGACAGTGCCATTCAGGGACTGCGTATCAAGATCAGCGGCTGCTTCAATTCCTGCAGTCAGCATCATCTGGCAGATCTTGGTTTTTACGGCGTCTCACGCAAGGTTGGCGGCGCGACCGTGCCGCATTTTCGCGTCGTGCTCGGTGGCCAGTGGCAAAATAACGGTGGCGCCTACGGTCTGACGGTGGGTGCCGTACCATCCAAGCGCGTACCGGATCTGATTGATCGTATTACTGAAAAATATCTGTCGGAGCGCGAAGGCAATGAAACCTTTCAGGCGTTTATCCAGCGTTTTGGCAAACGTGAACTGAAGAAGGTACTGGACGAGTTTTCTGCAGTACCGCCGTATGAACTGGATCCGTCCTATTATTCCGACTGGCGTGATCCGCGTGAATACAGCATCAGCGACATCGGTGTTGGCGAATGCGCCGGCGAGATTGTTTCGCGTATTGACTTCGATCTGCAAAATGCCGAGCGTTTGTATTTTGAAGCCCAGTTGCAGCATGAAGAAGGTCACTATCAGAAGGCCGATGAGATGGCGTTTCAGGCTATGGTCGTCGCCGCTGCCAGTCTGGTACGTTTGGAAAACCAGGACATTCCGGACGAAGCCGACAAGGTAGTACCGGAATTTCGGCGCCGTTATTATGATACGAAAATCTTCTACGACAAGTATGCGCATGGCAAGTTTGCCGAATATCTGTTCCAGCGCTATGAAGATACCCAACGTGAGTATACGGCGGACAAGGTACGGTTGTTACTTGAAGAAACCCAGCTGTTTATCGAGGCCGCGCATGCCTGTAATGCAAAACTGATGGAGCAGGCGAGTGCTGAGCGCAAAATCGTGCTTGAGAAAAATAAAAAAGACAAGGCTGATACAGCAAACGCCTGAGCTTAATAACCGGATTGCCACGTTATCATTGATCATGATGATTCATGATCAATGACGCCTCGCAATGACTCTGCATTTCCGGTCATTGCGGGCAAAACGAAGCAATCCAGTCTGGAAATAATTTAATAAAATGATCACTGATCTGCACAAAACTGGTATTAAATTCTTTACCGCCAAGGGCAATGATTTTCCATTGGCGGATTTCATCCCGATATTTCATCAGTGGATTCAGGCCGGCAAGCTTGAAGATTTAATGATCGATGTTGCCGAATACAGCCATGTGCCGGCCGGGCCGGGTACCATGCTGATTGCTCATGAAGGCAATTATGCGATTGATGAAACCAATGGTCAGCGTGGTTTGGTCTATTACAGCAAGCACAAGGTTGCGGGTGACAACCTTGAAGATCGTCTCGCCGTGGTTTGCCGTAAAACGCTTGCTGCATGCAAGTTGCTGGAGGAAGAGGATCAGACCCGGGACAAAATCACTTTTGACTACGGTCAGTTTGAAGTCTTTTCGAATGATCGTCTGCATGGTCCAAATACTGAAGAGACCTGGAAAGCATTTGAACCGGTCTTAAAGGCGTTTCTGGCAAGACTCTACCCGGATACCGATTACGATGTGACTTTCGCAGTCGGTGATCCGCGCGAACGGTTCAGTGTCAAGGTGGCCGTGAAAGACAAGGCTCAGACAGCAGCAGAACTTTTTTCAAGATTGTAAATTGAGTTTATGGCAGATCGGGAGTTGAGAGTCTGCGATTCTCTATGTTTTATTTCAAGGAAGCGTTGAATAATTCTATCCTGAAATTTTCATGAATAAATTTCCGTAAAAGGCTCAACGGAGAGTTTAGATTTTGTTTGCCGTGTTTGCCAGAGATCATGGGCAAGTTGCAGTTTTAGCCAGTGATCCGCAGAGGGCTTTTCGAATGCCATTTCCAGGCGCAATGCCATTTCGGGCGTGATGGAACCACGACCGTTCAGAATTTTGGAGAGTGTTTTGCGACTTACCCCAAGATGCTCGGAGACTTCGGTTACGCTCAATTGCAGTGGATTCATGACGAGTTCCCTGAGAATCTCACCGGGATGGGCGGGGTTTTGCATGGTCATCAGTGATAATCCTCGTAGTTAACTATTTCTACATTGTGATCAATAAAGTGGAAGGTAACACGCCAGTTACCGCTGACTATCACGGCCCATGATCCCTTGCGCTCGCCTTTGAGTGCATGCAATCGTAGACCCGGTAAATCCATTTCCTGTGGTGATATAGCCTGATCCAGATTCGTCAGAATCAGACGCAGTCGGCTCGCGTGTCGAGCCTGAATTCCTGCCGTGCTTTCCGTTTCATAGAAACGCCGCAGTCCTTTGTGAGTGAAGCTTTTGATCACTTTGTTGAAGTGTAACTCATAAGGTTACGTTTGCCAAGGCTGAGAATAGCTAATTCTGGTTCTCGATTGCGACTGAAAATTGTCTGACTATGTCCACAATAGCTTGAATCTAAGCAAGCTCTGAATAATTCCATCCTGGAATTTTCATCGCTTACGTGATTGAAAATGGCGGCACATCCCTGTGCCGTGGAAACCTCTGGGTAGTGGTGCATGGATGCACCGTTTACGTAGCGAAGGACGTAATTAATCAGAGGTTCCCTGATAGTTTTAAGAGCCATATTTTATATGGGGATCGGAGCGGCGGCGGGTCTATTATTTAAGGAAGCTCTGAATAATTCCATCCTGGAATTCTCAGAGCACGAAACACGAAAATATGATTTTAGTGTTTCTCCATTTTTCAAACACTTAAGTGATTGAAAAATGGCGGCACGTCCATGTGCCGCAGGAACCTCATGATTAATCAGAGGTTCCTTAAGTTCAGCCTCAATAAATCGACCGGGTACCGTGCTAAGCGGGTGAAAAACTTGTATGTCGTGTCGATATGGAACAACGCCCGACGACTATGGGATAAATGCGAGACTTTTATCACTTGACGGAGACGGCCATGAAATATCTGTGCCTGGTCTACAGCGAAAGGAACAGCTGGCTGGCTTTTATTTTATCGAGGCGCGCGATCTGAACGAGGCCATACAGATCGCCAGCAAGATTCCCCCGGCACGAGTTGGCAGTATTGAAGTACGGTCGATGCGGGAACTGCAGCCGGATTGAGAAACTGGTTTACGGGAATTCCACCATGCCTGTTATGGCAGTGTTTGCCCATCTGGCCGTGAATACACTGGACTGACCAAGGATGTGTCCTGTGTGTCTTGTATCCATGGCTATTGCCGCCGCCGGTGGCGCCTCGGCAGGTGTATTGGGGATGTTGGCAGTGAAGAAACCCGACATGAAGTACGACGGTAAAATGCACCAGCAACCGGAACGGAGGAAGGACAAGAATGAGCAATCCTGAACATACCAAAATTGTGTCACGGGAACAGTGGGCAGAGGCGCGCAAGGCGCTATTACAAAAGGAAAAGACCCTGACGCGGCAGCGCGATCAACTCAACGCCGAACGCCGGGAGCCGCCCCGGGTCAGGCTGGAAAAGGTTTATCAATTCGATACACCGGACGGCAGGAAAACACTGGCGGATTTATATCAGCGTCTTGGCAGACAACAAGATGCCATATCGGATTATGAACGTGCGCTGGAACTTGCAACGCTGGTGCCGGAACAGCAATTTATCCGGCGACGTATGCAAGAGTTGTCCAGCGAAAACGTCAGGTCTTGAGCCGGTAGCCGGTTTTGAACATCCACCAGACAGTGATTATGCATAACAGCAGAAAAAACAGGATCATGCCGAGACTGATATAGACACTGACATCCGCGACGCCATAGAAGCTCCAGCGAAAACCACTGATCAGATAGACTACCGGATTTAACAGGGTAATTTTTTGCCATAAGGGTGGCAGCATGTCGATGGAATAGAAACTGCCACCCAGGAACGTCAGTGGCGTGACGATCATCATGGGTATGATTTGCAGTTTCTCGAAACCATCTGCCCAGATGCCGATAATAAAACCGAACAGACTGAATGTGACGGCGGTCAGGACCAGGAATAACAGCATCAGCAATGGATATGCAATTTCATACGACACAAACAACCGCGCAGTCAGCATGATAAGCAGCCCCAGGATGACAGACTTGGTCGCTGCGGCACCGACATAGCCCAGTACGATTTCAATCCAGGAAACCGGTGCGGACAGAATTTCATAAATAGTGCCGGAAAATTTTGGCATATAAATGCCGAATGAAGCGTTGGAAATACTCTCATTCAACAGCGACAGCATAATCAGCCCGGGAATGATGAACGCCCCATAGCTGACGCCGTCAATCTCGACCATGCGTGAACCGATGGCGGCACCAAAAACGACAAAATAAAGTGATGTCGATATTACCGGCGAGGCGATGCTCTGCATCAGTGTGCGCCAGGTACGTGCCAGCTCGAAATGATAGATGGCACGAACAGCATAATAATTCATGATTTTGCCCTCACCAGACTGACAAAAATTTCTTCCAGCGAGCTTTCTTCCGAGCGCAGATCCCTGAAATCAATGCCGTGCCGGGCCAACTCACGTAACAATTCGGCAATACCCGTTTGCTCACTCTGGGTATCGAAGGTGTAAATAAGTTCATCGCCTCCGGCGCTCAGTTCCAGTGAATAATTGCCGAGCTCGGCCGGAATATTTGCCAGTGGTTGTTGCAGATGCAGGATGAGTTGTTTTTTGCCCAGTTTGGTCATCAATGCCTGCTTGTCTTCGACCAGAATCAATTCACCCTTGTTGATGATTCCGATGCGATCGGCCATCTCCTCGGCTTCTTCAATATAGTGTGTCGTGAGAATAATGGTGACGCCATTTTCGCGGAGTCCACGCACCATCTCCCACATGTCACGGCGCAACTCCACATCAACACCGGCGGTGGGTTCATCCAGAAACAATATTTTTGGTTCATGTGCCAGTGCCTTGGCAATCATTACGCGGCGTTTCATGCCGCCGGACAAAGCCATTATTTTGCTGTCCTTCTTGTCCCATAACGACAGATCGCGCAGCACTTTCTCAACGTAGGCAAAGTCTGCTGCTTTGCCGAACAGGCCACGGCTGAAATTGACGGTCGCCCAGACGGTTTCAAACATATCCGTCGACAGTTCCTGTGGCACCAGGCCGATTTTGCTGCGGGCGAAACGGAAATCGGCAATGATGTCATGGCCGTCCGCAGTGATAATGCCATGACCGGGAGTCACGATGCCGCAGATGATGCTAATAAGTGTGGTTTTGCCGGCACCATTTGGACCCAGCAGGGCGAATATCTCGCCATGGTGGATATCCAGATTGATATTCTTCAGCGCCTGGAACCCTGACGCATAGGTTTTGCCAAGATTTTGTACGGAAATGATTGACTGCATGGACTGTTACTTAATCCGGGATTTATACCATCAACACAGTGACTGAAGGGGCATTCAGCTTTGGATCACTATTGAAGCCACGTACAAGTAATATATGTTGGCCTTCGTTAGCGAGTTCAAGCTTGTTAACCAGTTGTCTGGCGACCTGTGCGCCGTCTTCGGTAGCCGCGGCATCTGACAATACTGGCAGGATTCCCCACATCAGCGCCATACGCCGATAGGCTGAAGGGTTCGGTGTCAGTGCCAGAATCGGTGCTTGCGGTCTGACCGAACTCATGGTTAATGCACTCATGCCGGTATTCGAGATCACGATCGTTGCCCGCACATGCAAATCCTGGCCGAGCTGCGATGTCGCATTGGCCATCGCCTGCCATACCGGCGTGGCTTCCTGATATACAGGTGACATGGATGATGTTTGCGCACGCTGTTGCCACATGAATGCTTCCGTATGCCGTGCCACATCATTCATCATGCGTACTGCAGCTACCGGAAATGCGCCAACGGCTGTTTCACCCGATAACATAATCGCATCGGCACCCTGCATGACAGCATTGGAAACATCCGAAACCTCGGCGCGTGTTGGCCGCGGATTTTCAATCATGGATTCGAGCATTTGCGTTGCGACAATGACTGGTTTGAATTGTTGCCGTGCCAGAGTAATTAGTTGTTGCTGCGCGACAGGCACCTGTTCCGGACTGAGTTCTACGCCAAGATCACCACGCGCGATCATGATGGCATCAACACCGGCAAGAATATCATTGATGGCCGACAACGCTTCCGGCTTTTCAATTTTTGCAATGATGGGTGTGTTATGGCCGGCAGCGGTGATCAATTCGCGTAGTTCGTCAACATCCGCGCGCTGCCGGACGAACGACAGCGCAATGTAATCAACGCCTAAATCCAGAGCGAATGTAACATCAGCACGATCTTTATCAGTCAATGCCGGTGCCGATACTTCGACGCCGGGCAGGTTGATGCCTTTATGGTTTTTCAGTATGCCACCCTGGATAACACGGCAGTTTATTTCGGTGCCGGCAACATCCTCGACCCGCAGTTCCATCGCGCCATCAGCGAGCAGAATGCGATCGCCGGTTTTTACGTCAGCGGCAAGCGCACTGTATTGTGATGGAATCAAGCCAGGCTCGCCTGTTACATCCCGTGTCGTGACCGTTACGGCAGCACCATTTTTCAGCTCAATGCCGTCAGGATCCCTGAACTTGCCGGTGCGGATTTTCGGTCCGCACAAGTCGGCAAGAATAGCTATCGGTTCACCCAGTTCATCGGCCACTGCGCGGATACGCTGATAGGTCTCGCGATGTGCAGCCTGCTCGCCATGCGACATATTCAGGCGAAAGACATTCGCCCCCGTCTGGATAAGTTGCTTGATTGACGCCGGGTTGTCACTGACCGGCCCCAGCGTGGCAATAATTTTCGTGCGGCGCTTCTTCAACAGCGCAAGTTGTGTCACGATGCCCATTAATTCGGGATCTCCTGAGTTCATGTAGCCTTGATTACCACACTATGAATCAATTCAGTCTGCTTGCAGCACAGCGGTTTGGACCCCTGTTTTGCACCCAGTTTCTGGGCGCCCTGAATGACAATATATTCCGTACGGCGCTGGCGCTGTTTATCGGTTACAACCTCGCCGCACAGACTGATCTGAACGCAAACCTGCTGATCGTGCTTGCCAGCGGTATATTTATTCTGCCTTTTTTCCTGTTTTCGGCGACCGCCGGCCAGCTTGCTGACAAGTACGAGAAATCCATGTTGATCCGGCGCGTAAAGTTGCTGGAAATTTTTATTATGGCCGTTGGCGCAGCCGGGTTTATGCTGGAAAGTATCGCCTTGTTGCTTAGTGTCCTGTTTCTGATGGGCGCGCAATCCGCGCTGTTTGGGCCGCTCAAGTATGGCATTCTGCCACAGCACCTGCAGATCAACGAATTGGTCGGTGGCAATGGCATGGTGCAGATGGGCACTTATCTGGCTATCCTGCTCGGCATCATGACCGGCGGCCTGCTGATTGCGATACCGGAACGTGGTCCGTTCATTATCACCCTGGTGGTGATTACTGTTGCCGTCAGCGGCTGGCTCATTAGCCATGCCATTCCACCGGCGCCATCGGCGCAGCCAACGTTGCGTATTGCCCCCAACTTTATTGCCCAGACCTGGCGGCTGGTGGTCATGATTGCCCGTGACCGGATTACATTTATTGCCATTCTCGGTGTCTCCTGGTTCTGGTTTTTAGGCGCAACTTTTCTGGCACTGATTCAAAGCCCGGGCTATGTGCAGGAAGTTCTTGGCGGTGCCGAGCAGGTGGCGACATTGTTGCTGGCGACATTTTCCATCGGCATAGGTGTCGGATCGCTGTTATGTGAGCGGTTTTCGCGCGGCGGGATAGAATTATTACTGGTTATTGTCGGTATTGGCGGAATCAGCCTGTGTGCCGGGGATTTATATCTGGCCAGCGGTCAAATGCCGTCAGCCGCTGGTGATGGTGTATTCGCTGCGCTAGAGTTCCTGCGACTCTGGCCGGGCCAGCATGTGCTGCTGGATCTGGTCGGGATTGGCTTGTTCGGTGGACTTTATATTGTGCCGTTATATGCCCTCATCCAGCAGCGTGCCGATCCGGCCGAGCGCGCCCGGACAATTGCCGCCAATAATATTCTTAATGCGCTACTGATGGTACTGTCTGCACTGGTCACAATGGCACTGCTGGCCATCAGTGTCAGTATTCCGCAGATTTTTCTGCTGGTGGCGCTTGCGAATCTGGTATTTGCCGTTACTGTAATAATGCAACTGTCACCATTGCGGGCGCGGCTGGCCGGCCTGTTGCCCGGCTGATCGGGGGCGCTGTTGTCACTGAGTCATTCAGGACTCGTTAATTGTCCATGACAGGAACTATTCCTGTTTATAATTGACTGATTTAAATAAAGATTTTTTATAGCCCTGAATACGCGTTAGACTAGCGCGATAATTTAAAACCACGAAAGGGAGAAGATGATTATGAAGCAAATGTACACATGGCCGTTGTTATTCGTCAGTGCGCTGGTGCTTGCCGGTTGCGGCAGTGATGAAGGCGATACACAGGCTCCGGCCGCTCCACAGCCGGAAGAGACCTTTGACGAATCCAGGCCGATGATCGAGCAATATGAAGTCAAGATGATTGATCATAGCCGCGACGAAAAGGAATTCGAGCTGCGTAAAACGCTCAACGGGGTTGAGTCCATGCTGGAAGACGGAATCGGTGACGAAGCTGCATTGAAGAAGCAGAAAGCCGAGCTCGAAAAAGAACTCAAGGCATTGATGAAATAAGCCTGATGGCTCGAGTCAAATAAAAAAGCCGGCGCTGTAGCAAGCGCCGGCTTTTTTGATCAGGCCAGGCAAGTTTCAGAACGGAATGTCGTCGTCGAAATTATCGTTGCCGGCCGGCGCGCGTGCGGCTGACTGGCCTGAATCCGCCGGACGTGATGTCTCACCCGTGTTGCCGCCACCGCTACCGCCGCGGCCACCGAGCATTTGCATCTCGTTGACGACGATCTCCGTCGTGTATTTGTCGTTACCGTCGCGATCCTGCCATTTGCGTGTCTGCAGGCGTCCCTCGACATAGACTTGCGAGCCCTTTTTCAGATACTCGCCGACGATTTCCGCGAGCCGGCCAAAAAATACCAGTCGGTGCCATTCGGTGCGTTCCTGCGTATCGCCCGTGTCCTTGTCCTTCCAATGTTCGCTGGTGGCGATGTTGACGTTGGCTACGGCCGCGCCGCTGGCGGTATAGCGAATTTCCGGATCCTGTCCGAGGTTGCCGATAAGAATGACTTTATTGATGCCTCTGCTGGCCATATGACGTTCTCCATTGTCTGGCGGTAAGTGTCTCCAGGGTCGAAATTAGCGTGTCCGGGCAACGTCCAGTCCGCGCGCGTTGGCCGCGATCATTGTTTTGCCCGTATTTACTTTGCTCAGGGCGACCCAAAAAACGTATAGTAACAGGTTCCGTTGTTGTCGCGAAAATACCATGAATACTATCCGCATACGCGGTGCCCGCACCCACAATCTCAAGAATATTGACCTGGAATTGCCACGTGATCGGTTGATTGTGATCACCGGCCTGTCGGGTTCCGGCAAGTCATCGCTGGCTTTTGATACGATTTATGCCGATGGGCAGCGCCGTTATGTCGAGTCGTTGTCGGCCTATGCGCGCCAGTTTCTGTCGATGATGGAAAAACCGGATGTGGATCACATCGAGGGACTGTCACCGGCGATTTCGATTGAGCAGAAATCGACTTCGCATAATCCGCGTTCCACGGTCGGCACCATCACTGAAATCTACGATTATTTGCGTTTGTTGTTCGCCCGGGCAGGTGAGCCGCGCTGCCCGACGCATGGCGTGACGCTGGCGGCACAGAGTGTCAGCCAGATGGTGGATGCAATTCTGGCACGGCCGGAGGGTGACAAGCTCATGTTGCTGGCGCCGGTTATCCAGGGCCGTAAAGGCGAGCATATCCAGGTGTTTGAACGTCTGCAGGCGGAAGGATTTCTGCGCGCGCGCGTGAATGGCGAATTGATCGAACTGGGTGAACCGATCAAGCTGGAGCGCTACAAGAAACACGACATCGAGGCTGTGGTGGATCGCTTCAAGGTGCGTGAGGATCTGCGTTTGCGGTTGGCGGAGTCGATCGAAACGGCCCTGCGGCTGTCGGACGGGCTGGTACGCATTGCACCGATGGATGAGCACACGCCTGACGCCGAAATTTTGTTTTCAGCCCGCCATGCCTGCCCGCATTGTGGTTACAGCATCAGTGAACTTGAACCGAAACTGTTTTCGTTTAATAACCCGGCCGGTGCCTGCCCGGGCTGTGACGGTCTGGGTGTTATCCAGTTCTTTGACCCGGCCCGGGTCGTGCAGGACCCGGAACTGAGCCTCCCCGGTGGCGCTATCCGTGGCTGGGACCGGCGCAATGCTTATTATTACAGCCTGATCCAGTCGCTGGCGAAGCACTATAAATTCAATATTGATACCCCGTTTGGTGAATTGCCCGAAGCGGTGCGGGAAGCGATTTTGCACGGCAGTGGCGAAACCGAGATTGAGTTCAGCTATCTGAACCAGCGCCAGGGCCGGATTAAACGCCGGCATCCGTTTGAGGGCGTGATCCCCAATATGGAGCGGCGTTACCGGGAAACCGATTCGGTCATGATTCGGGAAGAGCTGGCGCGTTATCAGGCCAGCCAGCCGTGTCCGGCCTGCAGCGGCAGTCGTTTGAATGAAGCGGCCCGGCATGTCTTTATTAATGATGTTACGTTGCCGATGATCACGGCGTTGCCGGTGGGCGATGCGCAGACATTTTTTGCCGATTTGCAACTGATCGGCCGGCGCCAGGAAATTGCCAGCAAAATCCTGAAAGAGGTGGGTGAGCGGTTACAGTTCCTGATCAATGTAGGACTGGACTACCTGACGCTGGATCGCAATGCCGACTCGCTGTCGGGTGGCGAAGCGCAACGTATCCG
The DNA here is from genome assembly GCA_040905025.1 of Gammaproteobacteria bacterium. Taxonomy (GTDB): domain Bacteria; phylum Pseudomonadota; class Gammaproteobacteria; order Methylohalomonadales; family Methylohalomonadaceae; genus JBBDSJ01. The sequence continues at coordinate 61,251 of JBBDSJ010000130.1, forward strand.
CCTGGCCAGCCAGATCGGGGCCGGCCTGGTCGGCGTGATGTACATTCTGGATGAACCCTCGATTGGTCTGCATCAGCGTGACAACCAACGCTTGCTGGCAACGCTCAGGCATTTACGCGATCTCGGCAACACGGTTATCGTGGTTGAACATGACGAGGAAGCCATTCGCGAGGCGGATTATCTGGTCGACATGGGTCCTGGCGCCGGTATCCATGGTGGCGAAGTCGTGGCGCAGGGGTCGGCCGCTGATATTGCCGCCGCCGAGCATTCCCTGACCGGCCAGTATCTGTCCGGGCGCAAACAGATTGCAGTGCCGGCCGCACGTACACCAGTGGACAAACAGCAGCTGATTAAACTGTGCGGAGCCAGTGGCCACAACCTGAAAAATGTTGATATCGAAATACCGGTCGGTCTGCTGAGTTGCATTACCGGGGTTTCCGGTTCCGGCAAGTCCACGCTGATCAATGACACGCTGTACCGGATTGTGGCGGCAGAACTCAATGGTGCGAGTGAACAGCCATCTGCCTACAGTTCGATTGCAGGCCTTGAATTGATCGACAAGGTTGTCGATATCGATCAAAGCCCGATCGGCCGGACGCCGCGTTCCAATCCGGCCACTTATACCGGTCTCTTTACCCCTATTCGTGAACTCTTTGCTGCCACCCAGGAAGCCCGCTCACGTGGCTATCAGCCGGGCCGTTTCAGTTTCAATGTCAAGGGTGGCCGCTGCGAACCGTGCCAGGGTGACGGACTGATCAAGGTAGAAATGCATTTTCTGCCGGATATCTATGTACCTTGCGATGTTTGCAAGGGCCAGCGTTACAGCCGTGAAACGCTGGATGTACGTTACAAGGGCAAGAATATTCATGAAGTACTGGATATGAGTGTTGAGGAAGCACGCAGCTTTTTTGATCCGGTACCTGTCATTGCGCGCAAATTGCAGACCTTGATGGATGTCGGCCTGTCCTATATTCGCCTCGGTCAGAATGCCACGACCTTGTCCGGGGGCGAAGCCCAACGTATCAAACTTTCGCGTGAACTGTCGAAACGCGATACCGGCCGTACCCTGTATATTCTGGATGAGCCGACGACCGGTCTGCATTTTCAGGATATTCAGCAACTGTTGAATGTACTGCATCGCTTGCGTGATCATGGCAATACGATTGTTGTTATCGAACACAATCTGGATGTCATCAAGACGGCAGACTGGGTGGTTGATTTGGGTCCGGAAGGCGGGCATCGGGGTGGCGAAATCATAGCCAGCGGTACGCCCGAACAAATTGCACGTATAAAAGCATCACATACAGGGCGCTACTTGCAGCCACTGCTGACAACAGCCAACAAATTAAAACCCGCTGCAGCAAAAAAAGCGACGAAGAAGAAAGCTGTCAGAAAAAAACGTCTGGCAACCTCGGCCTGAATATAACCTTTATTGATTCAACTGACCGCCAAGACTCAGTCCGTAGATGACCAATACCGGGATCTGTATCAACAAGGCCAGTGCTTGTGCGAGAAATTCATTATTGCCATGAATATGCAGGACGTGGTCGATTTGGTTACCCAGCCCCTCGGCGATCACCGGCAGCAAACGCATACTCAGCATAATCAGCACCAGTAATAAAAACGCAGTCGGCCAGCCCGGCCAGACATGCAACGCTGCAATATCGAGACGCAGTGCCAGCCATTTTCCCAGCAAACCCAATGCAACGATGCCCTGAACAGGAAGAATCAGCGCCTGCCAGCGTTCACTGCCTGGTAACAGCGGTAGCAGTAATGCCAGCAGGAACAGAATATTGATGAGTGATTGCGGCCGGCCGGATGGTTGTGCGAGCAAATCCATTAATGCCGGTGCCGACGTCTGTCCGTAGATCAACGGATAGCTGAGAAAAATAAACAACAGCAGTGCCAGTATGCGCAGCAAAGGCAGGCCGATATGTTCCCAGTACCAGAGTAATACTCTTGAACGCAGACATTGCTCAAGCCGTGCATGCGACCATGCCAGGCTAATGCTTGTCAGGAAATAAAGTACAGCTGCCAGCCATAGACACGGATGCAGTATGACATCCAGCAAACTCATGGCGTTGTTGCTCAGAGCGAGTTAAAGCTGACTGATATTGTCAGCCAGTGAATACCGACATCAAGCGTGCTATTGTTGAATTCGCCGGCTCGTAGCCGGCTTTGACCGATCGTTTCAGAGTTCGGAATATCCCACTGATAACCAAAATCAATCTGGTATTGATCGCGCCGATGGCCCACACCAAAGCTGAGGCTGTGCTCGGTAATTGCCGCTGTCAATGGCGTTAATGTGCCGGTTGGTACAGGGCTTTTACCATAACTGTAACCGGCACGCAGTTGTGTCCGGCCAGACCAGTCGTACTCGACACCCGCACGGATCACGAAACGATCACGCCAGTCGAGCGGGGCGATATCGGTCAGGCTGTCAGCACCGACGATGCCATTTAATACGGCGTCGTTGCCGTTGGTTAACGTAATCGGCAGAGTATTGAAACTGTTGCTCCAGCCGATCCAGTCGAGTTGGCCGAGCAATTTCAGATATGGTTGCGCCTGCCAGTCAACGGCGGCACTGGCGACGGCTGGCAAATGTGTCTTGAGGCGGGCATCGTAGCGAAATGGTCCGAGTCCGGGAACCTGAACATCGGCATTGCCGCGCAAAGAACCGGTAGTGTTAAATACCGTTTTGGTGGTATAGCGCAGCCCGACCTCGACATTGTCACGGGGCCGCAACAACACGCCGAACGTACCGTTGACAGCGAAACCGTCGGTTTCCAGATCGACCAACGTCTTCAGGCCCTGCAAAGCCGATTGGTTCTGGAAAACATACGGCGCACGCAACCGGTTTTCGTTATAGATTACACCGAGACTGGCACCGGCACTGACGACCGGGGTGATTTCCATTGCCGCCGCGAACGTGCCACGCAGAGCGGTAAAGCGCGCATTGTGCCGTCGCAAACCGAAACTGACGCCGCCGAGACCGCCGGCTGCGTCAATAAAGGTCCAGTCCACGTCTGCCGCTGCCACTGGACTGACGCCCACACCCAGATGTATGCGGCCAAACCGGCGCGCAGCAGCAAAGTCGGGAATGATGGCCGGGGCATTATCGGCGTTAACGCCGTTCGGGTTGGCGGCATTGCGAAATTCGGCATCGACGATAGCCGTGCCGAGACCGCCCTGAATACTCCAGTCGGGCAGCGACACCAACCCGGTCGGATTGCCGGTCAGCGCATCGATCGGGCCGCTGATGCTGACGCTATCAATGCCAGCCAACGCCATCGATCGGGCACTGGCACCATCACGCAATACACCATTGGCCTGTGCAGATGCTGTGATTATTGCCACTAACTGTATTGCACAGAACAGATAAATCTTATTATATTTCATGAAGATAACATGTGGCTGAAAATATAATAAGCATGCGTACTTTACAAGAAAGAAGCCAGAATAGCACCGGTACAATTCCGGCACGCACGTATTAAGCGCAATGTCAGTTTGCCAGGTCGCCGGGCTTGAGAGTCTTGTTCCGGGGCGGTGCCGGGGTGATGGAAATATGCGGGTTCACCGCGGCCAGTTCCTGCAGCCCGGCTTCCAGCTCCTGCAGATTGTCAGGCAGATGCCGTGCTACCCATTGCGTGACAATACAATTACGGCCATTGGCCTTCGCGCTGTCGAGTGCTTCATCAGCGCTTTGTATGAGTTTGCTTTCCTTGTTTACCTGCCGTGGCCAGGCGACTGTGACACCGAGACTCAGGCTCAGATAAGGAGCCACACTCTGATCGCTTTGCCTGATTTTCAAGTCCAGCACGGCAACCCGGATCTGCTCCGCCAGTTCCACACATTCGCGCATGCCGATATCGGGTAATATCAGCGCAAATTCCTCACCGCCATAACGCGCAGCCAGTTCGCCGGCACGCCGCGCATGATCAGATAATACCGTTGCCAATGCTTTCAGGCAGTCATCGCCAGCCTGATGACCAAAGTTGTCATTAAATGACTTGTAGTGATCAATATCACACATGATGAGACCGAGCGAAGTGTCTTTGCGCAATGCCCGGCTCCATTCGCTATTCAGTTGTTGATCAAACTGCCGGCGGTTGGCAATGCCGGTTAACCCGTCCTGTGAGGACAGTTTCATTAATTCGGCTGCCAGTGCTTCGGCCTCACCTTTTGCATCACGTAAATCATTTTCAACTTGCGCACGCCCGGCGATATCTTCATTCAATTGCTGGTTGAGTTTGTATATCTGCTCTTCTTCACGTTTCAGATAGTGCGCGAGATCAGCCTTGTCCATGCGCAGGAGCAGGGATTCAAGGATTGTGTCATGTATATGCGCGGCACTGTTATAAAGGAACAGAAAATACACAGCCATCAGCACAGCCACCATTTGCAATACGAGGGTATTACTCAGTGCCAGCACGAGCATTAGTGGCAGCATGCAAGGGACGGCAAAGCATAACCAGACCGATTTGAAGACGGCATAACTGACCATACAGCCCGCAGAAAGCGCCGAGGCATATAATACGCCCAACCCCAGATAAAGGATCTGGCTTTGCGGGTCAATCGCTGCAAAGGGCACAAACAGCAGACAACTCAGGCCCCAGAGCAGGCCGCCGACAAATGTCCCGAGTTGAAACTGAAATAATGCCGACTTGAGCTGCTGCTCATCCATATTGGCAGGGTGCTTGTTACGGAACAGAACATAGCGCAGCGCAATAGTGGCAATGAATAGCGCCAGCCAGCCAGCCAGCTTCACAGGATCGGCGACATGGTAATAAGCAGGAATAACGGTAAGCGCAGCAGCCAGCGTCGCGACAAATACATGCCGGGCCTGCTTGTGCAGGAAGGCCAGTTTCGCAATCAGCAGCAGTTTTTCGCGACCGGTCTGTTGTGCTGTAATGTCTTGTGCCTGTGTCGCCACAGCGTACCTCGGGAGCGGCAAATTATTATGGAAGCTCTGAATTATTCATCCATGAATACTACATCCGTGTACTGCAGGAACCTCTGAATAAACCGGATGTTCCTTATAATATCCTGATAAACTCAGGAGCTATTTACTGTTTATCAGTCTATCTGAGATTCTTTCGGATTGAATAATTTCAATCAAGGCGATAGCCTTTCAGGAACCAGGTTTGCATTTTTGCCTTGCCTTTAACTTCGATTAGCCCCCGGTTCTCGAATTCAAATTCATCCTTGAGAGCCATATATACTGGCGCTGATACCTGGATTTCACCGGGCAGGCCATGTGATTCCATGCGGCTGGCGACATTGACTGTATCGCCCCAGATATCATAGGCAAATTTCTTGTTGCCAATAACACCGGCGATGACCGCGCCGGTATGAAAACCAATGCGTAAATTCAGATTGGGGTAAATATGTTGCAGGTTTGCAATCTCTGTGCGCATATCCAATGCCAGCCTGGCAACGGCACTGATGTGATTTCTTGAAGGAACCGGGATACCACCGGCCACCATATACGCATCGCCAATGGTCTTGATTTTTTCAAGGCCATAACGATCCACCAGCATGTCGAAGCGTGAAAATATATGATTGAGCATATCCAGTAATTTTTCTGCCGGCAGTTGCCCGGCCAACTCGGTAAAGCCGACCAGATCGGCAAACAATACTGTTGCCGCCGGATGCCGATCCGCGATTGTCTGTGGTTCTGATTTTAATCGCCTGGCAATGGTCTCGGGCAGAATGTTCAGCAACAGATTTTCTGAACGATCATATTCCTGTTGCAGCAATGCTTCGGTGCGCAGGACCTCTTTATAAAAGAGGCTTACAAACAACATGACCAGACCAAAAACGCTGAGTGAGACGGTGATGAACAGGAACTCCAGTAATGCCGGAGATACCAGCAGCAGACTTTGTTCCGGGCCAAAGGCAAAATGTGCCAGCAGGTACAGCAAGACAGGTGACACAGTGAAAATAACCATTAGCCAGGCCTCGTCGCGCTTTACCAGCAGCAAGGCAAAGCTGGCCATCATAATATGCAACAGATGTGTGCCGGAGTCGGTGCTGAGGTAAAGAGTCAGTAGTGATATCTGGATGTTTGGCCCGAGCATGATCAGTATCCGGGCAAATTTGAAGTGTCGCTCGCGATTCAGCAGCAATACCGACAGACTCAGCAGACTGCCGAGCAGATTAATGATAATGACAGGCAACAACCCGGCGGCGTCATAAACCAGATAGAGAATGTTATAGAGCAGAGGCACAAGAAATGCGCAAAAAGCCACCTGGTTCGCCAGTGTAATCTTGCGCGCAAACTCAAAATCCTGACCGTCAATTCCGACCGACGAAACATAGTGCCAAAGCTGGCGCCAGCGTTGTATCAACAGCGTCACTGATGGCATCAGGTTTTCCCGGCTTTAATCATCAATGCAGGCTAACAGAGTCAGAGTTCCCGTGGTTAGCCAGTTGTTGCGTGTATGTGGATGAACATCCAGGTGCCTGGCACGCAAATTATCCATAGATTACCGTTCATTTTTTAGTCGCTTTTTATTAGTTCTTGTTTTTAATGGAAAATATTGATTCAGAAACTGCGGTATAATCTGCCAGCTAAATTTGTAAGAAATAAAGGATATGGAGGTTATGTCAGCACTTATTTGTGGATCATTTGCATTCGATAACATCATGGTCTTTCCGGATCGCTTCAAAAATCACATCCTGCCGGAAAAAGTTCATATTTTGAATGTTTCGTTTCTGGTGCCGGAAATGCGGCGCCAGTTTGGTGGTTGTGCCGGTAATATTGCCTACAATCTGAAATTGCTCGGTGGCTCGCCACTGCCCATGGCAACAGTCGGATCCGATTTTGCCGATTATGCGGCCTGGCTCGACCAGCACAAGATAACGCGCCAGCATCTCAAGGTGATTGACAGCGAATTCACCGGTCAGGCGTTTATTACGACAGATCTGGATGATAATCAGATTACGGCATTTCATCCGGGTGCAATGCAGCATGCGCATCTGAACAAGGTCAGCGATGCGAAAGACGTCAAGATTGGCATTGTCTCACCCGATGGCCGCGATGGCATGTTACAGCATGCCGAACAGTTTGCCGAAGCCGGTATCCCGTTTATTTTTGATCCGGGCCAGGGCATGCCGATGTTCGATGGTGAGGAACTTGCGCATCTTGTGAAGCTGGCCACATATGTCACGCTTAACGATTACGAGTGGCAATTATTGCGTGAACGCACTGGCCTGAGCGAACAGGAAGTTTCCGATCGCGTGGAAGCATTGATCATTACCCGTGGCGGTGATGGTTCAGATATTTATGTCGGCAAGGAACACCATCAGATTCCGTCTGCCAAGCCAGCCGCGATTAATGATCCGACCGGTTGTGGTGATGCCTACCGTGCCGGTTTGTTGTATGGCTTTGAGCAAGGTTATGACTGGCCGACCACTGGTCGTATTGCGTCACTGATGGGTTCCATCAAGATTGCCCATCATGGTACCCAGAATCATTCATTCACCCTGGATGAGTTCAAGACGCAATACAAACAGGCGTTTGGTTCAAGCTTCTAAAAGCAAACCGGGTTGTATGCCATAAAAAAGCGGAGCATAGCTCCGCTTTTTTTATCTACTCTCCGCATATTAATGCCGGTAACCACAAGTCAATAAACACAAATAGAAAGATAGTAAATAATCTTTTTGAATAGATGGTGCTTTTTTATTTATATATAAGCATTCTCAAAATTCATTCCCCCTCCCCTCGTGGGAGGGGGTTAGGGGGAGGGCCTTTGTTTTTGAGACCGTCCCTGGATACTCTCTCTATAATAATTACGTCTTTCGTGTGAATTTTCGGACTATTTCTTTGTAGCACTGCCGATGGCATTGGCGCCGGCAATGGCACAAACATCGTCTTCGTCTGGTGCGCCGCCACCGAGACCAATCGCGCCGACGACATGACCGCCTTTCCAGATTGGCACTCCACCGGGGCTGGGCAGGGCCTGTGCCGGCATCACGCTGGGCAGCGAATACCAGAGCAGGGGATTTTGATCCTTGTTTTCAGTGATCTCCATGGTTGAGCGGCGAAACGATGCCGCTGCCATAGCTTTGGCGCGTGACGTATCAAAAGTGAAGAAGCCGGCACCATTGCCGCGTGAATAAAATACCAGCCGGCCGGCTTCGTCAACGACGGACACGCTCATGGGCTTGTTGAATTGTTGACTGGCGGCATGTGCGGCTTCGGCGGCTTGTTGTGCCATTTCCAGCGTCATTTCAATCATGTCATTATCCTCCCGGGCAAAATATTATTGTTTTGAATAACAGAGTGCGGAATGTACGCGAATTACTGAATAGTTTATGGACGATAGAAAGTAGATGATAAACGATAGAAAAGACTTTTTTCTATCATCTACCCTCTACAAACCACTACCCGCTAAAAAAAAGCCCGCTGCAGAGGCAGCGGGCCGGTTTGCCGGATTACACAGATACGGAACAGTCAGGCGGCTTCGTCGCTGGCCGCATGCAGATCCCAGACATCCGGTGAGTGGTGCGCACGGGATAACAGCAATTCGACTTCCAGTGCCATTTCCCGTGGCAAATGATCACCGAACCTGGCGAAGAACTCCTGTTGTTCAGTGGCTTCTGTTTCGGCCTGTTCGCGGCTGACGTTCATGATTTCATAATAACGTTCCGCCGGAAAATCCAGGCCTTCCCAGTTCAGTGCTTCATACGGCGGTTCCCAGCCGAGTGGGCTCTGAATGGCCTGCGCATGGCCATGGCAACGATCGACAATCCATTTCAGCGCGCGCATGTTCTCACCGAAGCCGGGCCAGATGAATTTGCCGTTGTCATCCTTGCGGAACCAGTTCACCCGGAATATTAACGGTGGTGTGGCAACCCGTTCGCGGCCGATCTTGATCCAGTGATCCCAGTAGTCGGCCATGTTGTAACCACAAAACGGCAGCATTGCCATTGGATCGCGGCGCATGGCCGCCTGACCCACTGCTGCTGCAGTCGCTTCAGAGCCCATGGTCGCAGCCAGATAGACACCGTGTTCCCAGTCATTGGCTTGCAAGACCAACGGGAAATTCTTGCTGATACGGCCGCCAAAAATAAATGCACTGATCGGTACGCCTTCCGGGTTTTCCCAGTTTGGATCGATCGACGGGCACTGGTTGGCCGGTGCAGTGAAGCGGGCATTCGGGTGCGCCGCTGGCGTTTCCGAATCCGGTGTCCAGTCGTTGCCTTTCCAGTCGATCAGATGTGCCGGTGGTTCCCGCGTCATGCCTTCCCACCAGACGTCACCATCATCAGTGAGTGCACAGTTGGCAAACAGGCAGTTTTCCTTCAGCGTCAGCATCGCGTTCGGGTTCGATTCCATGTTGGTGCCCGGGGCGACGCCGAAATAGCCGGCTTCCGGATTGATCGCATGGAACTTGCCATCATGATTCGGCTTGATCCAGGCGATGTCGTCACCAATCGTGCTGACCTTCCAGCCGTCAAAGCCCTTTGGCGGAATCAGCATGGCGAAGTTGGTTTTACCACAGGCGCTCGGGAACGCGGCCGAAACATAGGTTTTTTCACCCTGTGGCGATTCCACGCCGAGGATCAGCATATGTTCGGCGAGCCAGCCTTCATCACGGGCCATGACCGAGGCAATACGCAGCGCGAAGCATTTCTTGCCAAGTAGCGCATTACCGCCGTAACCGCTGCCAAACGACCAGATTTCACGGGTTTCCGGGAAATGGGTAATGTACTTGGTATCACTGCAGGGCCATTTGACGTCTTCCTGCCCGTCTGTAAGCGGCATGCCGACCGAATGAACGCACGGCACAAATTTGCCGTTGTCACCGAGTACGTCGAGTGCTTTTTGTCCCATGCGCGTCATGATGCGCTGGTTTATAGCAACATAGGCCGAGTCGGTCAGTTGTACGCCAATATGCGAGATCGGTGAGCCGAGTGGCCCCATACTGAACGGAATGACATACAGCGTGCGGCCGCGCATGCAACCGTCAAACAGCCCGTTGAGAATGCCGCGCATCTCGTCCGGGGCCATCCAGTTGTTGGTCGGGCCGGCGTCTTCCGCGTTTTCGCTGCAGATGTAGGTGCGATCTTCGACGCGAGCGACATCGCTGGGATTGGAACGGGCAAGATAACTGTTCGGGCGTTTGTCCGGGTTCAACCGGATGAGAGTGCCTTTTGCTACCAGCTCTTCGCACAGACGATCATATTCGTCCTGTGAACCATCGCACCAGTAGATGCGATCCGGTTTGCATAAGGCCGCAGTTTGCTCAACCCAGTCGAGCAGGTCTTTATTCCGGGTCCGTTGTTGGCCCGGGTTATTATTGGTCATGGGATTACCTCCTAATTGCCTCGAATCTAGTGGTAATGCCCCGATTCTACTGTGGACGCCTTCCGGTTTCGGGAGCCGGAATGCCTGGTTGTTACCAGTTATTGTAGTTTAGTTATGCGGCGTCCCGGTGAAGGCGGGAACATAATGCATAAACAGGATGAATTCTGAACCATTAGCGCAGGGTCGGCAAGGCAAACTTGCCTGTTCACAATATCGTTCGCAGTGTTTCCAGATCGCTGACAGGTGCCGAGCACTCACTGCCGCTGCAAATATAGGCGGTTGTGCTGGTGCCAGCCTGCATACCTGCCAGTGCGCCAGGCAAATCTGCCGCGCTGGCCGGAATCAGCAGTGCCAGCCGGCCGGGCTGAAAACCGGTTTGCGCAGCTCGCAGCCAGTCCGCCGCAGCTGTATCCGTGGCACGAATAATTACGGTCTGTGGTGGTTGCAAATATTCTTCCAGCGCCAGCAACAGGGCATTGTGGGCAAATGGCAGATCAGCCAACGCCGGCCAGCCGGCCTGTAAGGTGCGCGCGGCAGCATCAAGATAACGCGGTTCACCGAGCAGATGGCCAAGCCGCTGCAATGCAAATGCCGCAATGCCGTTACCGGATGGCAGTGAATCATCCTGCAGCGGCTTGCTGCGTTGAATGAGTTGTTCGTGATCATCGGCGGTAAAAAAGAAGCCGCCATTCGGATCCTGGTAATACTCGAGCAACACATCAGCGAGTTCGATCGCGAAATCCAGATCCTGCTTGCGCCAGCGCGCCTGCATCAGGTTTAGCAAGGCGTCTATCAGGAACGCATAATCATCAAGATAGGCATTCAGATGCGCCCGGCCATCCTTGCAGGTTGCGCATAAGCGGCCATTCACCCACAAGCGTTCGCGCAGACAGTCAACGGCCGCAGCGGCCGCATCAATCCAGTCTGCACGTTGCAGTACCCGGCCGGCGACGGCCAGACCCTTGATCATCAGTGCGTTCCAGCTCACCAGCAGCTTGTCATCACGACCGGGCCAAATGCGTTGCTCACGTACGGCGAGCAATGTGGCGCGTGCCGCATCCAGCCGTGTTTGCAGTTCGGTTTCCGCAATGCCTGCCGCTGCAGCGATCTCGCTTAACGGTTTGCTGATACGTAAATGCCACTCGCCTTCAAAATTGGGCGGCTGGTCAAGACCATAATGCTGGCTGAAAACATTGAATAGTTGCTCATCATTGAGCACATTACGGGTTTCATCTGTTGTCCAGACATAAAACCTGCCTTCTTCGCCCTCGGAATCCGCATCCAGACTTGAATAAAAACCGCCTTCGGCTGAGCGCATGTCGCGTAGTACCCAGTCAGCGGTTTGTTCGGCAACGCGTTTGAAAAAACCATCACCACTGATTTGCCAGGCTTCGGCATACAGTGTCAGCAGCGGCCCATTGTCGTAGAGCATCTTTTCAAAATGCGGAATAATCCATTCGGCATCGACCGAATAGCGGCAAAAACCGCCCGCGAGATGGTCGTATATCCCGCCCTCGGCCATTTTGCGCAATGTGAACAGCGCCATGTCGCGCGCGTTGTCATCGTTATGCCTGGCGGCATGCCGTAGCAGGCGTTCAATATGCGTCGGATGCGGGAACTTGGGTGCCGCGCCAAAACCGCCGCGTTGCGCATCAAAGCCTTGTTCAAGCTGCTGCACCGCACGGGTTAATGGTTCGGCGTTGATCGCGTCGGCGGCGCTGATCTCATGTTGTTGGGTACGATTAAGCGCTTCCAGTAATGACAGGTTCTGGCGTTTGATGGCGTCCTGTTCGGTTTGATAGAACTCGACAATACGCCGCAGGACTTCGCGAAATCCGGGCAAACCATAACGCGATTCGCGCGGAAAGTAGGTGCCACCAAAAAATGGCATGTGATCGTCATGCGTCAGAAACATGGTCAGCGGCCAGCCACCGTTACGCTGGGTCAGCATCTGTTGGGCAAGCTGATAAATGCGATCGATGTCCGGCCGCTCTTCGCGATCCACCTTGATATTGATGAAATTCTCATTCATCAATGCGGCGGTCGCTTCGTCTTCAAATGATTCATGCGCCATGACATGGCACCAGTGGCAGGCCGAGTAACCGACCGACAGCAAAATCGGTTTTTGTTCTGCCCGCGCCCGCGTCAGGGCCGTTTCCCCCCACGGGTACCATTGCACCGGATTGTCTGCATGTTGCAGCAGATAGGGACTGGTCTCGGCGGCCAGTGCATTGCGGTGTTCGGACATCCCGGCTCCTGTAGCGTTAAATAGAACCCGACTATAACGAATCAGGCCAGCAAGTAAATACTTGTAGGGGCGCTGCTTGCTGCGCGAATAATGGGGAGACAAGATTCGTCCGGCAAGCCGGGCTCCTGATAGGAATATTAACTATCCGGGCATGCTAGAATCCGGCGCCATGATTCAGTATCCCGCTATCGACCCGATCGCCTTCAGTGTTGGCCCATTGGCCATTCGCTGGTACGGCCTGAGTTACATCGCCGGTATTGTGCTCGGCTGGTGGCTGCTGCGCCGGCGTGGTCCGCATCAGGGCTGGGACAACGACGCGATTGCCGATCTGGTGTTTTATGTCGTACTCGGTGTGATTATCGGTGGTCGGCTTGGTTCGGTGTTGTTCTATAACCTGCCGTATTATCTCGATAATCCATTTGCTGTACTGAAAATCTGGCAGGGGGGCATGTCGTTTCACGGTGGCCTGATTGGCTCGTTGCTGGCAGTCTGGTGGTTTGCCCGCAGTCGCGGCCGTACATTTTTTGCGGCAACCGATTTTCTCGCGCCGGTGGTGCCGCTGGGTTTGTGTTTTGGCCGTATTGCGAATTTTATTAATGGCGAACTCTGGGGCAAGCCGACCGATTTACCGTGGGCCATGGTATTTCCGGATCCGGCCGCAGGTGGTCTCGCTCGGCATCCGTCGCAGTTGTATCAGGCCGCCCTGGAAGGATTACTGTTGTTTGTGATCCTGTGGATTTATTCTTCCAGACCGCGGCCAACGATGGCGGTGTCCGGCCTGTTTCTGATCGGTTATGGTACGCTCCGGTTTCTGGTGGAGTTCGTGCGCGAACCGGATGCGCAACTGGGTTATCTGGCTTTCGGCTGGCTGACCATGGGACAACTGTTATGCATTCCAATGATCCTGATCGGTGAGTGGCTGCTGGTTATGGCTTATAAAAAGCAGCGGAAAGTTGAAAGTTGAAAGTAAAAAGTTGAAAGAGGAAAGAGGAAAGAGGAAAGAGGAAAGAGGAAAGAGGAAAGAGGAAAGAAATGCCTAAAGAGGTCTCAAAAATGGAGTTCCCCCTCCCCTCAGGGGAGGGGGTTAGGGGGAGGGGTAACGCTTCATCAGAATCTTTAATACATTTTCAGGTGTGCTAGTACACCCCCATCCCAACCTTCCCCCTGGAAGGGGGAAGGCAAAGAATTTTGAGAACAGTTCTATACGCTCTTTATATTTTTCTTTTAACCTCGCACTGATTTATCATGAAACAATACCTTGAGCTCATGCAGCATGTGCTGGACAACGGCACACGCAAGAATGATCGCACCGGCACCGGTACGCTGAGCGTTTTCGGGTATCAGGTGCGTTTTGATTTAAGTGCAGGGTTTCCATTACTGACGACAAAAAAGCTGCACCTGAAATCAATCATTCATGAATTGTTATGGTTTCTGCAGGGTGATACCAACACCGGCTATTTGAAACAGCACGGTGTCCGCATCTGGGATGAATGGGCTGATGACAACGGTGATCTCGGCCCGGTTTATGGCAAGCAATGGCGCAACTGGCCGACGCCCGACGGCAGAACAATCGATCAGATCAGCGAACTGATCCACACTATCAAGACGAATCCAGATTCACGCCGCCTGATCGTCAGCGCCTGGAACGTTGGCGAACTTGATCAGATGGCATTGATGCCATGCCATGCGTTTTTCCAGTTTTACGTCGCGGACGGTAAACTCTCCTGCCAGCTGTATCAGCGTAGTGCTGACGTATTTCTCGGTGTGCCGTTCAATATTGCCTCGTATGCATTATTGACGTTGATGGTCGCGCAGGTCTGTGGCTTGCGGCCAGGTGATTTTGTGCATACGTTTGGTGATGTGCATTTGTACTCAAATCACATTGATCAGGCACATGAACAGCTGGCACGCGCGCCGTATCCATTGCCGGCAATGCAACTGAACCCGGACGTAAAAGATATTTTCAGCTTCCGGTTTGAAGATTTTGAGTTACAGAACTATCAGGCGCATCCGCATATCAGCGCGCCGGTGGCGGTCTAGAGTGCCAATATAGTTTCTGGAATGAGCACAAAATATTACAAATGTCATCCTATGCTTGCAGCAACTCGATGGTCATAGGATATTACCACTGAGCCAGGAGCAAGGGTAAAGGCCATGTTTGTCATAAGTCCTTTGAGACTGTTCAAGATGTTGGTCACCTTGCTCTGCCTTTTCGGATTCCGGACAGTTCACTGGGGCCTGACCCCGTATCAGGATTGAGGGAAGGCGAAAGGTTGGGTTCTCCTGCACCGACACTGAGGGCATTAGCATGATCATAGGAATTGATGTGAGCAAGGCCTCGTTTGATGTGGCCTGGGAAGAGGCCGGGCAACCCCGGCATCAAACGTTTGATTACACGGACGCTGGTATCGCGGCATTGTTGGCCGCGACGCCGGCCACGGCCCATTACGTGATGGAAGCTACCGG
>JBBDSJ010000131.1:0-16421 GCA_040905025.1 Gammaproteobacteria bacterium
GCTTGTAGTCCAGCCCGTGATTCGACCAGAACTGCAACGGATCGGAGCGATGAATATTCTGGAATAAGGCATGTTGAGTCATACGGAAGGGTACCCAGATATGCTGGAATCGGGCAGTCAAGGATAACCAGATGTCGCCCAGTTTTCAACCAAATATTAACCAGACGATTCTTAAAGGCGTGGCAAAGGCCCCAAGATCCCGCACAGCTTCACAATGGGAATCTCCGCGCCTGGGTAATGTATTGAAATATTGTGATTATTCAGGCGACTTCCTACTCGTACCGCAGGCTACGTAGGAGCTCCGGATCTTTCGATGGCCATCGAGTAGTCCGTGCGCACCTCACCTCGCTCATCCGATGATTTTGACGTGACGAAAAGCAAGTTCTCGCCGTGCAGTCCTAGCATCCAGGTATTCCTTATTTAGCCAAACGTTGAAAATGTGGAACGGGCAGATGTCCGGTGCCCCTGGGTTGCGTAGATTCATGGTTATGATTTCGTCTCAGCAAACGCTGGAAAACCTCTCGGCGCGAGTTGCAAGCCTGCGGCGTCACATCTGGCGACCGGGTGACTGGGGTCGGCGCCTTACACGAGATTCAGACTGGTCAGCTACGTTAGACGATAAGTCGCTGTCGGTTAACTCTGCAACGTATCCGATACACGGCATAGAGTCCGTTCGCCTTTCACGCGGCGTTATCTGGGCGCGCGTGATTATTGAGCATCAAAACGGGACGACGACGGCCCTTGGCGGGATGACGAGGCGAGTGGCCCAGGGGTTCATCGAACTTGTCTCTGCATCGTGTGTGCTCGGAGCCGTAGCTCAGTTACGTGACCTAATTGACGCTGCCGACAAACAGCGGCAACTCTGGGACGATTTGGCCGCGTCGCCACGCTGGTTGGCCCGATCTGACGTTGCCCGCTTTTTCGCTGGGTGCCCCGGAAATGCGCCTGACAGTGACATCGCAAGCTTTCTGCAGCGCGAATTTACTGAGGCGGCGTTGCGCTATCTCGAACCGGAACAGCTGTCGCTTGTTGCATACCTTGATGGCCGCGACTTGGTGGAGAAAGCAGAAAAGCGCAACGAGCGATTCATCGCAGAGCAGAAACAGCGCTTTAAATCATACTTCGACACGATCGAGGCAAACCCGCTTACCGATGAGCAGCGTCGTGCCGTCGTTACATTTGACGATAACGTAATGACGGTAGCCGCTGCTGGATCGGGCAAGACGTCGGTGCTGGTTGCGAAATCGGGCTACGCATTGTTGGCGGGCCTGTTCAAGCCAGAGGAAATCCTTTTACTTGCGTTCAATCGCAAGGCCGCCGATGAGCTCGCAGAGCGCGTTTCACTTCGGCTCGGGCCCAACTTCGGTGGGGCGAAGCAGATAACGGTATCAACTTTTCATGCCCTTGGCCTGCAGGTAATCAGTGAAGCGACGGGTAAGCGGCCAAGCGTTGCTGCGTGGATCGAACAGGGCCGCGAAGTCGAAGAACTCGAAGATATTGTAAAGGTACTCTCGAAGAATCGGTCCTTTGCGAAAAAGTGGAACCTCTTCAAAACGGTTTTTGCCCGCTCATTGCCGCCGTTCGGAGCTGTCGAGGAACCCGAATGGTGGGATCCGGAGTCCGGCCGCCGAGGGTTTCGTACCTTGCGCGGCGAGACGGTGAAGAGCCAGGAAGAACGAATGATCTGCAATTGGCTGAGCAGCCAAGGCATCGACTACGAGTATGAGCGGCCGTACGAACATGAGACGGCGACCACCACGCGACGACAGTACATGCCGGATTTCTATTATCCGAGCGCCAACGTCTACCACGAGCATTTTGCGCTCGACCAGAACGGAAACCCACCAAAAGACTTTACCGGGTACGCAGACGGCGTTAGCTGGAAGCGCGAATTGCACGCCGAACAGGGTACAACGCTAATTGAGACAACATCTCACGGCATCCGTAGTCAGGGTGGATTCACGATGTTTGCCGAAGACCTCAAAGTGCACGGCGTACCGTTCGGTCAAACCCCACTAACCAGCGAGCAACTGGAGCAGGCGCCGGAAGAGGCGGGTCTGCTGCGTGTATTCCGGACATTTATGTCGCACGTAAAGTCGAACCGGCTTTCGATGGATGACCTAAGAGCGCGTGCCGTTTCGCGGCAAAGTGAGCAGCCGCAGAGAGATATGCTGTTTCTGGATATCTTTGAGGGGCTATGGGGCGAATGGGACAAACGGCTTGCGGACGCCGGCGCGGTGGATTTCGAGGACATGCTTGGACAGGCGGTGGATTACCTCGCCATCGGACGGTGCGAGATGCCGTATAGGCTCGTGATGGCGGACGAGTTTCAGGATTCGTCACGTGTCCGCGGTGCCTTGCTGAAAGAGCTTACGAAAAGCGAAGAATCGCGCTTGTACGTCGTCGGGGACGACTGGCAGGCAGTGAACCGCTTTGCGGGCGCCGACATCTCAATGATGCGGAACTTCGACAAGCACATCGGACCGTACACAATGACACAACTGACGTGGACATTCCGGTGCCCGGAAGATATCTGCACCATTGCGAGTTCCTTCGTCTGCGCCAACCCGTATCAAATAGTTAAACGAATGGACACAACTAATACACGGAAGGATCCCAGCGTATTTTGCTTCCAGCTTGCGGGCATGGGGGGTCAGGAAGCACTTTTGAAGTCTCATATTCTGCAGTTGGCTGACAAGATCCGCCGTTCCGACGACGACGAGCGTGTATCGGCCTTTGTACTGGGCAGATACCGCAACGATAAGCCGCTGACGTTCCGAGCCATAGCGGCCGAGGTATCGGATGTCGTAGACCTTGAGTGGTCGACAATTCACGCGGCCAAAGGCCTGGAAGCGGACTACGTATTTTTGGTCAATGTTATCGAAGCTGTCATGGGTCTACCGAGCAAGATCGAAGACGATTCGACACTTTGGATCGCAATGCCGGACGGTGAGGACTACCCGCATGCTGAAGAGCGCCGCCTCTTTTACGTAGCACTGACGCGGGCCAAGCGAATGGTGAGCATCTACACTGATGTCCATTGCCGTTCCGAGTTCATCGCCGAGATCGAGAAGCAGAACCTGGGCATGCAAGTGCGCGCTGCGGGCGGTGCTACAAAGAAGAAACGGGCCTGCAAAGAATGTCACTCTGGAGTACTGGTCCTGCGCAGCGGGCCGTTCGGCGAGTTCCTGAGCTGCAGCAGATTCCCCAAGTGCGGTTACTCCGAGAATATCGTGCGGCATTGTCCGCAGTGCCGATCGGGAAAGTTGATCGTGAAGCAAAGTCGCCATGGGAGATTCTTTAGCTGCAACCGATATCCACGCTGTGACTATAAAGAGAACTCCAAGAAGCAACTCCGGCGCAAGGCGTCCTGACAAGTCTTTCTGCCGTCCGCTTCCCGTCAGTTTCAGTCAGTCTAATAGTGCGAGCGAAGATCCCGAGCGACCGCACGGGTCGGCCTGGGCGCACACTTCAATGAACACCTCATGACAGCCATGGCGGATGCCGGGGGCGGCAATGCCTATTACGGCGAGACAGCGGACGACCTTGCCGATCCGTTCCGCGAGGAGTTGGAGCTGCTCGATGCGCTATGCGCGCGCCAAGTCGAGCTGTCAGTGCAACCTGCTGCGAGTGTGTCGGTGGAGGTGCTGAACGCTTATCAGCGCAGCACTACGGGCGCATGGCGCCTGCCGGACCTGGCGCATGGCGGCGAGGCCTGGGCGCTGCTGCGGCTGACGGTGGCGCCGGAGGCGAGCACCGGGCAAACGCTCGTGGACCTGGTCAAGGTCAGTGCGCGTTGGACGGATATTGAGGGCCGGCCCGGCCAGGCGGATGAAATGGGATTCGCCTTGCCTGCACTGCCTGAGGCAGCCTACGCAGCGCTTCCCGAGGACGAGGCAGTGCGCCGCCGCATCGAGGAAGTTGAAGTCGCGGCCATGCAGGACCGCGCCCGCGAAGCCGCGCTGCGCGGTGACTGGGACACCGTGATGCTCACGCTCGACCGGGCACGACTGCGGTCGCGCGACAATCCGTGGATGCAGGGCGTGGTGCGCGAGCTTGAGAAACTGGCGGCGCGCAGAGAGCGGCAGCACTTTGCCAAGGAGGCGGCCTATAGTTCGCGGCGTGCGCGGACGCGGTTGGCGGCCACATTCGAAAACATGGACTATGTCGCGGATGCGCCGGCATTCCTGCGCCGCAAGACCGCGCAGGGCAAGGAACAACCGCCACGGGACAAACGCTGAAAAACCGGGATAAGGCGGCTGTAATGTGAGGAGCCGAAATGACGTTTCCGGTACCGGCTCCGCCTCTTTGAGAAGAAATTCGACGACAAGTACGAACGGACCAGTCGCGTACTCGGTCAATTGGCCTATTGCCCTTAAAAAGGTATTGTTCGGCAATTGCTCTTGCGACTTCGCGATCTATCATCGACGTGACGTTATGCTGCTTGTAAGTCCATCCTGGAGATTTGACGAGTTCGCGACGGACGGCATGGGTGGGTACGTGGCCCGACTCGCACCTCCGCACTAGTTCGGATCGCTCCCCTGGTCATCGGTAGCATCAGAGACAACTGATTCTCAACCCGTTTTGTCCACGCGACCGTGTCGGCTGCCTCGTCTCCTGTCAGCTGGCTACATCCCTCGAGATCCCTGGCGAGTTCCGTTACGGCACTCCATGTACGGAAGTGACCCAGGAGCCTCGCGGTTCTTCCTCGGAGCTCGTTCGCCATAGCGGCAACGTTCACCTCTGGTATTTGAAGCCCCCGTTCCCCAGCAAGGTGTTGACCGTACTCGCGGAGAAGCGAGCACAACGTGTAGCAACGTAGCAGGTCCGATTCGCAGCAGTGGCTTCGCAGTCGCGTGCCATGCAACTTGGCTTCGGCGACCGGACCCGCCAAGAAAACCATCGCACGTTCTTCGGTGTCACGCACGACTTCGGGCCACGAAACAATCAAAGGCGACTTGTCCCTTAGGACCGTGGAAATCAAGCTCGGGCGCGCCATTTCCACATAGCCCTGTAATTCGCCGGCGTCACAAAGCGCAACTACGCGTATCGGAATCCGGAAGCGAAATGCGATTACGGCGTGCGCCGCTTCGTGATATGCCGTAATTCGACGCTGGAGATCCATGAAGCAATCCTACGCCAATTAGCCGCGAAGTCACCAAGCTGGGATCAGGAGTTGCCTCGTCTCTCTTGTTGAGACACTTGTCGCGATTCGCCATGGGCTCGCTGAGTATACTAATGGTATGCCTCGATCATCCCTAATCGAAGATATCTACAAGATATCTACTGACCTTCCTTGGTGGGCCGGGTCCGCACTCGGTGGCGGCCTGTTCTATTTCCTCAAATACTATATGCCCACACGAATGTCGGAGAGTTCTCCGCTTCCCTGGGCGCCGATGTTTTCTGCCCTGGCTTATGGGCTTCTCGCGATTTGCTTGGCTGGTGCAGCGGTTAGCTTGATACGGCAGCTGAAACAGAGGCGGCTGTTCACTAAGCAAACATCAATTCGAAGTATTCGTGAATTGTCCTGGCTGGAGTTCGAGCATTTTGTTCTCGAGGCGTTCAGGCGACAAGGCTACGATGCTCAGCTAACCAACTCCGGGGCTGATGGTGGAGTGGACGTTATTCTTAACAACGAAGATGGCCTAAAGCTGGTGCAATGCAAACAATGGAAGACCACGCGAGTCGGGGTCAAGGCAATTCGAGAGCTCGCAGGCGTAGTATCGGCACGGAAAGCGCAGGGAGGCATCTTCGTGTGCTCTGGAACGTACACCGCTGACGCAAAAGCCTTTGCGCGAAACGCAGATATAGAGTTGATCGGTGGAAAGCAGCTCGAAAAGCTAATAAAGCCAGAACAACGATCCTTCGAAAATGCCTATATAGAGCCATCTCCAGCTGAAAGCCATTGTCCGAGATGTGGGTCCGATCTGGTTCAGAGAGTGGCGAAACGGGGCGGTAACAAAGGAAAGGTTTTCGTTGGGTGCACGGGCTTCCCCAGGTGTCGATATACGAAGAACCCATGAGAAAGCGCCACTCAAGCGACAAGTTCTGACATCTCCACGGGTCAGCTCTCCTTCCAGTACTTGGCCGGTTTCAACGATTGAACGACCACTCTTCCATGACGAGTCTTCCACCTCTTTAGGAGGCGCCGGACGTGCTCGGGCAACGCTTGCTGGCTAACCGTCTTCTAGCATTAGCATTATAGTGCTCAGATACGCGCGTGACTGTCCGAGGTCGATTTTTTGCCGTAGCTCAAGTGGCACAGTTTGGTGAAACCGCTCGAGCGATACGGGTCGATGTCGCAGTAACACCGCCAGTACATCGTCACTTAAGAGAGAGTGTTCGGGACGAACGTCCGGAAACTCTTCCGCCAGAGTCTTGCGCAGTTCGAGGAAGCGCGATCTCAGACCCCTACTGCGCTCTTCGTGCACTTCCTCTGTGTGAACTGAACTTTCCTGGGTCGCTTCTTCTTGATCATCGACGAGGCCTACCCCACTAATCGTATTTTCGTAGGCTTCTGCATTTATAGTCCGGGAGTCCGCCCGACTGTCCGCCTCAAGCCTGGCTGCTTTCAGTGCGTCTCGTAGCTTTCCTCTTTCCTGGAGTCTTGAATGAAACCAGTCCGTCGACCAGATCCTGTAGATCCGCCAACCCAGTCCTTCCAGAATTTCCTGCCGAATCTTGTCCCGATCCCTGGCGGATTGTGATGAATGATAGGTTGCCCCATCACATTCAATCCCCATCAGGTAGTGCCCCGTTTCTCGTGGGTCGTAGACGCCAATGTCAATAAAGAATCCGGCAACACCAACCTGGAACTCAATCTCCAGTCCGAAGGCCTGGACTTCGGCAGCCACATCCACTTCGAACGGCGAGTCAGGCTCACGACCTGTCCGTATCGGCCGCTCTGGCAAGACTTTGGTCTCGCAGTAGCTAAGAAAATCCTTCAATGCAATGACACCGCGCTTCGCATTATCGCCGGGTACGATCATTGACGAGTCCATCGACGAATAAACCCTCATTTGCTGCTTGGCCCGAGTCAACAAAACATTGAGTCGACGCCAACCGACGTCCATATTGATCGGTCCAAACCGCTGATAGAAATTTCCATTTAAGTCCCTGCCATAGGTCAGGGATATAAAAATCACGTCACGTTCATCGCCCTGCACATTCTCAAGGTTTTTTATGAAAAGACTGTCGAGAACGTCACTTTCGTCGTCGCTGCCGAGAATTTCCTCAATCTCGGGCATCTCACGAATATTACGATCCCATATATCGCGCAGCACTTGCGCTTGCTGCGAGTTGATCGAGACGATACCGATGCTTCGCTTTCGGCCGGACTTGATCTCATGGACCACGTCAGTTATCAGCTGCTGTGCTTCGTGTTCGTTCGTTCTATTCGAATAGGTACCTTTAACCCTATGATAGCTCAGACCCAGATGATCTGCGGCAGCGTGTGCAGTCGGAAAGAGAAGAAGGCTGTTGTCGTAAAAGCTGTGGTTCGAGAACGCGATGAGATCCTCGTGCTGTGACCGGTAGTGCCAACTCAGTAGTCTCGAAGCCCCGAAAAGTGGCGCGGCAATATCAAGGATACTCTCCTGAGATCCGAAGTTCAGCGCTCCATTTTCATCGTCGTCAACTTGGTATTCATTCAGCCTGCTAAAGAAGCTTGTGGGCGGCAGCTGCTTTGGATCACCAACAACAATTAGTTGCTTGCCCCTTGCAATAGCGCCGAGGGCATCTTCCGGGCGCATCTGAGATGCCTCATCCATAACAACCAAGTCAAACGACATCAGACCCGGTGAGAGATACTGCGAAACGCTCAGGGGGCCCATCATGAAACAGGGCTTAAGGGCAATAAGTGCGTTCCCAGCGCGCTCTACCAGCTTGCGGATCGGCACGTGACCTCGCTGCTTCAGTATCTCACGATTGAGCAGCGCCATATCGGTAAGGTGGCCCGCTCGGGTCCCAGTCTTTCCCGCCGGCACGTGGTTATTTAGCAGGCGATTGAAGATATCCCGGCTAGATACTAGACGAAGTCGCTCATCTAGCTGTCGAAACTTCTGCAGTCGTTCATCATGCTGGTCGCTGCTGAAGCCATTGAGGAGTGGATCTCTCCTAAGCTCATCGTCCGCGACCCACGCTAACGTCATGTATGCGATTGCGTTGGTGAACAGGCCTAAACCCTGCTCCGCATCAACTAGTAAGTTTTGAACGCTCGGCGGAACGTCAGCGACCGTGCATACTTGCTCGCCGGAAGCCACAAGGTCTGTCCAAATCGAAAGGCAATTATCATCGGTCTGGGTAGCCTTCAAACGTTGAGCAAGGTCTTTAAAGGTAGTGGTCTCCTGAGCCTGCCCCAAGAGTTTCGTCTCATCGACCGCGAAAAGTGCATCGACATGCTTTCTTGCGTTCATGAATCGCTCGAATACGCGACCAACTTCGTTGGTCTTCTCACGGGCATCCGCTGCGGAAGTTGCATGTTCAATGCAAGCAGATATCACTGTAGATTGCGGCGGTTCTTGCTCAAAGATTCTTGCTACTAACATCAGCGATCTAAGAGAATGAATATCTGATTCACTCCATGTGTTTCGCCTTTGTTGTAGCAAATACTCGTTGTGAAATGCTAGCCGCCCAGGATCTGTTTGCAAAGATAGAGTTGCTTGAAGAAGGTCCTGTCCATGCTCAACACTGCTCGATGGATCAACGCAGTGAAGAGCAATTCGATCCGCCGCGTGCACAACTCTGTCGCGAACTTCCTTGGCTCGCTCTACAGCGTTTTTCCAACCTCCCGCAAATATGTAATCGCCAGTATCGACCGACACAGCAGCGATTTTGCGCAGCCGACCTACCACAAACTCAGAGGTATTCCGAAAGGACGATGCCGCGAGTGTATCGAAGGTAGCCATGCCCTTCTCATTAAGGCTCATCAAATGCTGCCCGGCGATACCTTTGGACGTTGGCTCGTCGCTAACTACTTCGCGAATAGTTCGATACCACGTGCATAGCTGCCAAATGTCGTCCGCCGGAGTTTCCAGTCCAGCAAATACCGGTCCCAATAGACCAGCATACGCAGTGTTGCGTTCGAACTCGGACTTCTCTCGCAGGTAGTGCAGGAAGCCTTGTAGATCGCTAGCTTTCTTCGTGGTTGACCGAAAAAATGCTTTCTTGTACCTGAGCGACTGGTACACGGTATTGGCGCTGCGCCAATCAGATTGCAGGTGGAACAATCCGGTAGCCTTGAGCAGTATTGACTCGGCAGCCTTGATTCGATTCTCATCGACGGCTTCATCAAGCTTGAACTGGAGAGATAGCCGCGCCCGGGTTTTAACAAGCTCCTGATGCTGCGCTACGAATTTGGCCACTAAATCAAGGTCCCGGATACTCTCCAATATGGGCTGCCGTATAGAAAGTGAGGCAGTTGGCCTTTGTATTGCGAGTGTCAGCAATTGGCCAGCTACTCTTATCCCCTCTTCGCCCGGATCACATTGGCAGCCAAGTGTCTCCTCAATAGTAAGCATTCCCTGAGCTACTTCCTCAAGCTGATCCGTCAGTTGACAAAGGAAGCGGGCGATCCTGGCCACCTCCCTGGCGGTTCGCTTGGACAGCGCCAACTTCCCTGCGTCGAGCAACTCTGTAGCAGCGGCTATGTCCAGGTATATGTCTCGTAGAACAGCACCGTCGAGCTTCCACATCGAAGCGGCGCGGGCGGTGGTAGCGAGCAACCGAGATTCCTGGTCAATCCATTGCGCAATGTGGCTGGTGGGTGAGTTTAGGGCTGCTACCTTGGAAATATTAAAGGTATCGCAGACAGTTCTGTCCAATAGGTGAAATGTTTCTAACGCCCGACCGAGCTCGCCGGGCGACTGGAGGCTGGAAGTCTGTCCGGCGGCATCAGAGCCAAAGGCATGCCGAATTAGGCTTTCGGTTTCGTTCAGCCAGTTTTCGAGACACCGCTTCCCGTCAGCCTTCACAGCATCGGCCCGAAGTGGAATCAATCCGTACCAAGGGTGTCGACTCAGATTACCGTACTCTTCTTCGATAGTGGAACGAACTCGATCAGCACCTTTGGCGAAGTTGATTGCTTTAGTTCTTTCCGTTTCGCCGAGGCGCGTTCCTTGGCTTTCGGTCGCAATTGAAGCGAGAATCCCCTCCGGCAAACCAGAACCTAACTGCGCCACTTTGCAGAAAAGCTCCTGTCTCGTAAAACCGTATCCATCGACAATTTTTCGAATGGCTTTCAGATAATCGGCGATTGCGGTGCGAATGTCCTTATAGGCCTTCCGATTGTCCTTTGAGTCAGACCCCTGTGCCCCTTGTCTCCTACGTTTGACCCGCTTCTCCAGATCATCAAGAAACTTCCGCTTCTGTGTCTTGTGTGAATGCAGTTCCAGGCAGAAATCGCCCAACCCGGCCTTCTCCAACCGCGACCTGACTACCTCGAGAGCTGCCAGTTTTTCCGACACAAACAGGACCGATTTACCTTTGGCAAGACAAACTCCGATGATGTTGGTAATCGTCTGGGATTTTCCCGTACCTGGCGGCCCCTCAATAACCATATTGCGACCGGCTGCTGCATCAATAATGGCTTGATGCTGCGAGCTGTCAGCAGACTCGACAGTTTGCGCCTCGGGCGCATCCAGCGGAAGTTTATCAATATCAATTGGGGACCCGCCACCGATGCCACCATCCGAAGCGCCCTCTAAAACCTGCTTGACTATAAGGTGCTCGGCAATTGGTGCGTCATCAGGCCAGCGATCAGGATCAAGATCGAGATACATGAGGAGCTTTCCAAACTGAAAAAAGCCTAACGTGACAAAACGATGGATCGTCCACGTCAGAGCTTCCTCAAGCAGTCCGGAACACCGATGGAAGTAACTCGCAGGAGTATCCTCTTCTTCTAGATTCGGCAGCACCAAGCTGAAGTCGCTAAGCTTTTCACGAAGCGAAATATTCGATTGCATGTCTTCGCCCGAATATTCGAGCTGGAATCTCTCTCGACGTGTCTGGCTGTCGACGCCTTTCGTCTTCTTTAGAGCAACTGGAACCAAGATCAACGGTGCAAGTGACTTGGTCTCAGATTGATCGGTCTCACGCCACTCAAGGAAACCAAAAGCGAGGTTCAGAATGTTTGCGCCGGACTCCTCTATAGCGGTCCTGGCATTCGCCGCCATCGCACGGAGCCGCGTCTCTAATTCATCCGGGAAGAGCAGAGTCTGAATGACCAGATCCTCGTGACGCTTGTCTCTGGTGCTTGCGACGGGGAGTTCGAATCCTGGTTCGATGTCGTGCATCCGTGCCCATTCGTTTCGAGCAGGCCGATGCCAACTACTCTGTGATTCAAGAAACTCCCGAGTTTTCTCGGGCATCGCATCATGCTGCAGCGGTACTCTCGGCAACGGCTCGAATACGAATGCATCGCCATTGAGCAACCGGGTGAATAGCTGATCTGGGACTTCGTCGATCACCCGAAGAGATCTACCACGCGGATGTCGATAGTTGAGAAGCGGGTTCCGTCGGGTCAAATCCAGTAGCTTCTCCCGGATCTCGCTTAGTGCCGCTGCAGCGTCATCACCATGTGAAGCTGTAGTTTGATCGACGCTGCCGCTAGAATCTGGAGGAACGGATAGCCTAGCTGGACGTTCGTTCGGGTTGACGGTCTCTGCCCGCTCGTGCTGCGCCTCGGATTTAGCCGAGTCGGTCCTACCATTAGTCATTAGTTGTGGAAGGCGATTGGCTACTTCGATCTTTAGCTGCCTCGAAGCAGGGGCATTTCTTTGCTCCAACTCTGCCAATAACTGACGCAATACCTCCAAGTCATTGACTGATTCTTCATAAATCGCCGTAAGTTCGGTTGCATTTTTATGGAAGTACGGCCGCATCGTCGATAGTCTTTTTTGCTATTCAGTCATAAGTGTGCCATCAACATGACAACTTGGAGTTGTCCGCATCAGACGAATGCGGCAAACCTACAGCATATATTTAGAGAATTGTTGGAAAATGGAGTCGTTTCTGCACATCGCTCAAACAAGTATCACAGTATGTGACTTGCGACACACTTCTTGACCGGCCGCTCGCGGAGCAATCGTGGAGGACCACAGGCTTCCAGCGAGCGATTGGCCGGATACTGATCGGTTCTCGATCAATGCGGCAGGTGCCTAAGATGGACATCGATTTGGACGTCTTCAACGGAGCGGCCGAAAAATGACAGAGGGGCGATTAGGTTGCCGGACAGAAAGGTAAGCTGGCCCCATTCGACGCGACGATAGTAAGGCTCTAATAGTCTGGCGCGGCAATTTCCGCTGCATGTCTAATGCCAGTCCCCTGCAACGCATCCCGCCATGTCGCGTCCAATCGTTCGAACGTCGTCCCACGTATCCAGGCATGCGCTCCCGCAAGCTCTCCCTGTTGATAGGCCCACCACGCAATAGCGACAGTGCGATTGAAATCATGCGGCAGCTTGCCTTCGTTGAGTCGCTCAACGAGCTCGCCGCTGCGCTCCATATTTGAGGCATGCCATGACTCCAGGTGCCTGGGGTGAGCCAGAAAATCCCGCTTGCTCCCGTTGCAGCCAGCGTGAGACAGTACAAGGTTGTGGCCGAGATCGACGGGATATCGCGACCACGCCACGAAATGGTCAACTACTCCGGGCCCGGCGATGGTCCGCTGGCAATAGTGGCATATCCCTTTCTGATGATCCCGGAGGACCCGCGCAAAAGGGGCAAGGCTTCTACGTTCGCTTCCAAAGAGAAACGTAGCGAGATCGGCATCGCCGAGCATGCGCCTGTTTACGCCAATACAAGCGATCTGTCGCATCCACGCGCCGCGCACCGCGTCGAGGACAATACCGTGCAGGCTGCGAAAGGCGCCCGCAACGCCCGATCTCAGCTGGATCTTGTCGTTGCGGAAGTCCGCCCTTCGATACAAAAATTCGTCGATCTCACTGCCTACCGTTTGAAGCTTCCATAGCGGCATGACACGGATGATACGGCTCACCCGGTTCACCAGTGCCGGCCATTCATTCGATCGGCGGGCGACGCTCAATGTAGAGTGCTTCGCGTGTTGCTCGACCAGAGCAGTTATCACGGCTGCCTGCCTGCCGGTGTTTTGTTGCAAGATAGTAGCGTCGCCACGCACCGCATCGAACGGCCGCGCCTGCGGCCAGTAGAACTCGATGAACTTCTCGGCAATGGCTGAAAGTGGCAGCACCAGCGTATCGTCCGCCGCCGGTTGTCGTTCGACGCTAAGGTCAGCCAAAGCGTTGAGCAACGCGAACTTGTACGTGGCGGAAAAGTCACCTTCGTTCAGCAACCGCTGAATCTTCCTCAGGAACTCCAGCTCGCCGATTTTCGTCGCCCTGGCTATCGGCCCGTCTCCCAATACGTCGCTTTATTGGGAACAACCCAGCGGATCCCTCCTCGCGGATCGTCGACGTCGCCCCCATAGCGGGGAATGATGTGCACGTGGACATGCATTACTGTCTGGCCGGCTGCCACGCCGTCATTGAGACCAATGTTGAAAGCATCCGGATGGTGACGGCGATCCAGTATGTTCCGTACCACGTCAATTTCATTCCAGATCGCCGTCTTTTCAGCTTCGGTGGCCTCACTCCAAGAGGCCACGTGACGGCGAGGGACCACTAGCGCGTGGCCCGGTGAAACAGGGAAGCCATCGAACAATGCGACAACAGTTTTTGACTCAGTAATTACCCGGTTTGGGTCCAGCTTACAGAATGGGCAGGCATCCATTTGCTTAAGAATGGGATTGGACATTGAATTCTCACGACCGTACTCAGGATAATAGTATAAAAATACCGTGGCATCAGCCGGATGGTTAGTCGAGCGATCTCTCTGTCGCTGAAATCATCGTGGCAGCAACCATTGACACACAATTTGCGATGTACGCAGTTGGCGGTTGCCGACGTGCACAGCACGTCGGTGCTCAACCGGCAATTGCGTATATCGTTTGCATTATGATCGGTGAATGCTTACAGCCTCCCCGCGGCTGGGGGCTCGATTTCTATTCAGTTGAGACCAGTTTGGAAACGCATATTGGACGGTAAAATGGTATTGTCAGCTGTATAGCGAGATTTCGAGCACGGCACCATGCCATCCGTTAAAGAAGCCGCCCGCAGCATCGTCGATAACCTGCCCGAACACGCCACCTGGGACGATCTGATGTACGATCTGTACGTCAAGCAAAAGATCGAGGCTGGCCTTGAAGCAGCCGACGAAGGCCGTAGCGTGCCGCACAAAGAGGTCAAAGCGCGGCTGCTCGCCCGCAAGTCTAGTAACTGCGATAACATGCTAGCGAGCGAGCGTCGTACAACAGGATCACCGTAGCAACGAAATGCGATTTTGGTGGGTCAATCAGAATCAAACCTACTACCAAGAGCGCGATGGTAGCTACCTTTGGTCGCCAAAGAGAAACGCGAATGGCAAACGCAATCCATTTTACGAGTTCATGCGCGAGGTCTCGCCCGGGGACGTAATATTCTCTTTCGAGAATACCTACATTCGGGCGATCTCTATCGCGCAATCTTCCGCCTATGAATGCCCGAAACCGGCTGAATTTGGTTCTGCCGGCGAGTACTGGAATCAGATTGGATGGAAAGTCGATAGTCACTACTTCGAGTTGACGAATAAGATCAGGCCGGCAGATCACATGGCGACATTGGCTGCAATGCGGCCGGCAAGGTATTCGCCGATTCAAGACACAGGGCGGGGAAACCAGGGTGTTTATCTGACGGAACTGCCGAATTCGTTTGCGGCGGAACTCATCCGATTAATTGGGCACGAGGCACGGACACTGATCGAGGCCAACAGAATGTCGGATAAGGAGAGGATGCTGGCCGACACCCGCGGTCAATTGCAGTGGGAAGAGCACTTGACGGAATCGATTCGATCGACCGAGAGCCTGTCGGAAACAGAAAAGGAAGAAGTCATCATCGCCCGGCGGGGGCAAGGCCAGTTCAAGCGAAATGTATGTGGAATCGAGCATGCCTGTCGGGTTAGCCGAGTGGATCGCCTTGAACATTTACGTGCCAGCCATTGCAAGCCCTGGAGAGACAGTGACAATGCGGAGCGGCTCGATGGTGAAAACGGGCTTCTTTTGACACCAACGATTGATCATTTGTTCGACCGTGGATTCATATCCTTCGAAGATCGGGGCCGATTGTTGATTTCACCCACGGCGCATCGCGAGTCCTTGCGTCGCATGAATGTGCCCGTCGACGAGTCCTTCAACGCGGGATCGTTTTCCGAGGGACAGCGACGGTATCTCGACTACCACCGCAACAACGTTTTTCTCGAGGCGCAGATTAGGAGAACCTGATCGCCGGAGTAACGTGGCGGTAGCGTCCCGCGGCGAGCCACTACTGTTTTCTCTTTGTTGTCCGGCTTCGCTGCCACTCCATTGTCTAAATCAATGAAGTCGCGGCATTTCAATATTCGCTTCCGTAGGATTCAATAATCGGGAAGGCAGTGATGGCGAGCGACGAGCCTACACGGTCCCAGTGGTGCCGTAGGCTGGCGTTCGCCGGGACTGCGTCGTCTGGCAGTCGCCACCACTCCGGTGAAGAAATTCCCTTTGCCGGGCCGGTTTGCTGCAGGACATCCGGCTTTGTGAAAATTGCTTCGATGTCAGCCTGTGGGCTGGGTAACTCAGCTGTCGCAAGAATGGGGAAGGACGCTACCAGCTCATATCCAAGCGTCCCAGCGTGCTGCGCTCCGTCATTCACTGCCAGCCGCTCTCCCCAGAGCTCGACCGGGCCTTCAGGAACCGGACATGTCGACTGCCACGTCGCGTCACACTCCGCACCGGTAGGGGTTTTTTTCGGTGCCCGCGGCTCGATACCTTGCGTCTCAAGCATATTCATCAGATTCGGAAACTGTCGCGCGTCGAAGTATGCGTAGGACAGGTAATCTGCAAGCGAACCGATGTCCCCTTCGGCATCCAGCTCCATCAGCACTTGTGCTGCTTCCGCCTCCCGTCCCATGATCATCCGGCTGATGTACGTCATTGAAGTATCGTCCGCGTGATTCTCCTCGAAATACGAGACGATTCGCTGCGCTTCCTCGACCTTGTTTTCCGCACATGCCTGCCTTAGCGCAACGAGATTGCGACTTTCGACTGGCATGTCGCTCGATACCAGCAAGGGGACGAGCCGGCTGGCGCCGTCGATGTCGCGCGCCCACAGCAACGCCCGGTGCGCCTGGTATTGCGGGAAAGAGTGCTACACCGCAGCGCAGGTCATGATTGTTCACTAAAGCCGAGCGACCACGAAATGCTCAAAAAAAAACCGCTCGCCCCGCGATCTGCTGCGGAGCGAGCGGTTGCTCAGTTAACTCACTCCGGGTAGCCGAGAATAATGTTCACCCGGCGATTCTCCTGGCGTCCCTCAGCACTGGTGTTGTAGTTGAAGC
>JBBDSJ010000132.1:0-16377 GCA_040905025.1 Gammaproteobacteria bacterium
CATCGGCACCGGCATGCGCCGCCGCGACACCATCTTCCGGCCGGGTAATGCCACATATCTTGATACGGGTACGAGTCATGGAGCGGATATTAAGTAACCACCCGGCGAATCACAAGCTGCGGCATTAAAAACACCATGCATAATCAAGGCATGCTCACGTTGCGAAAGCGCAGTGGAGTGGAGTGGAGTGAACTATAAATGTCATCCCGACCGCGCAACACGTACTACCAATGTCATCCCGAGCGAGCACAGCATATTACTAATGTCATCCCGAGCGAGTGAAACGAGCCGAGGGATCTTGATGCATGTAGTCCAAGATTTCTCCGCTCGATGCTGACGCATCTCGGTCGAAACGACAGGATCGGATTCCTCCACTACGTGCTGCGCACTCCGGTCGGAATGACATGTTTACAATAGTGGTAGATGTTTCGGTCAAAATGACAAGAATGATGTCATCCCGACCGAGCGCAGGCATCTTGACATTCAATCAACACAGTTTCACTTTATTGCCAGGCAGCCGCAATCACAGCCTCTGCCTGCTCCTGATCATGCACGGGGACATCCAGATTTCCCGTTGCTTCCGGATTAAATGTCGCCATTGCCTGCACCAACATATCCACCTGATTCTTGTGCAGTACCTGTTCATTGGCACTATGAATCTCTTCCACCTGATGCTTGTTGTGCTCGAACCAGTCCTGAATAGTCACCTTATCATCTGTACCAATCACGCCAAGATTTAAATCCTGTCCAGATTGCCAAACCCAGAGCTGGTCATGATTAATATCACCCAAAAATAGTTGATCATTTCCATTATCATCAACGACATGATCGTGACCATAGCCATGATTAAAAATGTAGGTGTCATTACCGTTATCGCCATAGAGGAGATCATTACCTGCGCCGCCATCCAGTAAATCGCTACCATTTCTGCCATGCAGGAGATCGTCACCGGAACCACCAGACAGCTCGTCACTACCATTTCCCCCATCCAGATAATCATCGCCCATACCGCCTGTCAGGATCTCTTTGCCATTTTCCCCATAGAGAAAATCATTACCGTCACCACCATCCAGCAAATCGTTACCATTACCGCCGTAGAGCAAATCGTTACCGGCACCACCAAACAATTCGTCATTACTGTTGCTGCCGGATAAATGATCATTACCAGTACCGCCATACAGAATATCGCGGCCATTACCTCCTTCCAGTGCGTCATCTCCCGTGCCACCAGCCAGACGATCATTACCATTGCCGCCATTGATAGTATCATTGCCACCAAAACCAATCAGGGTATCGTGTTGATTGGAACCACTCAGCATGTCGTCACCTTCCGAACCGATGGTGGCTCCGGGTACATTTACACCAAGACTAAAAATATCAGAAGCGATCAACCCACCCAGGTCAACGGCACTGACCTGGATGTCAATTTCGCCATAGTCAGCAAATGAAGGAATACCCGTAAATGTTCCTGTAACAGGATCAAATGAAAGCCACTCCGGTAAAGCATTGCCGCCTGATAATGCAGCACTGAGGGATAATGCATCACCATGAATGCTATCTTCGTCAGTAAAGGTAGCGCCAGGGATCGTAAAACTGAACAATTGATTCTCATCTATAACCTGATCCTCGATTCCAGCTACCAGAATCGGGGCATCATTAACATTGTTTATTGTTAATGTGAAAGTATCAGAAGCTGACTCTTCTGCAATATCAGTGGCCACAACCTGAATGATCAGCTCACCTACATCCGAATTATCCGGAGTTCCGGCAAAAGTTCCGGTGCTGGCATCAAAATTCAGCCAGACAGGTAATGGATCTCCGCCAATCAAAGCAGCAGTTGTAGTGATTTCATCACCGTGGACAAGATCAGGATCGCTAAAGGTATCTGCGGGCAGGACAAAACTGAACAACGCATCCTCATCGGTCACCTGATCAGTCAAAGCGGCAATCACCTCCGGCGCATCATTCACGTTGTCAACCGTCAGCGTGAAACTGCCGGTGACCGACTCACCCTCCGTATCGGTGGCGGTTACCTGCACCTCATAATTACCAACGTCGCCGTTGCCTGGCGTACCACTTAAAACCCGGCTGTTTGCATCGAAACTCAACCATCCCGGCAAAGAAGCACCGTCGGCGAGTGATGCCTCAAGGGCGAGCGAGTCGCCGTCCGGATCACTGAAGCTGTCCACCGGTATCGTGTATGCGAATTCGGCGTCCTGATCGGTTGAGATGTCCGCCAGCGGGACCGATATTACCGGAGGCTCATTGGCGAATTCGCCGGCCAGTCCGGAGCCAGACAGCAATGTCCCATCAGCGAACTCGAACCATTCGATGCGATTGCCTTCGGCGGTAAACCAACCTTTCACCAGCAAGCTGTCATCTTCAGTGTAGTCAACTCTCAGATCGCTGCCATCTTTTGCAACGATCAGACTCTCACTGACAATGCCAACATCGAATACGACAGTATCATTACCTGCTGCATCAACGATGGTGTCCTGTCCGTCACCGGCCGAGAAATGATATTGGTCATCGCCAACACCGCCATCAAGCACATCGTCACCTGCGCCGCCCGTCAGTTTGTCAGAGTCTTCGAATCCGTGGATACGGTCATGGATATTTGTTCCCTCAAGCATGTCGTCATTGTCAGTGCCGTCAATATCAAAACCCTGGCTGACCAGTTCCTCGTAAGATAATGTTGTGCCATCGGCGAACTCGAAAGTGTCAATCGTGCGCGATCCACCGAGCACATCATTCGGATTGAAATTTTCCAGATGAATCTCGGGCAAATCCGTCCCAAAGTCGAGCATCAATGAACCCAGGCCGAGTCTGACAAGATCGGAGCCATAGGGCGCAGAAAATATCATGGTATTCCTGCCAGCACTCACCCTAGACTCATCATCAATGACGATATGTCTTCTGGGACCGTTACTGACCCCTCTGGAACGCGTATTCAGCACATATCTATCATTCCCCGAACCACCTTCAAGACGTATTATTTTAGGGGATGTTCCGGGGGAAGCAGGTGGTGGAGGGAAAGGCAACGTATCAATGTCCTTAATCTCTATAGTGTCATCGCCTGCACCTGTGCGGATTACAGTGGATTTGACCGTAGTCAGGGAGCTTCCATCATTAACGACCTGGACGAAATCATCGCCTTTTCCGGTAAAAACACGTGATCCATCACCTGTCACGGTAATCACGTCCCGCTCGTCCGTTCCAGCAAATGTCGCCTGGCGCAGGAAATCACCACCGAATATCACGAAAGCGGCGCCCTGTCCGTCATCGGCTTCCGGATAGGACAGGAGCACATCATCAAAACCGTCACCGTTAACATCACCGGCCGATACAACACGCTTTAGCCTGGAACCTCGCGCCGGATCGCTGGAGAAAACCCTGAAGCCCTGTTCGGGTGTCAGACTCGCCAGGTCGAGCGTCCCGCTATCCTGATTCTCCTGCCCATAAAGTATATAGACAGAGGAGTCATCGGTGATGGCGATGTCTGCCAGACCATCGCCGTTTATATCACCGATACCGTTTGCATCATGCAACTCAAAGTCGAGAAAGTCTTTGCTCGAATCAACGATTTTCAATCCCGTGGATTGATTCAGTGACGTCGAAAACGTCAGGTTGGAAAATGAATTGCGCCCATACACCAGCAGTACTTCGTTAACGTCATCGGTCGATACCAGAAAATCATCCCGGCCATCGCCATTGAAGTCACCGGCTGATCGAATGCTACTCGCACTGTTATCATGGCCTACGGCAAGGAAGCGAAACCCGTTTGAACCACCCAGCGATTGCAGGTCAATTTCCGCGGAACTGCGTCCTTGACGACCGTAAACGATATATCCGTTCGGTTGTGCGCCCGCCGTAGTACCGTTGATTAGCAGATCCGAGATACCATCGCCATTGATATCGGCGATATCTATGCCCTGTCCGGCCGCGTCATTGCCTGGGCTGCGCAAGCGAAACCCGTTGCTGCCGTCCAGCGCGCCCGGCTTCAGATTCAGGTTTACGCCATCGGTATTGCCATACAGCACTTGATGAACATCATTGGTGGCACCGGCGACGACGTAGTCTGTATGGCCGTCGCCGTTGACGTCGCCAGCTGGCAGGATTCGTTTCGTACCTGCAGAGACAAGTCGAATACCCGTGCCAGTGCTATTACTGGTGATCGCAGCCGCGTCGATATCCTGCGCGGCCGCAGTGGAGTTACCATAAATAATACGGTCATTGACAAACAGGTCGGCATTCGCGTCGTTGTTGAAATCTGCCGTATGGAGATACGCAGCCACATCACTCCCGAAATCTACCGGCAGACCGGTAATTCGAAAGTCCGATTCCATATCAAGCGCACCCAGGTTCAGTTCGGGGCCAAAACCCAGATCGCTACCACCAATAACCTGAATAATGTCCTCATCTCCATCAGTACTGGTTGCAGAAAAAGCAATATCATCGAAACCATCACCGTTGAGGTCACCGCCCATTGCCAGCCTCTGCCCCAGGGACTCCAGTCCGGCATCGGGATTGACGATACGGAAGCCGTTATTACCGTCAAGTGTCTCCACATCAATGGCTGACAGTGGCACAACATCAGAATCCAGAACATTGAGCATGAAGCCGGCCGTCGTCGA
The DNA here is from genome assembly GCA_040905025.1 of Gammaproteobacteria bacterium. Classification (GTDB taxonomy): domain Bacteria; phylum Pseudomonadota; class Gammaproteobacteria; order Methylohalomonadales; family Methylohalomonadaceae; genus JBBDSJ01. The sequence continues at coordinate 4,635 of JBBDSJ010000132.1, forward strand.
CAGATCCGTCGAATCCGTGGCAGTAATCTGCAACGCATAGCTGCCCAGATTCGCCTTGTCGGCCGTGCCGGAAAAGGTTTGCGTAGCAGGATCGAAGCTCAGCCAGTCCGGCAGCTCGGCACCATCAATGGCACCGGCAGAAAACGTCAGGCTGTCGCCGATATCAAAATCAATAAAGGTATCAACAGGAAGCTGGTATTCAAATTCAACACCGTCGAAGGCACGCTGATTCTGCGGTGGCCGGATAACCAGCGGCGCGCCGCCGTCTGTTCCGCTGGCCGCCGCGACGGCCGTCAGGGAAACTTCCAGCCCGTCCGCGAACCGTAACGTTTCTACTTTATGAGCATCGCTTAACGACCAGTCCAGGATGCGTATCGAATCCTGATCGCTGGTATGGATAATCAGATCGGATTCCAACAACTCGAATCCCAGATCCGCAAATGTTATACCCGAATCGAACCCGACACGGGTGAACTCAATAATATCGGTTGCACCACCGCTTTCATACAAGGTGTCGTTGCCGTGACCAGGCTGGAAATGATAGGTATCATTACCTTCGCCGCCGTTTAAATAATCCTTTCCGTCACGGCCATTCAGTACATCATCACCCCCAAGGCCAAAGAGAATATCCCTGCCGAACTCAGCCATAAGCGAATCTGCAGAATCAGTACCAAACAGATAGTCACTGGCGAATAGATCGATGCCACCCTGTTCGTTGATTGCACCTGAAGGGGATCGCGTTGGATCCAGAGGGCGGTTATCCAGCCTGCTCAACAACCGTTCAAACGAAAAAGCTTCGTCACCGATTATAAATTGCTCCACATCCGCGACTGAAACATCGACACCGCGTGATCCGCCGGGCCCCCAGCGGAGATTGATCCCGCCACCGTAACCGAACTGGGGTGTGGTATATCGATAACTGATTGAATCAACATCGATACCAGAAATTTCGACGCTATCAAAACCTGCATCCTCAGACCGGAAGAGGAACTCATCTGTATAGTTGCCGATGGCCTTGATATTATTCGTAGTCGCATCAATTTGGTATAGATCGTCTCCCTCTCCGCCTATTAGCTTAGCCCTGCCATTTCCTGTGATTAAAACATCATCTCCCGCACCACCTTCCAATATATCGAATACTAATGTTCCTCTGGAGACAAGTCGGTCGTTGCCATCTCCGCCGAGTAGATGATCCAGACCTTGTCCACCGATAAGAATGTCGTTGCCATCTCCGCCAACCAGAGTGGCTTCACCTTCACCAGTGTTTGCAGCATCCGCAGGGGCAGTGCCTGTGCGGGTGATAATGTCGTCGCCGGCCAGACCGAAAACCTCAATACTTGTATCTTCGACTCTTACTTTAATAACATCGTTATAAGGGGTTCCCGTAAATTCCCTCTGAAAGCCAGGGTCATTAACTGTAAATGTGATTCCTTCCTGCCCACCAAGCAATTCATCAAGTGTTATTGATTCACCATCATCAAAGTTCACTACAAGCCCGGGAACCACTGATTCGGAGACTTTGATCAGATCTCCGGGCAAATCAGAATACTGCAATAAAACATCACGGCTGTTATCGGGATTGTTCTCCAGCGAAACATTGATATCCCCCGGTGCTATACCCGGTCCAAACACCAACCGGTTGATACCTTCGTCATGAATAACGTCGCTACCGTCACCGGCGTTGAACTCGTACCGGTCCTCGCCTTCGCCGCCGCGCAAGATGTCATCGCCTTGCCCTCCCCTGAGCGTATCGTCACCGGGACCACCAAGCAGGGTGTCATCGCCCACCGTGCCGATAATCAGATCGCCTTCCAGCGAACGTACAGCCAGTTCAAAATCGGCTTCAGTCGCGGCGCCTGCCAGATCCGTTGCCGTCAGCCTGATTGCCAGTGTGCCGATATCGCTCTCGGACGGTGTACCACTGAATGTTCCCTGTTCCGCATCGAAACTCAGCCAATCCGGCAACGGCGATCCGTCGGTCAGTGTCGCGCTGAGAGTGATTTCATCGCCCACATCCACGTCCGTGAAGACATCTTCGGGTAATGCAAATTCGAAGATCTCTTCCGGTATGGCCACCTGGCCGTTGATCGGTACTGTTGCCATCGGTGCATCATTGACGTTTTCGACTGTCAGCGTGAATGCACCTGAAGTCATCAAGCCACCGTCATCAGTCGCAACAATACGAATATCGTGGCTACCGACATCATCATTATCCGGCGTACCTGACAGGACACCGCTTTCCGCATCGAAGCTGAGCCAGTCCGGCAAGGCGGTGCCATCAGTCAATTCGGCGCTCAATGTCAGTGAATCGCCATCATCTACATCGGCAAAGCTATTCTCCGGCACCTGGAACGAGAACATGGCATCCTCGGGCGTCACAAGATCGTCAAATGACGTTGTGAGTACCGGCGCGTTGTTAGCCAGCAGCGCCAGATCCGCGCCGGTCAGTTCAGTACCGTCCGCGAACACGAAACGCTCGACGGGATTGTTTTCCCAGTTCGTGATTTCGATGCGCCCGTCGCCAAGGTCAAACCGCAAAGTTCCATCGGCAAGTAGATCCGGTTGCAGATCGGTTGGTGCTATACCATCGCCGAGCACCAGTGTATCCGTGCCGGCCGTGTCCTCGATTCTGGTTACAGTGCCCCGCCGGTAGTAGTACGCATCATCGCCGGCACCGCCGAACAGATGATTGTCCTGGCCAAAGACCTGGAAAATGTCGTTGCCACCGGTGCCCACCAGGTCATTCTCGGCTGCGGTCGAGAAGAACAGCTCTCCAGCCTGATCACCAGAGAGAAAATGATCGATGGTCAACGTTGACCCGTCATCGAATGCGATCGCATCAACGGGAGAGCCGGTTTGCCAGTCCGTAATCGTGATGCTGTTGTCGTCATCGATACCGATGACCAGGTCAGTACCATTTTCCGTGATTGAGACCTGATCCGGCGTTATCCCAGCCAGCTTGAGTACATCGTAACCAGCGCTGTCGCTGACAACATCCAGGCCGTCGCCGCTGAAATAGGTGAAATCGTCATGGCCGGCACCGCCCTGCAACTGATCGGCACCGGCGCCGCCCTGCAATTCATCACGGCTGTCACCACCATTCAGGATGTCATTACCGGACTGGCCAAAAAGCTGATCATTACCGGCGCCACCCAATAATGCGTCGTCTCCATCACCGCCCTGGAGTTCGTCATTGCCAGTACCGCCATCCAGTTCGTCGTTACCGGCCTGGCCGAACAGACGATCCGCGCCAGCGCCGCCGATTAAAATATCGTTATTCGCGCCGCCCTGGAGTTCGTCATCTCCCACACCACCGTCCAACGTGTCCATGCCGGAACCGCCGAACAGGAGATCATTGCCCTCGCCACCGCTAAGCTGATCATCGCCGTTGTCCCCCCAGAGAATATCGTCGCCCGTACCGCCATCCAGCGCATCGTTACCGGCATCGCCCGACAGACGATCATCACCCGCTCCACCCAGCAGAATGTCATCATTAAAACCACCGCTCAGTTCATCGTCGCCGTCACCGCCATCCAGTGTGTCATTACCGGCACCGCCGAAGAGTTCATCATCGCCAACGCCACCGAACAGTGTATCTGCTCCGCCTTCGCCGAGCAGTTGATCGTTGCCTTCGCCACCATCGAGTTCATCATCGCCGTCGCCACCAAACAATTCGTCATTACCATCACCGCCGGAGAGGATGTCGTTGCCGGCTTCGCCGAACAGCCTGTCCCGGCCTGCACCACCATCGAGGGCATCATTACCATCACCACCCTGTAATTCATCATTACCCGATCCACCGAGGAGCAGATCGTCGCCAGTGCCCCCAACCAGCGTGTCACGTCCGTCGCCGCCGGACAGAAAATCATTACCGGCTTCCCCGAACAGCGTATCATTACCGTCGCCGCCTGACAGTGAATCGTCGCCTTCGCCGCCCTGCAACTCGTCATGCCCGGCACCGCCTTCGAGACTGTCATTGCCGACACCACCTGTAAGCAGGTCGTTACCTTCACCACCAAGCAGGGTGTCGTTGCCGGGACCGCCCTGCAGTTCATCGTTGCCCGCGCCGCCATCGATATAGTCATCGCCATCGGGCTCGTTGCCGGCGGAGCCTGCGCCATGCCCGACCAGGAAATCATCACCAGCGCCACCAAAGATCTGATCGGCGCCGCCGTCACCACGGAAATGATCGTTGCCGTCACCGCCGTACATAATGTCGTTACCATCACCACCCAGCGCAGTATCATTCCCTGTGCCGCCGTCGATGTAGTCATCACCGGCGCCGCCGATGATGTCGTCATCACCGGCCTCGCCGAACAGCGAGTTGGGCGCGGTCTCGTCGATGAGGCCCGGGTTGTTGAAAGCGTCGATATCGACAGCGATGTTGTTGAGGGTGTAATTGCGCGGATCGCGCAGGATCTTGGGATCGGCAGGTGGGGCGTTGCGCGTGAACGACCAACTCGTGTCGAACGCGCCGGCAGTAATATTCGCGACGATCAGGTCGTTGCCATCACCCCCGGAGAGCACGTCGCTGCCCAGCCCGCCGGCAAGCAAGTCATCGCCGGCGCCGCCACTGGCAATGTCGTCGCCCAGCTGACCACTGATCAGATCCTGCTCCAGCCCGCCGTTGAGATGGTCGTTACCGACGCCGCCAGCCAGCAGGTTGCGGCCGGCATCAGCCGTGATTTCATCGTCACCTTCGCCGCCTTCGAGAATATCATCACCGTCGCCGCCAATGAGGCGATCATGACCCGCGCCGCCGAAGGCCCAATCGTCGCCGGCCAGGGCGCGGATTTCGTCATCGCCGTCGGTGCCGGTTAAATCGCCGAGGCTGTCGTTGGCGTCCGAGCCATTGACCAGATTGAACTCGCGTTCAGGGAGATTATCTTCAAGGGCAATGCCGAAGTCGTTACGGTCACGTTGGAAGTTACGGATGGTGACCGGCACACCGTCCAGGACCAGCAATGTCTGGCTGCCGTCGGGCTGGCTTTCTAACCGGACCCTGACATCACCGTCGCGATAGGTGGTGTCGCTACCGGGTTCCAGGGTAAACGTGCGGTTGGAGACCTGGGCGCCGTCCGGCAGATAGATCCGGCCCTTACCGTCACTGTCATCGATAATATCGCCACTGCCCGGATGGTAGATGTCGAAGCCGGCGCCGCCGATGAGGGTGTCCTGCCGCTGGGCAAACCGGCCGCCTGGGTCAACACCATGGAGGGTATCGTCACCCGGCCCGCCTTCCAGACGGTCTGCACCTTTGCCGCCATCCAGGGTATCATCACCGAGAAAGCCGTACAGCCGGTCTTTCCGGTCGCCGCCTTCGGCTTCGGCTGCTTGCCCGGCGTGGGAACTGGTGAAGAGGATATGACGGTCAGGGATGTTCGGGCCCGGTCCGGCAGTCGGCCGGTTAAAGGCAACTGTTGCATCTTCACCCTGCGCTAAAAGTCCCTGATCTTCGTAAACACGTGGATCGATGCCGCCCGGGCCTTTTGGCAGGTCATCTACCGCCAGCGCCATCTTATTAAAGAGAAATTCGGCCCGATCGCCCAGATAGTCCTGACTGAAATGTGCGGCCGCCAAACCTTCCTGATCGTACAGACTGGCATCGCCCAGTACCGCGAAGGGCAGCAGGTTCTGTAGGGCATGTCGATAGGCGAACCCTTCCTCGGAGTCCTCCGCGGCACGAGCCTGGATCGTGTCGGCACTCAGGTTGGCCAGGCTAACGAGTTCCAGCGATTCTTGTTCGTCAATGGCATTGCGGATGACGCTGATACTGCGATAGAGCGCGTCTCGATCACCAACCGCCACCTTTTCACCGGCCCGAAAAACCTTGCCCAGGCCATTCACTATAGTCTCCAGACTGGCCTCAGCCTCGTTCGAAGCGGCTTCGAGAATGTCTGTGCCCAGATGGAGGATTTGCCCGGCGGACTTGGCCGGATCAACTTGGCCCAGCAGGTCATAGACCGCCAGGGCATCGGTTAAGTGTAGAATACTGTGATTGCCAAAAAACAGATCCTCGCCAACAAAGCCTTGATCCTCAATAAACACTGGTATTGATTCCCCGAACACAACCCCCAGACCGGCGGCAATCTCTAGTCCAGGTTCGGCGAAGAAATTGGAGATTAATGAATCGGGGATGGGTTCATCTGATTCAAAGCCCAGGATTTCTCGCAATTGGACCATTAATGCGCCACGGTCACCATCACCTGTTCCGGCACCATTATAGGTATAAGCATGAGTAACATGGTTGCGCCAGAACATTGTAAAAACCGTGGCGAGATGTCCGCCTAAAGAATGACCTGTAACGTCAATTTTAATGTCCTGATCCAGCTTTTCCTGTCCGCCGAATGCTTGCGGAGTTATCAAGCTTCCGAACCAGGCATTCATTGCGTTAATCTGATTCTGTGCCTGACCATCCAAGGCAATGCCTAAAGCATCTGCTAATATTACGTCTTCAAAATTACCTCGTTCAGTACCACGGAGTGCCAGCGTGTACTCATCAGTCTCTCTGTGTTTGAAAATAGTACCTGAGAAACCACTGACTGAGTCAGTGTGTTGATCGACGATTTCATAGCTATTGACAAAACTTTCTGCTTGTTTTTGAGAAAAATCCGCATCTACTTTTAGTACCTCGATATATTCAAGTTCTGGCATGCCCGGGAACAGACCTTTAGCATAGGCCGCCTGAGATAATGTTGCATTTTCAAAAAATTTTTGAATCATCGAATCCATGACAAATGCTCCTTAATTAATTCTCTTTAATGAAAGTCTCGCTGTATAACTTGCTAATGAGCCTGTAGCTGGGGCAAGAGACCCCGCTCCTATGCAGTCCGGATGCGTTAATCAGCCACCCGCCCCAATATATAAAATAGATAAATTCACTTAGTACCTCATCAGTAACTCTGTTATTCAATACTTTGTGTTCCTTGTCTATCCTGAAAGGCTCTCCATAGTTTTTTATGGTATGGCTTTCAATAATAAATTTTTCTCCAATAAGTATCTCAAAGCCCCTACCGGGTAATCTCTCCAATCGATCCCTTGGCACCCCATCTTCCCAATGCTCTGTTGGTAATTCCGCTTGATTGTGTATTTTGATATCGCCTTCCGTTTCACATAAATAATTGAAATACAATCTGCCAAGGAGTACGTCCCAAGTTGGTATGAGCACGAACACAAGTACAGTGAGTATTTGTGTCCAGGTCTTTAGTTTTTGCCGTTCTGGAATACGGGAAAGCCAATAGGCGGTTGACAACGCAATGAGTACATAAATCGTACCCATAAAAAGAATATATAGACCGATCATGTTGCTGAAGCCTCAAAAGGAGTTAATTTTCCATTTGTGAGACACAAATACAGGTTGGCCAGCCAAAGTCTAGCTACTATGCTTGCAGATGAGTTGGATTGAAATAGATTGGCTTTCATTCGATTCCTTTCACGCAGGGGTGGCTCCTTCCTGACTTTTAAGTGTAGTCTCTTGTCTCTGATTTGCAATACTTGGGCACAGCCATACCAATTATTAATGCGCTAAATACTGACACGCTATCCCCATCCATCCCAGTATCATCACTGCTGCCGCCATCGATATAGTTATCGAGGAAAATAGGGTCACGGGAAAAAAGGGGAAAAAAGGGGAAAAAAGGGTCAGGTCTTGATTCTTGAATTGGATGTATCATCGTTTCATCATCTCTTGTTTCTTCACTATCTTGCTGATACTGCTGTAATGCAGGCCAAACTCACTTGCGATTTCTTTCTGCGTGTATTGCCCGGACTGGTATGCCGCGATAATGGCTTCGTCACGCTGCTCACAGGTCTTCCGATAGTCGGCAAGCGACTTGCCGTTGCCTCTGCGCTGACACCTGGGGATTTCGGTGAAATCCTGTTTTTGATCGACTTGATTCTCCAGGCGTTGAATAAATTGTTCATCACCCAGATAAAGTTGATGGCGCAGCTGTTCCCACAACCGGGGCTGGTTCTTACCGTCCTGCACAAACCGGATGAATTGCCGTTTGGCCGTTGTCATCTCCCGGGCAAACTGGCGTAATACCGCATCCCGGGCTAGCCACGCGGGGGATTCCGCTCGCCCAATCATGGCCCGGTAACTACTCCAGCGATACTGACCCGCCGCATTGGCCATCCGGGCCCGAACCGGGTTTAACAATACATAACGGACAACTTCCAGCAAATAGGCCTCCTTCTCGACAAGAATGGCTTTATACCGGCCCTGAAATACATGGCCTACACGTTGATGGGTTCGATTGAAGGTCTGGCTATAGATGCCGTTGAGCTGACGCATCCCGCGTGACAGGTTGGCTTCCGCCGTTTCAATCACCAGATGATAATGATTGCTCATCAAACACCAGGCATAACAGGCCCAGTGATAACACTCGCAGGTTTGACCCAGAACAAGAAGGAAAGTAAGTCGATCGCGATCAGACCGATATATGTCGGCGCGGGCATTGCCCCGTGCGGTGAGGTGATAGATGGCACCCGGGTATTCTATCCGTAGCGGTCTGACCATAAAATTACTTCCCTGTTGATCCTTGCATTAAAGAATACAAATATCACAGCAAGAATGCCAGTCATCTACCCTATCCATTCCTGCTATTCAAGATTCAAGACCTGACCCCGATTCCCCCGTTCAAGATTCAAGACCTGACCCCGATTCCCCCCCGCTGGGCATGGTGAATGCTGAGCTCTTCGCGTTCGGCCAGGCTCATGCGTTGATAACCTTTTGACATGCAACACGTCTCCTGAATAATAGCTTCATTATTATCACCGTGTTGCGCTAGGAATTAGAGACCACCTATAGAATTATCAATTTTATCAATAATACTACTCACACTATAGTCTGCATAACGTTTGGCGAAGCGTTGTGCACTTAGCTTATGTTCAGATGCGGAAAGCATTTTTTCCATAACACTGCTGATTTTGTCCGGCTCAAAGCTCTTATCTATGATCTCACCTGCACCTATGGATTGCAGGTTGCATGATGTTATCCACTGCTCTATTACACGCGGGATCGTAAGAAGCGGAACTCCGGCCATAAGACTCTGTGCTGCCAATCCATGGCCGGCGTGGCTGATAACCAAATCGCATTCAGGCAGCAAGCGGGTGAGATCTACAGGTTGATTAGCTAACTGTATGTTTTGATACCGGTTAGCTATCTCGGGTAAACCCTGGAGTCCAGGGCATGATATAATTGCTTCCGCAGACATGGCCTCCAGACTCTGCATGATCGGCCGGGACATGGCACTGTCCGCGTGCAGATAAGCCAATACTTTATACTTGGCATTACCGCTCCATTCCATGCGTTGTGTAGTCCCCAATCCAAATATTGCCCCATGGTATTCAGATTGACCGCGATCCGGGTAATGATCGAGCTCAGGGAAAGTAAGCAGGCAGGTTTCCGAAGCACTGAAGATGTCTGTCAGACTGCTAACAGGCTGGCAACCCAGGCTTACCAGAGCAGCATTAACACTTTTAGTAATCCTGTCTTCAAGCTGTAGCAGATGATGACTTCGTTTCCCGGGTACACGAATATACGGCGGGAATGGTGTTTGTTTTGGGGGTATAGCAAAACCATTTCCCAGCTTTACTGCGGGAATTTCCAGACTCCTGGCAGCAAGTAGTGCTGTCGGACTGCTTTCGGCTACGATCAAGTCGGGGCGCAGAGCCGTGAACAGGCTTCGCCATCCTCGTAGTAGTGCAGATATTCCTGTTGTGGATAAGTAACCTGCCTGCGCAAGAATCTCTGCATAGCTTATCGAATTTTCCGGCAAGCCGATGATCTTTGCTGACCATCGCGGTGCCTGAAAGATATCAATATCTTGCGGCATGTATTCTGGTATATCCGCCAGATCCGGCACCGTAAGTGAAACCTTACTGCCTTGGGCAATTAATCGTTCGGCCAAAGGAAACAACATGCTTATATGACCCAGATTGCCACCGAGTTCCCACGTAAATAGTACCTTTTTCATTTGCCTCTCCCTGGCCTATTGCTTACCTAGAAAAGCCACAGCTTTGTATTTAGCCATAATATGCATTTATCTCCCTGTATGCTGCTATATCAAGAATTGATCTGCCCGTTTAAATAATCATCGCTCGGTCAGGCTCTCGTCCTTGTAGCGCAGCAATGGGCTCATCAGGTATTCGATCAGCCGCCGTTTGCCGATATTGAGTTCAACTGTGACGGCCATGCCGGGTGAGAGCTGCACTTCCCGGCCTTCAACCTGCATACTGGCTTTGGCTGGACGGATCTTGGCGGCATAAATCAGGCCGCGCTGTTCGTCGGCAATTGCGTCATCCGAGATATTAATCACTTCGCCGTCTATCGTGCCGTATTTGGTGAACTGGAAGGTTTCTACCTTGATCTCGGCTGGCTGACCAATGCTGATAAAACCGATGTCCTTGTTTTCTATCCAGGCTTCGACCTCGATGGGGTCATCTTCTGGCACGATGGTCAGCAGTTCCTGCGCTGGCGTTACGACACCGCCGACGGTATGTACAGCCAGTTGATCAATACTGCCGGAAACAGGTGCACGCAGTTGTTGCAAGCTGAAACGTTGTGTCGCCTTGACGATTTCCTGATTCAGGGTTTCTATCTGCTTTTCAATCTCACTGAGTTCGGCGATTTGTTGCTGTTCAAATTCAGCGCGATAAGCACTGCGGCGCTCTTGTATCGCCGCAATAGCGGCCAGCCTGTTAACACGATTACTCATTTGAATATCGCGTTCCCTGGCCTGGGTCACGCGGACTTCTTCAACCTCCAGCCATTGCACCCGTGGCGCCATGCTGCTTTGGGTCAAGGTCTTTAATGCCTCGGCGCGTTCTGTTACCAGCGGCAAGGTGCCGTCGATCTGTTCGATGCGTTGCTCAATGGATTTGAGCTCGGCACGCTGTTGTTCTTCATCCCGATCCAGCGCGGCCGTCTGGCTGCGATATTGTTGCCATTGCGCCCACAGGCGTTGTTGCTGGCGCTGGATTTGTGCGGGAGACAGTTTATCTGGCAGTTCAACCAGAACGGCCTGAATAGAATTTTTTGCTGGATTTGCCGGTTTATCTGAGTGGCCCTCATCGAGCATGCTGAGTAATGTGAGAATCCGGCTGCGGTCGAGTTGCAGTGCCGCGCGCTGTTGTTCCAGGCTGCTCCGATCCGCGCCGGTGGCCGTGCTGTCCAGTTCAATGAGTAATTCACCGGCTTCAACATGCTGGCCTTGCTGTACACGAATGCTGCGTACGACACCGGTCTCCAGTGGCTGAATGACTTTCACACGACTGCCGGGGATCAGTTTGCCCTGCCCGACGGCGACAACATCAACCTGACCGATACACGCCCAGGCCACGGCGATACTAAAGAACAGCATGATAGCCCAGAGGATCCAGCGGCTAATCGGCAACGGCGGCGTTTCCTGTACTTCGAGTACAGCAGGGAGAAACTCGTAGCGGCTGTCAATTTTATCCATTCAACAAATATCCAATGCTACCCGGTTGCGGCAAGATCTCTTCACTTCGCACCGCCATACGGTGCTAGCAGAAAATTGCTCCTGCATTTTCTGCACTTCCGCCATCCATGGCGGTCGCGCATCGAGATGACAGTCTTGCTCTACACTGTGTTCGTTCGGCTGACAGCAAAATGTCATTGCGAACGTAGTGAAGCAATCTCGCTGCAGATTGCCACGTCGTGCTGAAGCGCTCCTCGCAATGAACTGTGCTTGTAGTCAAGCATATTCTGGTGAGAAGGGCT
>JBBDSJ010000133.1:0-16370 GCA_040905025.1 Gammaproteobacteria bacterium
TTAGCCAGCCGCCTTTTTTTGTCCAAAGATGGTCTCAAAAAGTTGTTTTCTAGCGGCTTGTAACTGCGCCGCAGCATCATTATCGCTAATTCGGTACGCGATTGTATCCAGCTTCAAAAAGGTTATCCCGGGCTTCAGGTACTGTTCTGCATTGTCGAGCGATTTGAGCTTGTCGTAGGGCGTCATCATGTTTTCGTAAGGATACTTTTTCCGTTGCCTGCCCTTGGCGTCAACTTCGGTCATCGGAAAGAAACACGGTCTGTGATAGTTTATGTACGGTACCAGATGCGCCTGATTAAACGCATTGACATGAGGTGCGTACCGTTGCGGGATATGCATATAACCCAGTATTTTACGTATCACTGAACCATTCTTGCTTTCCACCAGCGCGTTGTCATTAGTCTGTCGACTGCGCGACTTGGTCAATTCGATAAACAGCTTGCCAAGCATATCGGCAACCTGCCTGTTGATGTATTCCGACCCATTGTCGGCGTGAAATCCTTTGATCACAAACGGGAAGCCGGCCAGTATGGCTTCCAGTGCCGGGATCAGGAATTGCTCGCTGATGCGCTCAACCGTGTACACCACCTGGAACTGCGTGACCTCATCCACACAATTGATGTGATACAGCCCCTTGACCCCGTCCTGATCGCCCTGGTGGACACTGTCAATGCGCAGATAGCCCGGTTTGCCCTCGGGGTACGGTTGGCGACGTTCGCCGATCTTATTGTTGACCGGGCGAGTCTTGTCAAAGCGCTGGCGCAGCTTGCGCTAGCCTTCACCGTTGCGCAGATTGTACAGGTGAGACACCGAGATACCCGCCAGGCGCTCATACTGCCGATCACCAAACACCCGGTGCGCCCGTTCACACAGCTTTTTGACCATCGGCCCGCTGGGCGTGTCGTGCAGGCTATCCATATGGACAAGCAGGACCAGATCCTGGGCGGTATAAATACCCTTGAAACCGTTGCTGGTGCGCTGCTGGCGACGCAGGCCGCCAGGGCTATGGAACTGCTTGATCAGCCGGGTGAGCTGTTGTCGGGAGTACCCCGTCACCCGCATCAGAAAACGTTGCAGCAAGGCCTTCTCAGGCCGGCGCAAGCCCCGGTAACGGAAATCCCGCAGCACCTGCGCAATCCACTGGTAGGCCTCAGCCTTCGAGGGCGGCGTCAGCTCTGCCGGGCCCACACTGATGAGGAAGTCCCTGACCTGCTCGAGCGTCCTGATTTGCCTGATATTCATGATAATGTTCATCCCACCATCATGGACAAAAAAGGCCCGCTGGCCTTAGCGCTTTAGACTCATTTCATGTTGGAATCACGGCCCCCGTTCAGACTCATTTCATATTGGAAGAGGCTGCTACTGTTAGAAGCAAATAGAACTGTCCGGTTTCATAGCACGTAATCTGTCCGCTTTTTGTTGTGATCGGTGAGTTGCCTCACGGATCCGGAATGCAGCCACTGCGGACGTCAGGCGGCTGCTTCCGTTGTTTGCGTTTCTGTCACCAGCTTGCCTGTCTCGTCATAGTCAGCAAGCTTGCGAGGCCCGTAGAACACGGCCATACAACCATCGGCATACTCGTGGACGTGCACGTTGGCCTTGCGGTAATGGCAGCGATGTCGATCTTCCGGGATTTGCAGGACTTTGCCCAGATAAGAGACACAGTTGTCGGGTCGAACGGTACGCTCCACTTGCAGACACAGGATATCGTCCAGACGTTGATCGAGGATCGGCACAGAGGCACTGCCTGCTTCTCGTGGTGGTTGCGAATCTTTTATTGAACCGTGGCAGGAAGGTCTTGCGGAGAAACTCGTTGGCCGCAGCCATCTCGGTAATCCCCGCCAACGCCAATTCCTGCGGCAGACGACCCTGAAACGTGCCGAACATCCGTTCGCTGCGACCGCGCGCCTCGGGCGAATAGGCGGCAATCATCTCGATCCCGAGTTGCTGCATGGCCCGTCCAAACTGCGTCAATTGATTCTTGTCCACCTTGCCGCCCGCCTCCGGGGTAAACCAGTAATGACTGCCGCGATCGGAATAAAAACTGCAGAAAAGCCCGCATTTTTCGATCGTTTCGCGCACGCCCTGAAAACTGCTCCAGGTGCCTTCCTCTGGCACAAAAAACGCGGCATAGATCTCACTGTTGGCGTCGTCCATCGTCACCACCAGATCCCATCGTTTACCTGGTACCCACTCATGCGTGGAAGCATCCTGATGCACCATCAGCCCGACAATGGGTGAGGGGTCACGGCGTTTGCGGTGCTTGCCCTTGAGCCGACCCTTGGTCACCAGCCCCGATGCCTGCAGCTTTTTCTTCACCCAGGTGTAGGACCGGCTGCCCCGGTGCTCTTCCTGATAACGTTCGTAGAAATGCTTCACGTTCCAATCCCGGTAGCGGTCTCGATACAGCGACTCAAGCCGCAACACCTCGTCTACCGGCGCCCGTCGATGAGAGACCTGTTCCATCCGCTTGTCCATGAGTCCTTGCAAACCATCTTCCTCGTAGCGATCGATATAGCGCCGGAAACTGCGCTCACACACACCCAACAACTGCGCCGCCGCCTCCTGCGTTAAGCTGCGCTGTTGCCAAAGATCAAATGCCTCTTCAAATCTCATTATTCGCGTCTCCTGTAGCCACTTCGCCCGGCTCATCATCCCTCCGAAAAGCAGGAATCATAAACCGGACACTTTATGTGCTACAGAACCGGACATATTATGTGCTCCTCACACTCCTCACACTGCTACTTGACCCGCAAGAATTAAGACGCTAGAATTAAATATAAACCTGAAAAAAACGTCTCCCCGTTTTTCGGCATGTTGAGTTGTCGGGATCATCCGTGTCTCGCCATGGATGACAGGGCTAGGGACAAGAATCAAGCAGATATAAAAAACATACATATCGGGAGATGATTATGGAACGAAGCCTCGCATCCGTCACTGGTCATCCGGGACCGCGTGAAAACTTGGGGCAGGTGGGAATCGATGACAGCGTGATAGTGCAGGCAACGCGTCATCTGAACAAGTACTGGATGTTGCTGTTATTCAGTGTCGGCTTGGGAACAATCGCGGGACTGTCTTTTGTTATTTCCGGCGCCCAGGTGCCCGTGTTGTCCTTGTTGTGCCTGGTTGCCTTCGCCGGAGGCGTGTTGTCCACGTGGTCTCCATGCGGCTACTCGTCATTGAGTCTGTTGCGGCCGTCCGGTACCTACAGTGTCTCGTCTGTTGCATCGTGGGTACCTGCATTTCTGGCTCATGGTTTCGGTTATCTTGCCGGAGGCGCGGTTCTGGCCGCACCGCTGGCATTTTTCGCGTGGTTGATGCCGGCAGGCGGATTCGCATCGGGCTGGGCTCTCGCTGTTCTCGGCCTGATCGGCTTGGCCTATGGCCTGCATCAGGCCGGAGTGGTACGTATACCCTATCCCCAGCGTCGCGCTCAGGTACCGCACCGGGCCAGGATGGAATTGCCGATGTGGCAGACCGGCCTGTTGTATGGCTGGTTACTGGGCCTCAATTTCGTAACGTATGTGCGCACACCGGTTTTGTATCTGGTTGTCGCTGCCGCGGTACTCAGCGGCAATGTTGGTATTGCGGTCCTGCTGGTACTTAGCCTGAACTTGGGGCGTTTCCTGCCCCTGGTGGTCAATGCGCTACCCGTTGCAGACTGGACGGTGCAGCGTTGGATGGCCAATCACGATCAGCATGCGCTGCGTGCGGACGCAGGTATTCTGCTGTTCACCGGTAGCCTGTTAGTAGTCTGGAGCCTGGCATAATTGAGTTTATTAAGTGTCCGGCATCAAGGGGACGGACTGATTGCCCAAGGTCCGCAGCCGATAAGCATAGATGAAGGAGGAAGTAAAGATGAATAACTATGATGTATTGACAAAGGCCATGCAACGCTGGTTTTCAGCACCATTGCTGGGCGGCCTCGTGACGGCTGTCGCGATTACGGCCACGCCTGTATATGCCCAGGATGACGATTCCATGGATTTAGGGGAAGACATGCCCGAGATCCTGACGACCGATAAGCTGGCCGATACGCCGGAGATAAACAAGGCGCCGCCGCCTGATGAGCGCCGGATGTATGTCGTGGATCCCGCCGCTTTCGATGTATTGACCAAGGTCATGCCCATCGATGGTGCAAGCGGTGATTATCTCGGCACCATGGATACCGGTCTGCTGGCCGTGCCCCAGGCTTCTCCGAAAGACGGCATGCTCTATATCGCCGACACGCGCTACTCTATGCATAGCCGCTGGGACAAGGATGATATCATTGTTAAATGGGATCCGCGCGAACTCAAGCCACTCGAAGTGATCGATATCCCCAATACGCGATCCGGCGCGATGGTGCATAATGGCGGCTCCGCTATATCGAATGATGGGAAGTACTTTTATTCCTATCAGTTTACGCCGGTTAACGGCATAGTGATCGTGGACCTCGAGAAAAAGAAGTATCTCGATACCATCGAGACCAGCCAGTGCTGGTATGTCTATGCCACGGGCAAGAACCGCTTTGCCGTGCGCTGTCGCGATGGCTCAATGACGGCGGTCACGCATGACGCGAATGGCAAGGAAGTATCCCGCGTCTCGACTGATCCCATTCATCCGCCCGTAGACCAGCCGACCTACAACGATCCGGCCTGGGATCAGCTGACGGGTCAGATGTACCTGGTTTCCTTCTGGGGCAAGGTCTATCCGGTGGATCTCTCGGGTGACAAGCCGGTTGTCGGTAAGTCCTGGGATCTGCTGACCAAGGAAGAGCGGGATAACAAGTGGGCCCCGGGTGGCTGGCAGCCGCTGGACTATCATGCCAAGAGCGGCCGTCTGTTCGTGGCGATGGATCGACGGGCCAAGTGGGCTCACACGAGCGAGAGCAACGAAGTGTGGGTATATGACGTCAAGACCCAGAAGCGGGTGAAAAAGATAAACCTGGCACATTCAGCGGCCAATATCGCGGTCGATCGGGCTGACAAGCCGCATCTGTATGCGGTCAGCTCCCATAATGCATCGCTTGATATCTATGATGTCGAGACCGGCAAGCTGATCGCGCATCAGGGTGAGCTGGGTCACGAGCCACGCCTGCTGGTCAAGAACCCGTAAGTAAGACTCATGTGGAATACTGAGAGTCTGCTTAGGGTCAGGAAAGGAGGGTTAGCGTGATGGTAGAACCGATGGCGACGGCGTTCGCCGTAACTTTACTGGTCGTGGTATTTCTCGCGGCATCGGTAAACAAGCTGCGGTCGCTCGAGATCTTCGAGGGAGTTGTATACAACTTTCGACTGCTGCCGGAGACATTGGTGAAACCCGTCGCGTACTCCCTCCCTTTCGTAGAGATGGCAGTGGCGGCGACCCTGATTGTACCCGCAACGCGTAGCTACTCAAGTTGGACCGCAGTGATATTGCTCGGCGTTTTTACGCTCGCGGTAGCCATTAACCTCCTCCGTGGCCGGCGCGAGATCGACTGTGGATGCTTCAGCCCCGGGCACAAGAGTTCGGATCTCAAGCAGACGCTGAGCTGGTGGCTGGTATTGCGGAATATGGTTCTGGCCGGGTTGGCACTGTGGGTTGCCGCCGCCCCTGCCGTCGCTCCGGTCGGGACAGGGCTAGAGTGGTTACTGGGCATGGTCACGGCAATCATCGTGGCGATATTCTATGTAACGGCTGCAAGGCTGGCGATGGCAGCCCGGTATCATGCCGCTCTCGGGGCAAACGCCATGCAGCATGGCAGGGTCTCGACACAAAACTGATCTGAAAAAAAGGAAATAGATGATGGAAATCATGATCGTATCGAATGTGCTGCTGTGGCTCATGGTGATTACTTTGGGCGTTCTGACAATGGCACTCGCACGCCAGATCGGGCTTTTGCATGAAAGATCGGCCCCCCTGGGTGCGGTGATCTCCGACAAGGGCCCGGAGGTGGGTGACGATGCTCCGGAATTCGAGCTGGAGGATTTCGCAACCGCGCAGGAAGTAAAGATCGGTGGCGCCAGGGAGAATGGACGGGATCTGCTGGTGCTGTTTCTGGCCCCGAACTGTCCCATGTGTAACAAATTGTTGCCAACTGCCCTATCCATGGCTGGCAGCGAGCACCTTGACGTAGTAATAGTGAGTGACGGGCCGCGGGAAGAACATGAGGAATACCTGCGTACCCATGAACTTGGCGATATTCCTTATGTAGTCTCTGCTAATGTGGGAATACAGTTCCAGGTCGGCCGTGTGCCCTATGCCATTCTGCTTTCCAGTGATGGAAAGATCCTGTCAAAGGGGCTGGTCAACACACGCGAACATCTGGAAAGCCTGGTGGAGGCCAAGTTGACGGGCATACCCACTATTCAGGAATACCTGAAACGACAGAAACAAGACCATGATCATCACGATCATGCTGAAAAAGTGGATATCAGCTCGGAGCAGGAATTAAAGAAAGTTGGTACTGAGCAGGTCTGATTCCCAGATTCTGGATGGTAGGTACTTTTCGCGGGGAGTTCACAGAAAATTTACCGCGCCAAATATTAAAAAAGGAGGTATTCATAATGATCTCTAAAGAACGTTTTGATGAAATGGTCGAGTCTTTAACCCGCGGTATTGCACAGCGCACTTCCCGCAGGAGCTTTCTAGCTCGCCTGGGCGTGGTAGCCGGCGGTAGCGCGCTCTTGCCGCTTCTCCCGGTGGATCGTCGCGGAATAGGCGGGGGCAATGTTGCTCACGCTATCGAGAGTCAGGGCTGGACGCCGCAGGCCATCGATGAAAGTGCATGCAATTACTGGCGGCACTGTGCCCTGGACGGTCAGATCTGTGCCTGCTGCGGCGGCGGACTGACGAGTTGCCCACCGGGAACCACCCTGTCGCCGAGTTCCTGGGTCGCCAGCTGTGTCAACCCGGAGGATGGCGAGTCCTATCTGATTGCGTATCGCGATTGCTGCGGAAAGACCATTTGTCCGCGTTGCGGCTGTTACAATACCGAGGGTGTTCTGCCCATGTACCGGCCGGAGTTCAGCAGTGACATTATCTGGTGCTTTGGCGTCGAAGGCAGCAGCTACCATTGCACGATGCAGCCAATCGTCGGTAAGGCATAATAACAAGCTTTTTTGTTAACAACCACGCCGGCTGCATATCGTAACGGAGACGGCTGTGCAGTATGGTAAATCCTGATAATGGTGCATCTGTACCAGTAAGTTGGAGTAGTATGTTATGAGTACTGAAAACAACTCAGATGCGTCATCGAAGTCAGCTGAGCACTGGAACATAGGTGGTGCTGCACCGGGCTTCCAATATGTAACTGCAGCTAAAACAGCACTGGACGAATTGGGGATCGAAGGGATCAGTTTTACTGTATTTGATCACCACTTTGGCATGAAGTGGGCAGGAGGCCGACCTCATGCATTTCAGCCGGGGCAGACCAAGGAGACATTCGCGGCGATGGTAAGGGAATATAATCGCCGTGGCATAGGATTTAACCTTAGTCTTCAGTAATCTGCTTATAGAAAAACAGCATCTTGGTGACAAGCGCTGTAACTGGATGCTGGAAAATTGCTACAGGCCCAGTAATGGCGTGATTGTTACCAGTCACGTCCTGGCTGAGTATATCAGGACTCATTATCCCGACTACCGCCTGGTTCATTCACTGACCCATTTCAACAAGGAGCCGGAATATTATTATCAACACAGCGATCTTTATGATGTGTTTGTTCTGCCACCACATCTCAATTACAGAGCACCTGTAATCAATGAGCTGCTGGAAAATCTCGGCCCTGAGCGTATCGAAATCCTGGTTAATGAAACCTGTTTCCGTGAGTGCAAGATACGCAGGGATCACTATTATCTTATAAGCAAGGCCTGCTTAGAGGATGACTGGGATTTGTGGGAGCAGCTGACAAATAATTACTGTCAGCGTGCCCATGCAGAAAGATTCTGCGGTTATGAAAATGCGACTGACGTCAAGCGAATCAAGAACTTCACTTTATCCCAAGAGGAAGTAAATAATCTGAAAGATCTGGGAATACGCAATTTCAAGCTTGCCAACAGACAGGTGCCTAATCAGCAGTATATGAAATGGATGGAGTATTATATTATTGATCGGCTGGGGTTGTCTGCAACCTTCTATATATACGAGAATTACTATAAACCAGCATCGTTTTTCGCAGGCCAGATTCCAAACTGATTCATTGATTGAATTCGTGAAGTCTGCGTAAGTATCTCGTGTCGGCATATTCGTTGCCGAGTTGTCGAAGAAACGGGGTTGGATGATAGTATATTGAAACGGTTTGTCACCCCGCATGTCCGCTTTTCGCTCGTACCGGATGATCCTGGATCGGATGTGCCGGCAAACTTTCCCCAATCTAATTTTCCCTGTAATCATCTGAATTTGATGGATGTGAGTAAGCGGCTGACAGATTTTCTGCTGTATATTGTTTGGCTGCGCATGGTGTATTATGAACATATAAAATTCCAGTTTCTGGAAGCTGATTAAATTCAGATCCAGCGTTTATACCGGAGAGATATATGTGGTTTCCCTATTCGTTACCGACTTCATGGAAAATTGAGTGTGATCGCGCTCGTGCGCATGATGCGTTGGCTGATGACCAGGAAAGGGAGTTCCTGATAGGAATTCAATTGCGTAATCCGGTCTCACGTGAATGGAGCGTTGAGCTGCAATTACAGAAGCCCAGGTGGGAGTCACACCACGACCACAGCGGAGGCATTATCAAAGTCGGTTATTTCCCCGATGAAAATGAACGTCTTTCCGAGGTAGCCTGTAAACTGGAGGATACAAATATACGCAGCGCTGTGGACAGGAGCTACCAACTTGTTTCGGATATGTTGAATTTCTGGTCCGCCAGCTATGGAAGAGGTTTTTCCATCGGTGGGCTGCGCATCGGAGATTTGAAACATGATGCTCGCTGGCGAGTATTACCGCATTGGCCCAGTGCCCAGACCTTCGAGCTGGCAAAGGTAGCAGCAGTTCCGAAAAGCCTGCTTGCGGCCGCGAATTTATACCGCGAAGGCCGCACGAGTACGAGTGATCGCTATCGGTTTCTTTGTTGTGAGGCAATACTGGGCAAGTGGAAGCGTGGTGAATCTCCTTTCGGCCAGAGGAGCGTGGCTCGAGAACTGACGCAGGGCCATGAACAGCCACCGGCAGAGACGGAACCTCGCGTAACGCAGGAAATAATGGTTATTTCTGGAATGCACGAAATCATGCCTGATTTGGATGGGATAAAGCTGTCGGATCTTCCCGAACGGCTGGGGGCGTGGCATGCAGCCGCCGTTGAATATGTGCTTAACGGAAATATTGAAGACGAAGGCCGAACGGGCATTGACCGTGCGTCGGAATGGGCGGCTGTAGCCAATCTCGTCGATCTGACCGCACATCAGCTTTTGGCAGAGGCGATCGGAGATTGTACGAAGAAACAGGAAGGAGCCGACAACGAAGCATATATCGAAGCCAGTACGAATTAATTCCCCTTACCGGCATCAAACGGTAACTGCGGGTTTTGAAACTTAGGAGATTGTGCAAATGAATCATCATGAAAACGGTAGTTCTATCAAGGTGTTGTTGGGCCTCAGGTTGCTGGTAGGTTTATTGTTGTGTGCCGTGCAATTACCCGTTTTGGCGGATGCTCCGGATGAGCAGAAACTTGAAGCCATGATGCAGCAGGGCAAGGAGATTTATGGAAAGACATGCGTGGCTTGCCATCAGTCCGATGGCATGGGAATACCGGGAAATTTCCCGCCACTGGTTGATGGCGCCCCCTTTGAGGCCAGCCTGGCTATAACAGATCCATTGGAAAAGCTCGGCCTATGGAAAGATGGTGTTATGACCCTTGGCGAGGATAGACTGAAATACATTACTTATGTGGTAGTTAACGGTATGCCGGGGACACGCATGTTTGCCTTCGGGCCAACACTCTCAAACGAAGAGATAGCTGCCGTGGTTACCTATATGAGAAATGCCTGGGGTAATAATATGGGAGATATGGCTACACCCGAACTGGTCGAACGTATGCGACGCAGATAATACTGGCAGGTAACAATTGTGTGTAAGCGAAGTCGACCAGGTTGGAAGACTGGAATGAGCTGGATGTAGTGTGCTTGCATATCATTCAATCTGCTATATGCAATCATAAACATGGCGTGACGTGGTTGCTGAACAATGTTCTAGTGCCAGCTGTCTTAATGCAGGCAGCCTTGCTTTTTACCGCTGATATACAAGCTCAGGACAAGCAAGTGAGGGACAGGAGGCTGCAATGCATGGCCTGCCATGTAGGACCGGATCGCGTAGCTTTCGACCCGGTAACCGGCAAGAAGCAGAACATCAGGATTGATATGGACAAATTCCATGCAGGTGATCATGGCGAAACGCATTGCCTGGAGTGTCACGAGGAGGGATTCGAAACCTATCCGCATTCCTCCATGAAGACATTGACCTGTATGGAATGCCATCCCAGGGAAGACGAGGGAGCGGAGGATGACGAGCCATACGAGTTCGATCGTATAGAAAGGGAATACGAGCAGACTGTTCACTATACGGAATACAAGGATGAACCGGAATATTGTTGCGGTACTTCAATCGCGGCGCGAGAACGTGGTGCGACAATCGAGGTGGGCAGTCCGGGGGATGTGGAGAGATTCACCTGCGAGCATTGCCACGATCCACACTATTTCAAGGCAACCGAGGATATCGGAAAGGCCCACCTGATTATGGAGAATGATAACGGTCCCTGCCTGGAATGTCATAAGGATGAGGCATCCCCCCGGTCGCTGTCGGATCCGGCCGAGCCCAGTATGGTCGGATCACATGATTATCTGCCGCATGTAGAGCTGCATCTGGAAAATACACGCTGTATTGACTGCCACACCACGGTTACAGAGGAAACGGTAACACATGATTTGCCTGAAGGCATGGAAGCCGATCAGGGCTGCAATACGTGTCACAGTATCGATTCGATAATGGTACGGAGACTCTATCGTTACGAGGATGAGCCAGGCAGAACGCTGGGGTTTCATAATTCGGTCATGCTTTCAGACAGCTATACCATGGGAGCTCTCAGACATCGTCTTGCCGACTGGACCGGATATGTCATGGTGGGGCTGAGTACTCTGGTCATTCTTGTACATGGCGGCCTGCGCATTATCTCCCGACGAAAACGTAAAGATGAATAGATGGGACTTCTTATAAGCCTGCGTATATTGAACATGACATGTATTGCATAAAATTCATATTGTTCTGGATGCTTGCCCTTGTAGTGCTTTACTCTTCGGCGACAGATATCGAGGAGCTGCGTGAGAAGGCAAATAGCATCTTTCAACCGATACCCGAGGATCCGCCGGAAATACAAGGTAATCCTTCAAATCCGGCCAAGGTGGAGCTGGGTACCAAACTATTTTTCGATCCCAGGCTGTCGCGAAGCGGAGCCATAAGCTGTGCTTCGTGCCATAACCCGGGAACGGGGTGGGCCGACAATATACCGACCTCCATTGGTCACGGCTGGCAGATCGGATCACGCAACGCTCCGACAGTATTGAACAGTGTTTTTAATATCGCGATGTTCTGGGACGGACGTGCGCCCGATCTGAAAAGTCAGGCGAAAGAACCTATTCAGATGTCCATAGAAATGAATAATACGCCCGAAAGGGTCGTGGCCACGATGAGCAGCATTCCCGAATATGTAAAGCTTTTCCATGAGGCATTCCCGGAGGATGAGCCGGTAACTTTCGATAATGTGGCGCGTGCGATCGAGGTCTTCGAAGCAACCTTGATCACACCGAATGCGCCTTTTGACCGGTTTTTGCGCGGAGATGACAATGCCATGACCGAACGCGAACTGCGTGGACTGGATCGATTCATTGGCCATAGCTGTGTCGCTTGTCATAGGGGAATCAATGTCGGGGGTAACGCCTTCTTTCCATTCGGGATGCGAAATGCGCCCGATGAAACCATCCGTCCTCCGGATGATAAGGGGCTGGCAAAAGTGACGGGTAGAAAACTTCTTCATGAATTTCATTTTCGTGTTGCTCCGTTAAGAAATGTCGCCCTCACAGCTCCCTATTTTCATAGTGGCCAGGTATGGGATTTGGAGGAATCCATACGCATCATGGCCAAGAGCCAGCTTGATGCGACACTATCCGAGCAGGATGTCTGGGATATTGTGATCTTCTTGCATGCGCTTACAGGCGATCAACCGGAGATCACTGTCCCGGTGCTGCCTCCCAGCACGGCAGATACTCCGCGCCCGCAATACTGACGACCGTCGCGCAAGGCCCAATATTCTCATGACAGTCATAACCCGATATGGTGGTCCATTTGTCCCATGGGGGTGTGGCGCCACTCTTGTGGCGATCAAGGGAAGCCGTGCTTTTCAGCCTTTTTCCCCTGAGCGTACCCCGGTGGCTATTGCATGCCGAGACGTTGTTGAACTATAGCCAGACATAATGCTGGAAGCCGTCGATATATCCTGCCTGAAAGGATACCGTCTGTTATTCAGTGGTCTGGGGTTTCGGCTGGAATCGGGTGAAATGCTGCACATCGCCGGGCCTAATGGCGCCGGTAAGACCAGTCTGCTAAGAATACTGTGCGGCTTGGCAATGCCGGACTCGGGTGAAGTCTGCTGGCAGGGCTGCGGTATCGGCCGGAATCGGGACGGCTTTCACCGTTCGTTGTACTATCTGGGGCACGCGCCGGCGCTTTCTCGCGATCTTACGGTGCTGGAAAATATGCAGCACGCCTGTCTTGTGGCGGGCGATGACGTGGGCCGTACCGACTGTATGCAGGCGCTGGAGCAGTCAGGGCTGGGCGATTGCATGCACCTGCCGGTGCGCTTGCTGTCAGAGGGGCAGCGTCGGCAGGCGGCACTGTCGCGCCTGTATCTGTCCGGCTGCAGGCGACTGTGGCTGCTGGACGAGCCATTCAGTGTCCTGGATGACGTGGCCACACAGGAACTCGGCAGGCTGTTGTGCGCGCAATGCCATGCCGGTGGGATAGTGATCCTGACCACGCACCGGCCTGTAATACTCGAGCGGCAGCCCCGGGTCGTGACATTGGGAGACGGGGCTGGTAAATGAATATGGTGGCAATCTTTGCGCGTGTCCTGTATCGGGATCTGAAACTCGCGTGGCGTGGCCGGACGGAGCCGCTACTGACCCTGGCGTTCTTTGTGCTTACAGGATGCCTGTTTGCATTCGGAACCGGTGCCGACACCGATCAGCTGCGCATACTGGCGCCGGGCATAATCTGGGTTACCACCCTGCTGGCGGTACTCTTGTCGATGCACCGCGTGTTCGCCCGGGATTATGCCGACGGCACACTGGAACAGATTCTGCTGTCACCGGAACCCGCCACCCTGCTGGTGCTTGCAAAGATACTGGCGCACTGGATTGCCACAGGTTTGCCCGTGATAGTGATCACGCCCGCCCTCGGTTTGCTGTTCGACATGGAGTATGGGGTCATGGGCATACTCATCTGTACACTGTTGCTGGGTACGCCCCTCCTGGTGCTGCTCGGGGCCGTGGGCGTCGCCCTGACGCTCGGATTGCGCGGAGGCGGCGTGCTCCTAGCGATACTGATTCTGCCCCTGTTTGTCCCCGTGCTCATCTTCGGCAGCGGGGCAGTCGAAGCATATCGCGCAGCCATGGGCGCCCAGGCCCACCTGCTTTTACTGGCCGCCGGTCTCCTGCTAGGCCTGGCACTGGTACCAATTGCCTGCGTTACCGCTTTACGGATATCACTGGACTCATGACGGCAAGTGCAAGAGACAGTAGTAGTCCTCGCGGAAGTTTGCTGCGATTCTCTGCACCTGCCGGGTTTTACCCCCTGGCGGGAATGCTCGCGCCGTGGTTTGCCGGTGCGGCTGCGGTACTGGCGGTCGCCGGGCTGTGGATCGCTTTCCTCGTCGCTCCTGCCGACTACCGGCAGGATGAGGTTTATCGCATCGTCTTTCTGCATGTGCCCGCTGCCTGGATGTCGATGTTCATTTATATCGTCATGGGGTTCTGGGCTGCTGTCGGTCTTGTCATGCGAACGCGGCTGTCACATATGATGATGCGGGCGCTGGCACCTACGGGCACCTTGTTCTGTTTCCTTGCATTGTGGAGCGGGGCGTTATGGGGCAAGCCCACTTGGGGAACCTACTGGGTATGGGATGCTCGCCTGACGTCACAGCTGCTCCTCCTGTTTCTCTACCTGGGTTTCCTTGCCCTCACCCACGCCATCGAGGACCAGCGGCGGGCGGACCGTGCGGGAGCCATGATTGCGCTCGTCGGTGTGGTCAATGTGCCGATCATCTATTTTTCCGTCTACTGGTGGAATACCCTGCATCAGGGTGCCTCCATAACACCGACAGGGGGAGCATCGATGCCCGACTCCATGCTCGCGGGAATTCTGATCATGACGCTTGCGGCATGGAGTTACAGCATAGCCGCAGCATTCTGGCGCCTGCGCGACCACATACTCAGGCGCGAACGGCACGCCGAGTGGGTTTTCGCCGAGATTAACGAGACGGACAGGCGTACATGATGCAATGGGAATCCTGGAATGCCTTCTGGAGCATGGGTGGGGCAGCACCCTATGTCTGGGGTAGTTACGGGGTAGCGCTGTTGTTATTTGCCGTCGAGTTGTACCTGCTTCGGAGTCGTCACCGCCGAACCCTGCTGCAAATACGAGCGATGCGCCGGTTCAGGAAAATCGACACGGAACAATGGCGGGATTGATCGGGCACATTGGTAGTCTGCGAGGGTATTCAAAACTCTGTGTCAACCTATCAGCTTTCATAAGCTGATGTGATCATCCAGCCGGCCCGGGAAGTGGATCGCCAGCTGAGACAGCGTCAGGTTCCAGTTCTGCACCGGATGCGTCCAGCGTTCGGACGCTTTGAGTATACCGGCATACAGCAGCTTGAGTAAGCTGTTCTCGTTGGCGAAGCCGCCTTTGGTTTTGGTCAGTTTTCGGAACTGACGGTGCACGGCCTCCACGGCATTGGTGGTATAGATAGCGGTGCGGACATACTCGGGATATTTGAAGTAGGTGGACAAGGTCGGCCACTTGCTGCGCCAGGATTTGATGACCATGGGGTACTTGTCACCCCATTTAGCTTCCAGTTCATCCAGCGCGATTTCAGCGGCATTGAGTGTGGCCGCTTTATAAACCGGTTTCAGATCGGCCATGAAGGCTTTCTGGTTTTTCGAGGCCACGTACTTCATGGAGTGACGGATCTGATGGATGATGCAGTGCTGTACATCGGTGTCAGGATACAGGCTTTCAATCGCTTCGGGGAAGCCTTTGAGACCGTCGACACAGGCGATCAGGATGTCTTTCACGCCCCGGTTATGCAGGTCGGTGAGCACACTCAACCAGTGGTGAGCGCCTTCGGTGTCGGACAGGTACAAACCCAGGAGCTCTTTCTTGCCTTGGGTTCTCCCCCGATTTTGCGGACACTTCAAAGAAGCCCGATAATGGGCAAAAGGAGTGTTTATGTCAAAACGAAGAAAATACAGCGCCGAGTTCAAGCGGGGTGCGGTTGAGCAGACCCGCCAGCCGGGTATCAGTTGTGCCCAGGTGGCGCGTGAGCTGGGTATCCCCGGGAATATGCTGACCCGCTGGAAACGCGAGGCGGAAGCCGAAGGTCGCCATGCCTTTGCGGGTACGGATAATCCTCGTGATGAGGAGGTCGCCCGTCTCAAGCGCGAGTTGGTTCGGGTGAAGAAGGAACGGGATTTTTTGCGCGAAGCGGCCACGTTCTTTGCCAGGGAATCGTCCTGAAGTATCAGGCGATTGGGCGTTGTCGCAATGAGTTTCCTGTGGTGCTGATGTGCCGGTGTCTGAACGTGTCTGCCAGTGGTTATTACGACTGGACGCGTCGTCCTGTCAGTGCTCGACAGGCAGACAATGAGCGATTACTGGGCCGTATTCGTCAGATCCATGCAGACAGCCAGGGCGCTATTGGGGCGCCGCGTATGCATGAAGATCTGGAAGACGCCGGTGAAACCGCCAGCAAGAACCGCATTGCGCGACTGATGGCGGCCGACGGACTGCAGGGCTGGCCGCGCAAGAAAAAGCGTGGCCAGCGCAGCAATCCCGGCTTGCCACCGCCGGGCGTTGACAACCTGCTGGCGCGCGATTTCAACGCGTTGGAGCCGGAAGCCAAGTGGGTGACCGATATCACCGAGATCCCAACCGGCGAAGGCAAACTGTATTTATGTGTGGTCATCGACCTGTTCAGCAAGCTGGTGATGGGTTGGTTCATGCATCACCGCCAGGATCGACAGATGGTGATCCGTGCGGTTGAAATGGCCCTCTGGCAGCGTCAAGGCGGTTGGTCTGTGATCCTTGCGTATTCCGGCGAAGATGAACACCGATTCCGGACGAACGTGAACACCTGATT
>JBBDSJ010000134.1:0-13738 GCA_040905025.1 Gammaproteobacteria bacterium
GGTTAAAACCGCTATCGCCCGATAAATCGGGCTCCTACAGAACACCGTGATCCTGTAGGAGCGCACTTCAGTGCGCGATAGAATTCAAGCCTAATCCACCCGGCCAGTTTTATTGCAATGCAGCAATGGGATTTTCTCCCGGCTGTGCAAATACTGCGCATTTTTATAGACGTTCCTCAAGTATTTAGCTAACTTCGTCACATTTTCGGCCATGAGCTTGTCATGCTGCCCGAATTGGAACGCTTATTGCTGCCATGTGCCCTGTAGTCGATCCACAGGCTTCGTGAAACCGGGTTTCCGGGACAGACCTGGTCACGAAATTAATAACATTTTCTTATTGACAGCAATAGCTTACAATGAAAAACTTAAAGCTGTATCTTAGGAGCAGACCTGTCGAGTCAGCGTCGTCTTCAGACGACAGCCTTCAGAATTATAATCGGCTGCTGTTTCTTGCTTCTGAACGGGAGGGAGTATCCGCGTGTTCCGTTTGCTAAAAAGGCAGGTCGCCAGCCACGCACTGGTTGCGATCTGTACATCTTCTGCCGGGTTAGCCCTGGCCAGAATCAGACGCGAACCGGGTTTACCGCCGGTACTCGATCTCGGCGAATTTCATGCTACCCCGGCAGGTGAGCAGCAGGCATTGCTCAGCAAGCTTTCCCGGCAACATCATCTCGACAGCTTTGTTTGCCATTCCGTCATGGGTCTCGGCCAGTACAATCTGTTATTGGTGGAAGCGCCGGATGTGCAGCCGGCCGAATTGCGTGCCGCCATTCGCTGGCGTATCAAGGACCTGATCGACTTTCATGTCGATGACGCTGTCATCGATGTTTTTGAAGTGCCAAATCAAAAAACTGCCGGCCGCAACAGCATGATGTACGCAGTTGTGGCGCGTGCCGATATAGTTCGTCAGCGCATAGAGCGTATGACGGATGCCAATATCAATCTTGTGGTTATCGATATTCCCGAACTTGCCCTGCGGAATCTGGCGGCGTTGTTGCCGGAAGATGTTGGCGGTGTCGCGACGCTATATCTGGAAGACCACTCCGGTTTGATTACGATTACCCGTCAGGGTGTGTTGTATCTGTCACGGCAAATTGATCTGGGTTATCTGGATGTGTTCAGTAATCCGGATACTGGCGAACTATCGCATGATCAGATTGATCACATCATAGTCGAGATACAACGGTCACTGGATTACTACGAAAGTCACTTTTCCCAGCCTGCCGTCAGCAGTGTAGTGGTGATGCCCGCGATTAAACCGCTAAACGGCATAACCGATTACCTTAATTCGCAACTGGATTTGAAAGTTCGGGATCTGGACCTGAATCAATTAGTAGATGCCCCTGTAGCACTTGATCCGGCAACCCAGGGTGGTTGTTTGCTGGCGATTGGCGCGGCTCTGCGTGAAGAAGGCAAGGCATTATGAACCAGCAGATCAATCTGTATCAGCCGATGTTCCGCAAGCAGGAGAAGGTTTTCTCCGCGGTTACCATGCTGCAGATTACCGGCTTTATTGTGCTGGTGTTGGCAGCGATTTATGGCTACAGCCTCTACAGCTTGCAACCATTCAAGAGTGAACTGGCGAAAATTGATTCAGAAC
Source organism: Gammaproteobacteria bacterium (assembly GCA_040905025.1). GTDB lineage: Bacteria > Pseudomonadota > Gammaproteobacteria > Methylohalomonadales > Methylohalomonadaceae > JBBDSJ01. Next base: position 1,601 of record JBBDSJ010000134.1, read on the forward strand.
ATAACAAACTGGAACAACAGTTGTCGCGTCTGGAGGCCCAGGCACCTGCCAATGTCAAAAGCCAGCTACTGGAAGATGAAGTACGCCAGTTGACGCAGGAACTGGAACAGAAACAGCGTGTGCAGGAAATGCTGACGAGCGGACGTTATGGCAATCGTGACGGTTTTTCGGGTTTGCTGGAAGGTCTTGCGCGTCAACATGTCAGCGGTCTGTGGCTGACACAGGTCAGGGTCACCAGCGGCGGTACCCAGTTGATGATGAGCGGCAAAGCCAATTCCGCCGAATTAATCCCGATTTATATTCAAAAACTGGCCGCCGAAACGGCCTTTGCAAAATTGTCATTTAATGTTTTGCAGATCAGTCGCAGTGAATCAGAAGATGGCATGGTCGAATTCAATCTGGCGACCCAACTGGATACCGGCAAAGGTTAATCATGGATAAAATCAAGGCCTACATGGAAAAAATCGACGCGCTCAGCATCCGTGAGCGCGGCATGATTTTGCTGGCGGTGCTGGCGGTTATTATTTTTCTCTGGGACAGCCTGTTGATGGCGCCGATAGATGTGCAGCAGCGAAGTATAAATTCGCAACTGGAAGTCAAGCGTGCCCAGAACAGTGCGGTGAGCATCCAGATTCAGCAAAAAATTGCCGAGCAGTCAGCTGATCCCAATAAAGAGAATCGTGAAAAACTGGTTGAATTGCGCGCCCAACTGGCTGCACTTGCAAGTGAGGTACAAGATACTGCGACGGACATGATCGAGCCAGCGAAAATGCCGGATGTATTGCGAACCGTCATCAACCAGATCAGTAATCTGACGTTAACCGAACTCAGCGGGTTGGGCGTGTCGCCATTGATTACTGCTGCCGATGCCGGAGGAACTGACAGCGATAGCACTGATGCTGATACGGCGGCAACTCCGCAGCCGCTGCCTGAAACAGGCAGTGAACTGGCCACAGCTTTTAAACATGGTATGCAAATTCAGGTGCGTGGAAATTATCTCACCATGCTGGAGTATTTACGCCGGCTTGAAGCCGAGGAATGGCACTTCTTGTGGGACAGTTTTGAGTTGCAGGTGGGTGAGTACCCGGACGCTGATTCAACCCTGACAATTTATACACTGAGTCTGACCCGTGACTGGATCCGCGCCTGATATGCGTTACCTGATTTTATCCATGTTGCTTGCGCCAGTATTTGCTGTTGCAGAGGTTCTGACCGATCCGACCCGGCCCTTTGGTTATGGTGCCGCACCGCAGATTGTGATCCAGGATATCGAATTACCGCGTGAGCAGATTAACTGGCGGCTGACCGGCATTCGTATCGCCGAACAGAATAAAACCGCGATACTTAACAACAAGCTGGTACGTGAAGATGACACTGTTGATGGTGCCAGATTACTGGAAATCGGGCCGACATCCGTCCTGATTCAGTTTGAAGACAAACAGATCCGCGTGAATTTACTGCGGCTCAATGTCAAGGCAAATGAACGCGCCGAGAGTAATAATGAAACCGGCGAACGCAGTCGCGGCGGGTTTACTGCTGCAGCAGGGCTTGAACCGGCTGCGGCTGACGCCAGGCAGAATCCAGACACTGCGCGCACCGTGCAATAACGACTTAAAGCTAATGAGACGAAGCCGATGATGCAGGGAAATAGCAAATTGCTCAAAAATACAGCAGGCGTGTGCCTGTTGCTGATGCTGTGGGGCTGTACCACCGGCCCGGCCCAGCAGGATATTCTTGAACGTAGCCGCGAGGAAATTGAACAAGCCCGCCAGAGCCAGGACGATTATGATGATTTGCCGGACAGTGTGCGTTCGGCCCTGATCCCGTCCGTGCAGCTGAATGTGGCTGAACTGCCGCAAATGGAAGCTGACAAACAACGCTTTGATATTGCCGTGAACAATGTCCCGGCAGATCAATTCTTCATGAGTCTGGTTGATGACACACCTTATAATATTGTCGTGCACCCGGAAGTCGGTGGCGTTATTTCATTGAACCTGACAGACGTCAGCATTCCGGATGTGCTGGAAGCCGTGCGCGATGTCTACGGCTTTGAGTTCGTACAGACCAATTATGGTTTCCAGGTTTTGCCGGGCCGCCTGCAGGCGCGTATCTATCAAATCAATTTTCTGAACATTCAGCGGCGTGGCGCCTCGCGCACGATTGTAAACTCCGGCTCGGTAACGGCCGGTGGCGATGGTGGTTCAAATCTGGATGAATCCGGCCAACAGGTTACCAGTGGTGGCAATGTGGGTGGTGGCCGCTTTGGCCGTGGTGGTAATGTCACACCGGTGCTGGGCACGGAAATCAATACCAATCAGCCGGAAACAACTTTCTGGGAAGAATTGCGTTCTTCAGTCCAGGCGATTGTCGGTAGCGGTGAGGGCCGTGATGTTGTTGTGAATCCGCAGTCCGGTGTGGTTGTTGTGCGTGGTTTGCCGACAGAATTGCGCGAAGTTGAGGCTTTCCTTGAAGCCACTCAGCTGGTTGTGCAGCGGCAGGTGATCCTTGAAGCCAAAATTATTGAAGTCACGTTGAATGAGCGTTTCCAGACCGGTATCAACTGGGGCGGTATCGTGCAAAGCGGGCGCAAAGCCGGTGTTTTCGGGACGCTCGGTGCCGGCGGGCCGTTGCTGGACGGCATTATTCCGGATCCGGACAATCTCGCTAATCTTGGCGGTATTGCTGACCAGCCAACCGGATTTCCCGGTGACTTCACCGGTACTTTCGCGGCGGCGCTGAATCTGGGTGATTTCAGCGCACTGATTGAATTACTGCGTGGTCAGGGCAATGTGCAGGTTCTCTCCAGTCCACGCGTGGCGACAACCAATAATCAAAAAGCCGTTATCAAGGTGGGCTCTGATGAATTCTTTGTGACCGAAGTCAGTTCCACGACCACATTCTCCGGTGTTGGTGGCTTTGGTAATAACACTCCCAATATTACCTTGACGCCGTTTTTCTCGGGTATTGCGCTGGATGTGACGCCGCAGATCAGCCAGGACGGTTGGGTAACCTTGCATGTGCATCCATCAGTGAGCGAAGTTGAGGATCGTATCAAACTTATTGAAATTGGCGGCGAGACCCAGCAGCTTCCTTTGGCATTCAGTACAGTACGTGAGACAGACAGTATCGTTCGTGCCAAATCAGGCCAGGTAATCGTGATCGGCGGCTTGATGCGTGACAGTATCAATGATGAACAAATTGGTGCCCCGGGCCTTGGTGATTTACCGCTCGTCGGTGGTCTGTTCAAGCAAACCCGCAAACGGTCAACCAAGAGTGAACTGGTCATACTGTTGCGGCCGCTGGTCGTTGATAACAATGATGTCTGGCGTGATCTCATGGATGAGTCGATGCAATCTCTGGATGGGCTAAGTGACACATTGCGCGATCAGCAATGGACGCGCGAGATTATCCCGGGGACAACCCGTTAGGGTGCGACATGTATCTTGAGCATTTTGGCCTGAAAGAGTTTCCGTTTACGATTACCCCGGATACCGGGTTTTTCATGAACCGGGCCGGCTATCAGGATGCCCTGAATGTGTTACTGGTGTCGCTGCGCAGTGGTGAAGGTTTTGTCAAGGTGACAGGCGAAGTTGGCGTGGGTAAAACTATCCTGTGCCGCAAATTACTAAAATCATTGAACCGCGAGAATTTTGTCACGGCCTATCTGCATAACCCCTATTTGCAACCCGACAGTCTGCTGTTTGCCATTGCCGATGAATTAAAAGTCGATTATTCAGCAGATGACAACCAGCATATGCTGCTGAAAAAAATTACCCGGGCATTGATTGATTATCACAGCAAGGGTCATTCAGTTGTTTTATGCCTTGATGAAGTCCAGGCCATGCCGCTGGCCACACTGGAGACCCTGCGCTTATTAACGAATCTTGAAACCGAGAAACGTAAGCTGTTGCAGGTGGTTTTGTTCGGTCAGCCGGAACTGGATACTTTGCTTGAGCAGCCGTCCATACGTCAGCTGAAACAACGCATAACTTTTGCCTACCGGTTATTGCCTCTGAACAAGATTGCCTTTCGCGCCTATATTCGGCATCGCCTGACGGTGGCGGGGTATGAAGGCAGTGAATTGCTTAGCCGTGCGGCCTATGAGCAGCTTTATCATGCCAGTCAGGGTATCCCGCGCCTGATCAATATCATTGGACATAAATCACTCTTGGCTGCCTATGGGCATGGTGACAAGCAAATCAAGCCTGTACATATCAAAACAGCAATAGCGGACACTGATGAAGCACAACATACCCGGCCCTGGCAATTGGCCTACTGGTGGCCCGGCAATCCGGCTTACTACCTCGCCGGTGCCGGACTGGTATTGATGTTGTTCCTGACACTTAACCGTACAGCCTTTACCGGAATATTGTCATGAGTCTGGTGAATGACCTGCTGATAAATCTGGAAGAGCGTCGCGGTGGTCAGCGGACCGATAAAGGCGTGTTCGCCGGTCTGGATTCAGCCGACGATGAATTGACATTGCGTGATGAATCGCGCGTACCTGACTGGATCCGGCGGTCAATATTGCTTGTCATGCTGGCGGCGGTATTTGTCTTGATCTGGTCATTCATGAAGATACCGCAAACGGTGGCAACCATGCCGGATCAGCCTGCAGCAGTTACAATTATCGATGCCGATACTGATGCCGGTAAAGATGATTCAAATATTGCCGGCAGTCTGCAGCCGCAATTGCGGCTGGCCGATTCATTGGTGAACGTGCCGGCACCGGAGTTGCCGCCGACAGCTGTTCCGGCAGAACCTGAAATCATCAATAAGACCCCGCAGTTATTGAATATCGATGTCAATGAAGGTAATGACGATGTGATAGTACAGCTGGATCTGACGGCCATGCCGGCTTATCGCCACTATCAATTGGCAAGCCCTGATCGGCTCGTGCTTGAGTTCGAGAATGCGACACTGGCAGACACGTTCGTGAATGACACCGGTTATGAATTCATCAAGGCAGTACGTCACAATGCGGGCACTGGAAACGATGCTGATCCTTTCAGACTGGTATTCGATTTGAACTCGGCGGTTACTATTATTGATGAGCAGGTATTGAAGGATCGGAATCGTAGCCAGTTGACATTGAAGCTACGCCCGGCTGATGCACAGGCGCAGAAGACAAATGCGTCAACTGCCAGCGTGTCATCTTCAGATCCGGATAACTCCGGTGCAAACGCGGAGATTGTCAGAAAGGATGACGTGAGTATGCAGCGCCGGCCTGCCGAACAGGTCAGGATCAAGGAAAGTGCGTATCAGCAGGCGCTACGTTATTATCAGCAGGCTGACTATGCAAAGACAATCAGTACGCTAGACCGGCATCTTGAAGGTGAACCCGATGATGCCGAGGCAATACATCTGCAGGCACTGGCATTAATTAAAAGTGGCCAACAGGAACTGGCAGATAAACGGCTTTATGACGTTACCCGGCGCCTGCCTGAGTCAACCGAGCTGAAGCAGCTCTATGCGCATTTATTGATGCAGCAGAACAAGCTCGCGGATGCGGCAGCAATTTTATATATATCGCCTCCGGTTCTGACCGATGCGCCGGACTACCATGCATTGCTTGCGGCAGTCCTGCAGCAGCTTGACCAGCATGCGGAAGCGGCCGGTCTTTATGCTGAACTGGTTGAACTGGCACCGACACAAGGCGTGTGGTGGATGGGGCTGGGTATTTCACTTGAAGAAACAGGCCATGCGGACAAGGCAATTATGGCTTATCGCCGGGCTCTGGACAGTGGCCGGCTGACGGCCGATCTGACTGATTATGTGGCTGCCAGAATCAGAACCTTGTCAAACCGGTTATCGGAGCCCAGAAATTCATGAATGCGCGGCGCAAAGTCAGGATCGGTGATCTGCTGGTTGAGCAAAAACTCATTTCCCAGGAACAATTGAATGCAGCACTGGCCGATCAGAAAAAGACCGGCCATAAGCTTGGCCATGTACTGGTTGAGAACGGGTTTGTTGAAGAAAAGCAGATTCTGGATACCTTGTCGCAACAGCTGAGTATTCCATTCATAGATGTACTGCATTACAAGGTCAGTCCGGAAGTCGTGCGGCTGATCCCGGAGATTCAGGCGCGCCGGTTCCGGGCAATGGTGCTGGAAGATACCGCTGACGGCATTCTGGTGGGCATGGCTGATCCCACCAATATTTTTGCCTACGATGAATTATCCAGACTCCTGAAACGGCCTTTGAAACTGGCTGTGGTGCGCGAACGTGATTTGCTGCGCACCATGGACTCGGTTTACCGGCGTACTGAAGAAATCAGTGATTTTGCCGGTGAGTTAAGTGATGAACTGGCTGAAGGTGATGTTGATCTTGCAGCGATGGTTTCCAGTGCCGATGTCGCCGATGCCCCCGTCGTGAAACTTCTCAGTTCATTATTCGAAGATGCAATCCAGATCGGTGCATCAGATATCCATATTGAACCGGACGAAGAGGTTCTGCGCATCAGACAACGTGTTGACGGTGTGTTGCAGGAACATATTGTTGATGAAGTCCGTATCGCCCAGGCCTTGGTGCTGCGATTGAAATTAATTGCCAATCTTGATATTTCGGAAAAACGCTTGCCTCAGGATGGCCGTTTCAGCGTACGGGTGAAAGAACGCAATATCGATGTACGTATGTCGACCATGCCGGTAGCTTATGGTGAAGCGGTCGTGATGCGTTTGCTGGATCAAAGCAGCGGTGTACTCAGCTTACCGGAGCTTGGTATGCCTGATGATATCCGTAAACGTTTTGAGCTGTTGGCGCAGCGGCCACATGGCATGATTCTGGTGACGGGTCCGACCGGTAGCGGTAAAACGACAACGCTTTACGCCACACTGAAATTACTGAACAAAGCTGAAAACAAGATTATTACTGTAGAAGATCCGGTTGAGTATCGCCTGGCACGTGTGAATCAGGTCCAGGTAAAGTCGGAAATTGGCCTCACATTTTCACGTGTATTGCGTTCTGTCTTGCGCCATGACCCCGATATTGTGCTGGTCGGTGAAATTCGTGATGAAGAAACCGCCGAGATTGCATTGCGTGCAGCCATGACCGGTCATATGGTGTTATCGACCCTGCATACCAATGATGCTATAAGCACGATCAACCGCTTGCTGGACATGGGCATTAAAAGCTATCTGCTGGCTTCAGCCCTGCACGGGATCCTGGCGCAGCGGCTGGTACGCCGGGTATGTAACAGTTGCGCAAAACCCGATGAACTTGGTTTTCAGGCCCGCGCCTGGCTCAAGGCCTATGTGGGTGACGAAGCCCTGAATGAAAAGTATATGAAAGGTACCGGCTGTGGCTATTGCAATCATACCGGCTATGCCGGCCGAATCGGTGTGTATGAGTTTCTCGATATTGACCAGAAGCTCTCGGATATTCTTGGTCGCGGTGACAGCGTCGAGTTTGTCACTGCAGCGCGTAAAATTCCCGGTTATAAGCCACTGCATGAAGTTGCATTGAATTATGCCAAACAGGGTATGACTACCATGGACGAAGTATTGCGGATCGCGACTGATATTGAGGCGATTCTGAATTACGATGAAGATGAAACAATCCCGGAAATGCTGGCGGTGGAACCATGATTTTAACGATTTGCTTGTAGGAGGCTGCCTGTAGGAGCCTGCCTGTAGGAGCCTGCTTCAGCAGGCGAAAGATATTTATCGGATTAATTCGCTGTAGTAGCCTGCCTGTAGGAGCTGTAGTAGCCTGCTTCAGGCGAAAGCGGGTTTAGAAATATTTATGGGATTAATTTGTTGTAGGAGCCTGCCTGTAGGAGCCTGCTTCAGCAGGCGAAACTGGTCTGGCAATATTCGCCGGGTAAACCCGGCTCCTACAGGGCGACAAATATTCAATTACCCTCCCCCTTTCAGGGGGAGGGTTAGGGTGGGGGGTTTTGTAGGTGCTGAATTCATTCGGCGATTAGAATGCGTTAACGGGATTCCCTGGAAACCCGCTTTAGCAGGTTATAGATAACTGATCGATATGCCATATTTCACATATAAAGGTCGTAATCCGCGTGGCGAACTGGTGCAGGGCCGGCTCGAAGCCGCGGCTGTCGATGTCGTCGCTGCCCAGTTGATGAATACCGGCGTCACGCCGATCGATATTTTTGAATCAGACGAAGACCAGGCTGATAAGCGCAACATCATGGGCCGGGCATTTGCAAAACGGCCGGGACTGGATGATCTGATTTTATTCAGTCGCCAGATGTTCATCTTAATGAAATCCGGTGTGCCGCTGACCCGGTCAATGCAGGGCCTGATTCAATCAACGCGCAACCCTTATATGGTTGATGCGCTGCGGGAGATACTCTCGGATATCGAATCAGGCCGCGAGCTGGGCAGCGCGCTGGCGCGGCATCCGGCAATATTTACTACCCTGTTTGTCAGTATGGTTCGTGTCGGCGAGAACACCGGCCGGCTGGATGAATCTTTTTTGAGAATTTCCGAATATCTGGAACTGGAAAAGCAAACCCGCAAGCATGTCAAGGCAGCCCTGCGTTATCCGACGTTTGTACTCGTTGCCATTATGATTGCTATCGGCGTTATTAATGTATTCGTGATTCCGGCGTTTGCCGATATGTTTGCGCGTGCTGATGTCACCTTGCCATGGCAGACGCGACTCATCATGGCGACATCAGCATTCTTCGTTAATTTCTGGCCGGTTATGCTGGTGGGGGGCATTGCTGGTTTTTTTGGTTTCAAAGGGTATATCGCCACCGAAAATGGCCGCTACTGGTGGGACAAGACCAAACTGAAATTCCCCGGCGTCGGTGACATCATCAAGCGTGCGATTCTCGGCCGGTTTGCCCGCGCCTTTTCAATGGCCTTGAAATCCGGTGTGCCGCTGGTGCAGGCGCTGACGGTTGTCGCGCGCTCAGTGGACAATGATTTTATCGGCGAGCATATTCTCGGTATGCGTAACGGCATTGAACGTGGCGAGTCGATGACCCGCACGGCGGCGATGACCGGCCAGTTTACACCACTGGTGTTGCAGATGATGGCGGTCGGTGAAGAAACTGGCGAAGTCGATCGCCTGCTGGCGGAAGTGGCCGATTATTATGAACGCGAAGTGGATTATGACATCAAGAACATGAGTTCATTGATCGAGCCGGTGATGATTATCGCCATTGGTGTCATGGTGTTGATTCTGGCATTGGGCGTATTCCTGCCGATGTGGGATATGTCGCAGGTCTATAGTTAAGGATTGATATGGACAGGCAATCATTATTTTCCCGTTGGACCGACTACCGCCTTTCCAGGCTGGAGCTGGTCTTTGCACTGATTATTCTGCTTGTGCTCATTAGTATTTTTATGAATCGCATGATCATCATGCTGGCGCAGGCTGAACGCTCCATGATCGAGAATTCGATTGTCAACCTCAACAGCGCGCTGCACGTGCAGGGCTTGTATCTGAATATGTCAGCTGGATCAGAAGTCGTGACGATTATGGAACACGCCAACCCCGTTGACATACTGATGCAACAGCCAGCATGGGATTTTGATGATCCTGATTTAGGCCCGGAAGCCCAAAGAACACTGGTTGAATCGCGTATGGTGCGACCATTGCCGAACTATGCCGGTGAGTTATCTGCCGGGGAAGGGCAGTGGCTGGAGCCGGGCAGCTGGTATTTCGATACAGATACCAGCGCACTGGTTTACCTGGTGCGTAACAGCGAAGTATTTCGCAGTGAGCTGGATAGCCCGGCGCGGCTGCGTTTCCGGCTGGAGCTGGATTATACGGATATGGATGGTGATGGTGAGTTTTCACCAGCAGTGGACAGACTCAACAGCCTCGGCTTGCAACCGTTGGATGAATACCAATGGTTATTTTGATTATGTCTAAAGATATAAATGCAGTCATTGCAAATTAACGAAGCAATCTTAACTTCCCTCCCCCTTCCAGGGGGAGGGTCAGGGTGGGGGTTTTCATTGCATGCTTGTTGCCCCTCCCCCTAAACCCCTCACTGAAAGGAGGGGGAATGCGTTTTATGCAGTTAGTTGGTTTCGGCGATGGATTTTTTTAATCTTCCTCCCCTTTCAGGGGGAGGGCCAGGGTGGGGGTTTCATTTTCTAAAATTGGTATTATGAGCAATTACAGCGCACAACTCTATGGCATCCTCTCTGCCAGCCTGTTCTGGCTGGCGCTGCTGACGTTTATCGTCGGTTTATTGATGTTGCTGGTGCCAGGCTGGTTGTTACGTGTCAGTGAGCGAATGAATCTCTGGATTGATACCTCGATCTGGTTCAAAAAGCTGGATGAACAACGCCGTTTTGAGCGGCTGTTTTACCGGCACCATATTATTATGGGCAGCCTCATTGTTGTTGGATCGCTGTACAGCCTGTGGTTTCTCTGGCGCCTCTATGGTGGTGATGAATTGAGGTTGTTAGTGGATATTGAAAACTGGCTGCTGGAGGAGATACTCAATACCACACTGTCGATGCTGCTTGTTATAGGCAACATTTTTGCACTGCTGACCGGACTCATTGTGGTGTTGCGTCCCAGTCTTATTAAGGGCCTGGAAGCCTGGAGTAATCGCTGGGTCGAAAGTGACAGGGTGTTCAGGACTCTGGACAAGCAGCTGGATCTGGCCGAGCAGATTATCCCGGGGCATCCGCGTTTGTTCGGTCTGCTGGTCGTGCTGGGCAGCCTGTATATTATGTCAAATACGGTAATTTCGGCCTTTCCGGCCTGATATTTGTCCTGAATATGTGACTTTAATCACGTTTAGTTGTCTGTATTAGGTAGACTATGCGTTCACTAATTTGTAAGGGCCATTCGGAATGGCCTGTTCAGATAATCTGTCCGGAGATCAAGGATGCTCCCAATGCTGCTGCGGCAGGGTTGAGTCAGGCAGGTTTTTTCGGGGCTGCGGCCTCATTTGTTAAATGAAGTTATACAGGAGGAGTTCTCCATGAAAACGCAACAAGGGGGTTTTACCCTGATTGAACTGGTGGTAGTCATCGTTATTCTCGGCATTCTGGCCGCCGTGGCAACGCCACGTTTTTCAGCTCTGACTGGCGATGCAGAAACTGCAACAGCAGAAGGTGCATTAGGTGCATTTGCATCACAGGCAGTTATATTACTTGCTGAATTTGATGGTGTTGAGCAGTCGGCTACAGATGTGGAAGCTGCGCTTATATATGATACTGTTACCATAAGTTTTGGTGGCGAGTGTGCTACTGGTATCACAGCAACAGTTGGTGGTACGACAGTAACGGGGCCATCTTTGACTGGTCTATGTACAGGCAGTCTGTAATCTTGGTTCTCTATCAGAGTTAGCTGTAATTACTAAAGAGGGCCGCAAGGCCCTCCTTTTTATCTTTCATGTCGAGATTTCAGAAAAAGTGTGCGCTAATATTGGCGTGGGCCAACTGATTGGAGCCGTTTAACGTGGCTAGGGGATTTACGCTGATAGAACTGGTGATTACCTTACTTGTCGTTGGCATACTGGCGGCAATTGCAGTGCCACGTCTTGATGTAACTGTTTTTCGTGAACGCGGTTTTGTCCAGCAGTCGCTGGCAGCTATCCGTTACGCACAAAAACAGGCGATTGGCAGTGGTTGTCATGTAGAAGTTAATATTACCTCGGCCGGCTGTAATCTGACCTGGACTGGCGTGCCCGCTGCATTGGGTTGTCCCACCTCAAACATTACCAATCCAATCACCAGTAATACCAATTTTTGTCTCGATGCTGATGCAGCACCTGGCAGTACTTTCCCGGGCACATTCACTTTTGACAATATCGGCCGCCCCAGCGGTGGCGATAAGACCTTCAATCTGGGTGGTCGGATTTTGCAGGTTGAAGCCGAGACCGGTTATGCGCGTGAATTATAGACGCTTGCTTGCAGGGTTCTTTGTAGGAGCCTGCTTCAGCAGGCGAATTGTTGATGATTATTCGCCGGGCAAGCCCGGCTCCTACAGGGCGAACAATGGCCCGAACATGCGCCGGATGAACCCGGCTGCTACGGGTGGCGTTATCGTGTGGCGTTATCTTGATCGTGTGGCGTTATTTTGTAGGAGCCTGCTTCAGCAGGCGAATGTTGATGATTATTCGCCGGGCAAGCCCGGCTCCTACCGGGCGAACAATGGCCCGAACATGCGCCGGATGAACCCGGCTGCTACGGGTGGCGT
>JBBDSJ010000134.1:13838-16342 GCA_040905025.1 Gammaproteobacteria bacterium
CTTGATCGTGTGGCGTTATTTTGTAGGAGCCTGCTTCAGCAGGCGAATGTTGATGGCTATTCGCCTGGCAAGCCCGGCTCCTACAGGGCGAAGCAATCTTGATGGAACATTACGGAAAAACAATTCAATAACCATGATCCGCACCAAACGCCAAATTGGTTTTACGCTGGTAGAACTCATCGTCGTGCTGGTGGTGCTGGGCGTTGGTGCGAGCAGCTTTGTGGTGCTGATTAACCAGGCCACCAAAGCCAGCGTTGATCCTTTAATCCGGGTGCAGGCGAATGCCGTTGCCCAGTCCTATCTTGAAGAAATCCTGTTACAGCCATTTTGTGATGATCCCGGTGGCGATTGCTCGGGTTGTGTCAGCAGCCCCTGTGCCGCATGCAGTACAGCCACAGGTTCACGCCCGCTTTATGATGATGTCTTTGATTATGCCGGCTTGAACCAACAACCTACTGATCGCAATAACAACGTATTGGGTTTAGGCAATTACAATGTCGTTGTCAGCATTCAGGACAATGGTGTGGGTCTGGGCGGTTTGTCGGGCAACAGCTGTCAGGTGGCCCGGGTCGATGTGGATGTGACCCATACGCCGACATCGACTTCGATGACATTGTCGGGTTACAAGGTGAATTTCTGATGACACGGCCGGCCAATTATCAAAAACCATCCGGATTCACCCTGATTGAGTTGATTATTGTGATTCTGCTGATTGGTATTCTTGCCGGTGTACTGGCGACGATATTGCGCGGCCCGGTGCAGGCGTCATTCGATATTCAACGCCGTGCCAGTCTGGTCGATATTGCCGAGACAGCCCTGCAACGCATGACACGCGAAATCCGGCTGGCATTACCGAACAGCGTGCGTCTGCTGGGTGGTGATCAGGGTGTTGAGTTTCTGCGGACGGTTGATGGTGGCCGCTATCGGGCGGATCCACCGCCGGGCAATCGGCGCCTGCGCTTTATCGATACAGGCGCCGGTTTGAACGGGACATTCGAGGTATTGGGTGGTTTCCTTAATGCTGCGAACATAACCGCCAACGGTGCCGCCGGTTCCCAGAATGATTGCCTTGCTGGCCTGACCGATTGTCTGGTCGTTTATAACACCGGCCAGGCTGGCGCCAATGCCTATAATGGTGACAACGTTGGTGCGATACAGGCGGTGAGTGCGACTGAACTGACTTTTGTACGCACAGGCAGCGGCTTTCCGCTGGAATCGCCACAACAGCGTTTTCAGATTGTCGATACACCAGTCAGCTTCATTTGCGATGGTGCCGATATTTTTCGCTACGACAGCTACACGATTGGTGCTGTACCTACCACGGGCAATGAAAATCTGCTTATAGATAAAGTCACGGCTTGCAGTTTCAGCTATGAACCCGGCGCCGCTACCCGCGCCGGTCTGGTGACCATCAGCTTGACTGTCACAGACGGCTCGCAGTCAGTCACGATTATGCAGCAATCCCATGTGGACAATCAGCCATGAGCCAGCCACGCAAGCAAGCCGGTTTTAGTGCCATTATAGCGGTGGTTCTGATCGTCGTGCTGGCGTTACTGGGCGCTTATGCGGCCACTACTGTCGGCGTTCAATCATTGAGCACAACCCTGTCGCAGGGCAGTATGCAGGGCTGGTTCGCTGCACGTTCAGGCATTGATTTGGCCGCCAGCACAGTCAGCGGTGCTGGTGATTGTAGCAGTGTGCCGGCTGCACCGATTGCATTGAGTGGCGGCGGGCTGGATAACTTTACCATTACCACGCTTGCCTGTAGTGAAGCGTCGGTGCAGGAAGGCCCGGACACCTATAATGTTTACCAGATCAGTTCTACGGCCAGCCGCGGCGGTAGTGCCGGTGATATTGGTTTTGTTTCCCGCACAATACAGGTGTCGGTGACCGACGCGCCTTAAATAAAATCAGCGGGAATTCGCCTGGCAAGCCAGGCTCCTACGGGTGCTGGGTTTTCTGTAGGAGTCCGCTGTAGGAGCCCGCTTCAGCGGGCGAATGCTTTTGTGCAACCGTTCGCCTAACAAGCCAGGCTCCTACGGGTGCTGGGTTTTGTTGCAGGAGCCCGCTGTAGGAGCCCGCTTTAGCGGGCGAATGCTGTTGTGCAACCGTTCGCCTGGCAAGCCAGGCTCCTACGGGAGCTGGGTTTTGCCGTGGGAGCTTGCTGTAGGAGCTCGCTTCAGCGGGCGAATCTGTTGGGCTACCGTTCGCCTGGCAAGCCAGGCTCCTACGGGCGTTGGGTTTTGCCGTGGGAGCATGCTGTAGGAGCCCGCTTCAGCGGGCGAATCTGTTGGGCTACCGTTCGCCTAACAAGCCAGGCTCCTACGGGTGTTGGGTTTTGCTGTAGGAGTCCGCTGTAGGAGCCCGCTTCAGCGGGCGAATGCTGTTGGGCTACCGTTCGCCTGGCAAGCCAGGCTCCTACGGGCGTTGGGTTTTGCTGCAGGAGCCCGCTGTAGGAGCCCGCTTCAGCGGGCGAATGCTTTCAGCTGAAATCATTCTGGCGC